>DXEN01000082.1 GCA_019114945.1 Candidatus Parabacteroides intestinigallinarum | reverse complement strand
AAAAATGATAGCACTATGTATATATATGAACATAACGATTGGCCATCGTTTTCATGGGACAAAGAACTTGTACATGCCAAACTGAATGAGGTGTATAAAGCTGTCGGTTATCTGATGGGGCGGCTCAGCCTGATGGGGTTTGACGATAAGATGTCGGCCATAACCGAAGCCCTTTCGCATGACATCATCGCATCGTCGGAAATAGAAGGCGTAGAGTTGAATACGGAACAAGTCCGTTCGTCGGTAGCCCGAAAGCTCGGCGTGGCGATAGCAAACCCGGTCGAAGTTTCCCGTTATGTGGATGGGGTCGTGGAAATGGCTCTTGACGCGACTGTTAATTATAACGCCCCGTTGACCCATGAAAGGCTGTTCGGGTGGCACAATTGCCTCTTCCCCACAGGCTGGAGCGGGACAGTTAAAATAGATGTGGCGCAATATCGCAGCGGGGAAATGAAAGTCGTATCGGGCATGTTTGGCAGGGAAAAGGTGCATTATGCGGCTCCGTCCGCAGAAAGAATAGAGGAAGAGATGACACGTTTCCTGGAATGGTTTAACTCTGACACACGGAACGGTTATCTCAAGTCGGCCATAGCGCATTTGTGGTTTGTCTGCATCCATCCTTTTGATGATGGCAACGGGAGAATCGGACGGGCAATCGCAGACATGGCACTGTCGCAAGCCGAGAATTCAAGCATGCGCTTTTTCAGTATCTCACATCAAATCAACGCGGACAAGAAGCAGTATTATGATGTACTGGAAAAGACGCAGAAAGGTTCTTGCGAGATAACGGAATGGATGCTATGGTATTTGGATTGCCTGCTCCGCTCAGTGGGACAATCCGACAAGACATTGGAAAGGGTACTGAATAAGACAATCTTCTGGCAAAACCATGCCGAGACGGTTATATCAGACCGTCAGCGCGAGGTGTTGAACTTGTATCTGGACGGTTACCCCGGAAAATTGACTGCCAAGAATTGGGCAAAACGTGTGAAGGTGTCACTTGATACAGCAGCACGTGATATAAAAGACCTTGTGGAAAAGGGGGTCTTGGTCCCGCAACAAGGAAGGGTGCGTGATGTTTTTTACGGAATCCGATGCAATGACTCTGTGCTTGTCATTCCGGAACTGAAAGCGGAATAAGGAAAGCTGTCCGCACAGGCGCAACGACGTTTTTCAGGCAACTTCCAGTGCTTCCGCCCGCTTCTTCCGCAAAATCCTCCCACCACACGGTTTGCCCTTCCGATTCTTTTCGTATCTTTGGGGCGGCGGAATAGATAGACAATATTAATAATGAAGTCAAATCACTTTGCCCTTCTTCCTCACTCCATAGAGGAATGTATATATCTACCTGTTTATCGGAAATTTGATAGGACAATGCCAAATCAAACGCTTTTGCAGGTAGTGGTATAATAGTAACACCATATTCTTCTATGTTTACCATTGTTTCTATTCTTGCTTCCTCATATTCATTCCGTCTTCTCTAATCCCGCCGCGCCTTAAAGTTCCAGCGAATTTTCCTTCAGCAAGAAGTCGTAAATGCTGATGGTCGTGATTCCGGATTCATCCCTCGTCACGGGGCTTTCTTCCCCGGTGACGATAATCTTCTTGAAGGAATCGTCCACGCGCAACAGAGACGCCCGTTCCTGCCTTATCTTCTCGTCAGACTCCATCCGGTAGGCCGACTGTATGTAATAACGCCTGCTCCCCAAGTTGCAGACAAAATCGACTTCAAGGCTGGAACGGTGCTGCTTCCCGTCCTCGCCTCTACGGATGACAGGGACAACGCCCACATCCACATTGAAGCCACGCATCCGCAGCTCGTTGTAAACCATGTTCTCCATCAGATGGCTCTTCTCCGACTGGCGGAAGTTGATACGCGCGTTGCGTAGCCCCAAGTCCATGAAGTAATACTTATAGGGGGAATTGATGTAGCGTTTCCCTTTGA
This sequence comes from Candidatus Parabacteroides intestinigallinarum, assembly GCA_019114945.1. Classification (GTDB taxonomy): domain Bacteria; phylum Bacteroidota; class Bacteroidia; order Bacteroidales; family Tannerellaceae; genus Parabacteroides; species Parabacteroides intestinigallinarum. The sequence goes on along the minus strand of DXEN01000082.1, from coordinate 12,947 downwards.
TGTCGTAGCGGGTGGACTTCTCTATCAGGAAGGAATCGCAGAGGTAATCAATATAATTCTTGACGGTATCGCCGGACAGGGGCGATTTCTTCTCGCTTTGGAACGTGTTGGCCAGCTTGTTCGGATTGGTCAGCGCACCGATGCCCGAAGCCATGATGTTGATGAGTTCCTTCAGGTCGTCGTCCTTGCGTATCTCGTAACGCTCTTTGATGTCCTTCAGGTAGGTCTCGTCGAACAGGGATTTCAGGAAGCGCACCTTCTGTTCTTCCGTTTGGTAGGACAGAATCTGCGGCAGCCCGCCGTACAGCATGTATTCGTTGAACCCCGCCTGCACCGTTCCGGGATAGGCGGACATATACTCGCTGAAACTCAACGGGTACATTTTCACCTCGAAACCACGTCCCCGGAATTCCGTGATGATGTCTTTGGACAGGAACTTCGCGTTGCTGCCCGTTACATAAATATCCGCATTGCGTATTCTAAGGAAGCCGTTCAGCACATCTTCGAACTGGTCGAGCATCTGTACCTCGTCCAATAGGATGTAATACATATCTCCGTCCGTGATGCGGCTCTCCACGTAGGCATAAAGGTTGTCCGGATTTCTTAGGACGCGGTTTTTGTAATCCTCCAAATCCACTTGGATGATATGGTCCGGGGCGATGCCGTTACTTTCCAGGTACGAGGTGAATATCTCAAAGAGCAAGTACGACTTGCCACACCTGCGCATCCCGGTTATAATCTTAATCATACCGTTGTTCCGCAAGGAGATGAGTTCATCCAGATATTTTCTTCGTTCTATATGTTTCATGCTAATCGAGATTTGCGCCACCAAGTGACAGAGTTTCCGATTACAAAGATAGGGCTTCTTTCTTTAAATCCGGCAAATGCTACTCGAAAAAAGTGTCATTGGTGACAGTTTTTCCGAATAGACTGCTCGAACGAAGAGACCGTAAGGATTGCCATAGAGAACGACAGGCAGAGTGTAAGGAAAGCCAAGGAAGCCTGGCAGCAGGCTACGGGCAAAGAAGCCTCGGAGAGTACGTTCAGGGCTTTTTTATCCGCATTGGTGCGAGATATAGACGTATAAGAAAACGTCCAAAGGGTTCTCCCTCGCCGCAGCTCTATGCGTATAAGACCGAGAAGCTGCAAGAACTCGAACGACAGGCAAACGAAGGCCTCATAGACCTTTACTTCGGAGACGAGAGCCATGTGTGCACGGAAGGATACGTGCCATACGGCTGGCAATTCCGGGGAGAAGATATCTTTGTCCCTTCCCAAAAAATCCTCAGACTGAACATCTTCGGCATAATAGACCGCGACAATCACTATGAGGGTTTCAGCACGACTGAAAGCATAACGGCCGACAAGGTCGCGGATTTCCTTGACCGACTTTCTTTCCGGATAAGGAAAGAGACTTTCCTCGTATTGGATAATGCTAAAATACACAGGTGCAAACTCATAAGCGAGCTTAGCTGTTCCTTTTCTTCCTGCCCCCATATTCCCCACATCTGAACATCGCGGAAACACTGTGGCGCATACTCAAAGGCAAATGGCTTAGGCCTGCCCACTATATGTCCACAGAATCCCTGCTGTATGCTACCAACAGGGCTTTGGCGGCGGTCGGAACTGAACTTTATATCAATTTTGCACATGTGGCGTAGTATAAATTAATTCTTATGACTTACTTATGAAGTGGGCTTTAAGAACCGCTCGCATTTCTCCATCGCCTTCAAACGGCAATTCGGCGTGTCGCCGGGAGGGGTGGCGGGATAAAGCTTGTAACAGAATGCTAACCGCATAATCCGTAAATCTGTTACAATCGTCTGTAAATGTATAGGGAAATCCCCTGCAAGCTGTGACGGGTTTGCGGGGGATTTTATTTTCAGTGAAATTGGTACAAACGCAGAGGATATGTCTATCTTGTTTCGGCTTGTGCCGCCGTATCTTTGCAAAGTGAATAGTCAACTAAAACAGAATTGATATGATACGGAATCTATTAACCGCATTGCTCCTGTTCGGATTGCTGTCGTGCGACGGGGCAGAGAGGAAAACGCAGCCGGGCATGTGCGCAAAGGAAGAAATGGCTGCCGACGGCATCGTGCGCCTGTCGAAAATCGAAGTCTGGCCGCAGTTCGTTGATGAGATGCTGGTCTGCGTAGCCGGTAAGGGCTGGTATCAGGAGGAAGGCAAACCTGCCGTGCAGATGCTTCCGGGCGATGTCATCCATATCCCGGCGAATGTGAAGCACTGGCATGGAGCGGCGGCGGATAGTTGGTTTGCACATCTCGCCTTTGAGGTGCCCGGAGAAAACACGTCCAACGAATGGCTGGAGCCTGTGACCGACGAAGAATATAACCGGTTGGGGAAATGAGATTGCTCACTTTATTGTTTGCGGGAATGTCTCTCGGTTCCGTACCTCTTTGCGGGCAGACGGTTGATGTCCACACCCACATCATCATCCCTGAATATGTGGAAGTACTGAAAGCGCATGGGGCGGAACTGGAAGAGACCTTCCCGTTGCCCGCATGGGATGTCGGGCGGCATATCGCCTTTATGGACAGCGCGGGCATCCGCACCGCTGTGCTGACAATGCCCGCCCCGCAGCCGTATTACGGCGATGCGGAGGAAAGAGCCGAGTGCATCCGCCGGGTGAACGAGGTTTCGGCAAAGGTGAAACAGGACTATCCCGACAGGTTCAAGTTCTGTGTTGCCCTGCCTCTCCCAGATGTGGATGCCGCCATCCGCGAAGCCATCTATGCGCTTGATACCTTGGGAGCGGACGGCGTGAAGTTGGCGACCAACAGCCGGGGGCAGTACTTGGGTGACGAAGAACTCGACCCGCTGATGGAAGTCCTGAACGAGCGTCACGCCGTCATCATCATCCATCCGCACCGCCCCACGCCTTATCCGGAGAGAATCATTGCCACCACGCCGCTGGCGATGTACGAATATCCGGCGGAGACCACCCGCGCCGTGGTGAATATGTTGGCAAGGAACGTGCTCGTGCGCTACCCGAACCTGAAAGTGGTCGTGCCCCACTGCGGCTCGTTCCTGTCGTTGGCGTTGCCGCGCATGAAATCCATCCTCCCGGCAATGGTTGCGCAGGGCTATATGCAACCTATAGACTGGGAAGGCAACCTGTCGCGTCTTTACTTCGACTTGGCTGGCAATCCTACCCCCGAAGTCCTGCACTCGCTGCTCACCATCACCTCGCCCGACCACATCCTCTATGGTTCGGATTATCCTTATTTGCCCGATGCCGTACTGAGAGCCAACCTGCAAAGACTGAAACAGATGCTGGCTGCGGATAAGGAATTGGCTCCTTACAGCGAGGATATACTGTGGAAGAATGCGGAACGGCTTTTCGATATACGAGAGGAGGAATAAACGATGAAAAGGAACATTGGGGAAATAGCCCTTGCCCCGCTCCCCGATTTTCCCTATCTTCGCAAACGGATAATTAAAGGTAATAGGAGGAACAAGTTATGCCTGAAATCAGCCGATTCTACGGAATCATTATCACAATGTTTGTAGAAGAACACAACCCGCCGCACTTATCAGACCAGACACCGCTCAATCCCGCGAACCGAATCAATAACTTTATGGAATAGTACGGAACAAAAATCACATGCAGATTTCACGTATCAGCGGTACAAGCACCTTCCTGATGACATCCTCATCCATCCGATGTTCGCCATGGAAATGTACGACCTGATTATAATGTTCCCTAAAAACAGCCTCTCCATCCACCTGCCGGTCATTATCGGCAAAGAGTCCCCACACCTGTTCGCGGTCTTCATCGGTTATTCCATCAAACTGACATTCTTCCATCTCGGCATGATGGCGGATGATTTCCGCGGTTATCTCAAAATGCGTCGCATCATCCTTACGGGGTTTGAAATATTCGTGTGTACCTATGCGGAGCACCTTGCTCTTCTTCGACATCTCAAAGGCCGGGTTGACGCATATCCGCTTATAACCACGCATCTGTTGAGTATACATACCGCCCATACTCGTACCTACGATCACATCGGGCACTTCATTCATGCACAGCCTTCTGAGGAAAGGCAGCGCTTCGGCCGGATCGACAGGAATGTCCGGAGCGACTACGTCAAATTCAGGCAATAGTTCCTTCAATGTCTTCACTGTGCCGCTCGCGGCAGAAGAGCCAAAGCCATGCAGGTAGACAAGTTTCAAATCGTGCCCGTCGCGCGTGGCGGCCTTATAATCTTCTCCCATTTTCTTCTTCTATTTCGTTTAATATTGTCTGACAAATAAACATCGCTAACCGGCTCTTTTCGCCATTCAAAAAAAGCACATAGGTGCGTTGGACTTTTAACATAGGTGACTTGCTCAACGCACATACGTGACTTTGCCAACGCACCTATGTGACTTTGCCAACACACCTATGTGACTTTGCCCATGCTCCTATATCACTCCCAAAGAATATACTTACAAAAACTCCCGGCGGAAATCCATCCGCCGGGAGCTATCATCTATCTGAATATCTCTCGTCTATTAGTCATTCGCGCTCATGATAACCACACGGTTCCAGCTGTTCTCGCCATACGGTTGCTCATCCGAGCCCTTCCACTCGATCGTGATCCGATCCGAAGCGATGCCGTATTTCTCGATCAACTCCTTAGCGACCGCTCTCGCACGCTTCTCAGACAAGCTCATGTTGTAAGAAGAAGTACCCGTCTTCTTATCCGCGTAACCAACTACCTTGATCGGCGTATCGTTCTGCTTCATGAACTCTGCCGTATTGTAAATGTTGATGTGCTGGTTCTTGTCGATCTTAGCGCTATTGATGCGGAAGAATACCACATTGTCTACGTAGTTATTAACCACCGTAGTAACCGCTTCCGGACACTCCGGGCAAGAAACCGGACGTTTGCTCAACTCGTCATTCTCAGCACGCAACGCGTTGATCTGGCTATTCAAGTCGTTCAACAAATCGTAATCCATCGGCTCCAATACCTCGAAGTCGGTCTTGCCCAATTTGAAAGTCAAACCGGCGCTCAACTGCACGATACCATCCGTCAAGTGATACATATCCACGCGATTGAACTGCTCGTTCAGCAACGATCCTTGAATCTCCACGTTCAAATCCACACGCTTGCTCAAGCGGAAAGCCGTTAAGATACCGGCGTTCAACGTCGGAGATTCCGTTCTCGGACGCTCAAGAGCCTCCGTCGTCTTGAAACGTTGCGCATATCCAAAGCCGACCCACGGGATTAAACGGAACACTTTCGATTCCCGATAAGGAGCCCAGAAGTTGGTGACATCCCATAACAAATCAACATGAGCGGCGAAGTATTTGTTATGCTGCATGTATCGAGCGTTGTCGCCCTCAAAGCCATGCAAAATACCTCCGTTCAACTGCGCACGGAACGCCAAATACGGATTAAACCACTTACCAAACGATACCTGCGGAGCGAAGTTCAGACGATTCTTGAAATCGGCCTCCCCATTCTGGTCGCCCAATAATACGCTCGCGCCACCCGCGATAGAGATAAACCAATTATCGCGTGCCTTGTTCTTCTTAAAGTTGGTCTTATAGCCAGCCTCGTTGCTGTAACCGATCTGCGGCTGGAACTCTTGCGCCTCTACCGCATACACAAAACTTGCCAACAATGCCAAAATAAAAAACTTCGTCTTCATACTTTTAACATTTTAATTAAACAATCCTATCATCCTAATTTCTTTCAAAAGTAGTTCTTTATTACAAATAAAACAAACGAATGAATTAAAAAGTTCCGCCCTTACTCAAAATAATTCAAGATTTTATAACCTCCTTCTTTCAAATAGGATTCTTTCTTCATTAATTTTATATCGTTTTCCACCATATCCTGCACCAAATCCCGCAAGGAGTACTCGGGCTCCCATCCCAAACGGGCACGGGCTTTCGAGGCATCGCCAATCAACAAGTCGACCTCCGTCGGACGGAAATAAAGCGGATCGACACCGACTACCTCCTCGCCTATCCGCTTCCGGAAAACCTCTAAATAAGCGCTACCTACCTTCTCGGTGAACAAAGGCTCGTCAATCGAATCGATTACGGCCACCTCCGCTACGCCTTCCCCGGAGAAACGCACCCCGACACCTATCTCGCCAAAAGCCATACGGATAAAATCCCGGATCGAGGTCGTGATACCGGTAGCGATCACGTAATCGGAAGGCTCGTCTTGTTGCAAAATCGCGTACATGGCACGCACATAATCCTTGGCATGCCCCCAGTCGCGCTTGGAGGAAAGATTCCCCATATACACCTTTTGTTGCAGCCCCAAAGCGATACGGGCCACCGCCCGCGTCACCTTCCGGGTAACAAACGTCTCGCCCCGCAACGGCGACTCATGATTGAACAAGATACCGTTGGACGCATGCATATGATACGCCTCCCGATAATTCACCGTAATCCAATAACCATACAACTTCGCGACGGCATACGGGCTCCGCGGATAGAACGGTGTCGTCTCCTTCTGGGGCACCTCCTGTACCAAGCCATACAACTCGGAAGTAGACGCCTGATAGATACGTGTCTTGGGTATCAGGTTCAGCAAGCGAACCGCCTCCAAGATACGCAACACGCCCAACGCATCCGCATTCGCCGTATACTCCGGCGTATCAAAACTCACCTTCACATGGCTCATCGCCGCCAAGTTATAAATCTCGTCCGGCTGAACCTCGCCGATGATACGCGTCAAGTTCAAGCTATCCGTCAAGTCCCCATAGTGCAAAATCAAATTCCGGTTCTCCACATGCGGATCCTGATACAAATGATCGATACGATCCGTATTGAACATGGAAGAACGCCGTTTGATACCATGCACCGTATATCCTTTCTTAATCAGGAACTCGGCGAGATACGCCCCGTCCTGTCCCGTTATACCCGTGATTAATGCTACTTTTCCCATATAGATAACTATGTTTTATTCATGAACAACGCAAGTTTTCCAAATACCAATGATACAATCGCTCCACTCCTTCCTGGATCTCGATCGTATGATGCCACCCCAACGCGTGCAACTTGCTGACATCCGTCAGTTTCCGGAGCGTGCCATCCGGCTTGGATGCATCGAACCGAAGCTCGCCTCCGAAACCTATGGTCCGTTGGATCAACTCGGCCACCTCGCGTATCGAAAGCTCTATTCCCGTACCTATATTAATATGCGTATTCCGCACCTCGCCGGTAGGAGGACACACATCCTTGAAGTCCACCCGCTCCATAATATAGACGCACGCGTCGGCCATCTCCTCGCTCCAAAGGAACTCGCGCAACGGTTTTCCGGTCCCCCAAAGCGCCACCGCCTCGCCCTGGATTCCATATTTATCCAGCACCGCCTCGATCTCCCGTTCGGAAGCCGTACCCGATACGCCTTCCACCGGACGCCGGTCCAGGTCCATGCGCAACGCCTCCCAATCGCCCGCGCGCAAGCATTTGGCCAAATGAATCTTCCGGACCATCGCCGGCAATACGTGCGAGGTCTCCAAGTCGAAGTTATCGTTCGGACCATACAAGTTCGTAGGCATCACGGCGATATAATTGGTCCCATATTGCAAGTTAAAACTCTCGCACATCTTGATCCCCGCGATCTTCGCGAGGGCATAAGGCTCGTTCGTATACTCGAGCGCCGATGTCAGCAGGCAATCCTCCCGCATGGGTTGAGGCGCCTCTCGCGGATAGATGCACGTACTTCCCAAGAACAATAATTTCCGCACGCCATTTTTCCAAGCGGCATAAATCACGTTGTTCTGAATCATTAAATTGATATAAATGAAATCCGCCCGATACCGGCTATTCGCCATGATCCCGCCCACATGGGCCGCCGCCAGAAACACATACTCCGGCTTCTCGGCCTCGAAAAAAGCGTTCACCGCCACCTGGTCCGTCAAATCCAACTCGGCATGCGTGCGGGTCACGAGATTCGTATACCCCTTTCCACGCAAATTCGCCCAAATAGCGGAACCGACCAACCCCCGATGTCCCGCCACGAATATCTTACTCTCTTTTCTCATCTTTATACAATCATCCATCATCCCATTCTATACACTTATTCTTTCTTATGAGCCAATCCCATTAAATATTGCCCGTATGGGTTCTTAAGCATCGGCCGCGCCACTTGCTCCAAGCGCTCCGCGTCGATCCAACCTTGCGTAAAAGCGATCTCCTCCAAACAAGCGACCTTCAGACCTTGCCGCTTCTCGATCACCTCCACGAACGTAGAAGCCTCGGAAAGCGAGTCGTGCGTTCCCGTATCCAACCAAGCGAAGCCTCGTCCCAGCAAGGCTACCTTTAACTCGCTTTCCTCCAAGAAACGCTGATTTACGCTCGTAATCTCCAACTCTCCCCGAGCGGAAGGACGAATCTGTTTCGCCACATCCACCACCTTATTGGGATAAAAGTAAAGTCCCACCACGGCGTAATTCGATTTTGGCGAGGCCGGCTTCTCCTCGATACTCAACGCATTTCCCGCAGCATCAAACTCCACGACGCCGTATCGTTCCGGATCGTTCACATAATAACCGAACACCGTCGCTTTCCGCTCCTTCTCCGCGCTTCGCACGGCCTCTCGCAACATCCGGGTAAAACTTTGCCCATAGAAGATGTTATCGCCCAAGACCAAACAAACCGTGTCGTCGCCAATAAAACGCTCGCCAATCAGAAACGCCTGCGCCAAGCCATCCGGCGAAGGCTGCTCGGCATACTCAATCCGGACGCCATAATCCGAGCCATCGCCCAACAAACGACGGAAGCCCGGCAGATCCTGTGGCGTGGAGATCACCAAAATCTCCCGTATCCCCGCCAGCATCAATACGGACAATGGATAATATATCATCGGCTTATCATATATCGGGAGGAGCTGCTTCGAGACTCCTTTCGTGATCGGATACAGACGCGTGCCCGATCCCCCGGCCAAAACGATTCCTTTCATAATCTCTCCCTATTTTATAACGCAATCTCAATCGTATAAGAGGCATCGAACACCTCGCCCGGCTCCAAATGCCATACCCAATCCCGTTCCTCGTACGAACCCGTATAGCCAGCGCGGTCGCAACGGCCGTACCAAGGCTCGATGCAAACAAACGGGGCGTTCTTCCGGGGAGGCGACCAAAGCCCGACCACCGGAGCGGTAAAACACAAAGATAGCACCAGACGCTTCTCCAAATCCAGCAAGTCCACCCGCCGGATCTGGCTGTTCTCCAAGATAAACGTATCGATATCGAACGTATGGATGTTCAACGGCAACAAGCCATCCGGATCCAATGGCACCGGGCGAACCTCATCACCCACGCATCCTTTCTCCCGCAAGGCACGATACACGAGTCCCTCTTTCACGTCGAAAGCCATGTATCCCCGCTCCGGCCGCTCCGCCACGTAATCGGGATAATAAAAAGCGGGATGGGCGCCTATCTGGAAATGCATCGTCCGCTCGCCCCGGTTCCGCACCCGCCAAAGTACCTCGACGCGATTTTCCGTCAAACGATAGCCAATCTCCAAACGGAAAGGGAAAGGATACACCCGCAAGGTATCGGCCGTATCCTCCAACACGAACAACAGCTCGTTCGCGGTCTCCCGCTCCAACGTGAAATCCATATCCCGTGCGAATCCATGTTGCGACAACGGATACGTGACACCCGCATAGCGGTACTCGGCGTTCCACACGCTTCCCACGATCGGGAAAAGTACGGGGGAATGGCGTTTCCAAAAAGCGGGATCCGCCTGCCAAAGATATTCCTTACCCGTGGCGTTCGCCACGATACCGCTCAATTCCGCGCCGTGCTCGGCTACACGAATGGTCAGCTTCTGATTCGATAACGTTTTCATGCTCTATCGTTTTTAGTCATACCATATTAATCCCATTTATTATAAATCACCACCGGACGCTCCCGCCGGACGCTCATCGACGGGAACCACATATCCTCCACCGTCAAGCCGCATCGCTCGACCGCCTCCAGGCAATACTCCAACCGGCCGAAATCGGCATCGACATTGTTGGTGCCAAACGTAAACTTGATGCCCCGCTCCTTCGCTTTCCGGATAATATCGAAACTCGGTATCTTGTAGCGTGCGTTGATCTCAAGAGCGATCTGATATTTTCGCAAGACATCCAATACACGATCCACCCGCGCGTCGGTCCAATAAGTAGCGTAATCCGGATTCATATCATCGGGCACATACGTCGGATTGGCGAATATATCGGCGGGCTCGTTGGTCAGTATCTTCACCGTCTGATCGACCAAATGGTCCATATAACGCTCCTTCGTAATACCATCATAATGCACCTCCTCCGGCCGGTAGATCCGGGAAAGACGTCCCTTATGATCGACAATCGTCATCGCGTCGGTAAACAGATAGTCGAACACGCCCAACGCCTCTCGCGAGAAAGTGGCGGTCCACTTGCGGCCCTCGCCTTGAACGCCCCGCAAGAACGGCATATCCTTCACCTCCTCGAAATAAGCGTACACCTCGTCATCGTTCGCCAACATACGCCCGACGCCACCCTCGCCGGCGTTCGGCGCCACGCCATAATTAATGCCATAATTCATCGACATGGCATGCGCCATCTCCTTCGTCAACCCGCCTTTCAAATGGACATGATAATCAATCACGGGGAAATTCCGCTGCTGGAAACGGATCACGGCATCCTTTTGCTCATCAACGACGGGCATCGTATCCGTCTCGTTCACCGCGTCATCCTTCAAGCGGGTCATCCGCAGATTCCGGAGCGACACTTTCCCCCGCTCACCCCGCACGGCCACCTGACCATGGCTCAATAGACGCTTCGCGTAAGCTTCTACCCGATAAGGCCGCGCAGGTTCCGTATAACATACCACATCGGTACCATTTATAGCGACCGCGATATTCTTCCCGCGCACGGCGATCTCGAAGTCGAACCATTCCCCGTCTTCCGCCAACGAACGATACAGGTTCCGAACAGTCGAGAGGCTTCCCGTCTTCCGCGTACCGTCGATAGCCCCGTTGCGCAACAACACCTCGTAGCCCGACTCTCCATCCGTATGGAATAGAATAGCCGCCTCGGCGTCCGGCTCGGTCAACGCCTCACCCGCAAGAACGAAATTCGTATAATCACCCTCCGCGAACCAAGTATCTCCCGCGGAAACAGCCAATTCCGTTCCCTCATATACACCTTTCTCCGGACTATTAAAACGGTTCAAAGGCTCCGCCACATTATAACGCACGCAGCCCGTCATCACGCCCACAAGCATCATGGCAACGATCCACAATCCCCCCTCATACGGCAGGGAAAGGGAATAAAAGCATTTCTTTATCGACATATCATTTCTATTTTAATAATTAGCACTACCAATCGCGACTTCCTCAAGGACGAAAAAGCAATATGCAAAAATACATGGATTATTCCATACCGTCCGCTTTCTTCTACAAAATAATAGGGCAAAACGCGGAATAAACCGAATTTGGGCATTCTCGCCAACTGTTAGAGAAAGATTCGCGACACCGCCGATTTACAATATAACACATACAGCCAACCGTTAAAACAACAAAAAACACCGACTATATAAGATTACATTCTATCCCTTTTTTCTCTAATTTTGCCCGCAGAAACAGAATATCGAAAGCACGTAATGGAAACATATATCATTTATTACAAAAATAAAATTCACGATTTCCACGCATGGGGTGTAGCGGCTTTGATTTAGCCGTTGGCATCTTTTCTATTACTATATTCATTCGATAATTATAACATAATCAAAGTAACTTATGAGCAAAAAGAAAAGGCTCATAGGACTGTTGTGTATCACAGTTCTATGCAGCCAGGGTTTGTGTGCCCAAACTCGACAAATGGGCATAGAGGAACTGTTCCGTCTTGCCGACGAGCAGAGCAAAAGTATTCAAACGTACCGAACGGGAAAGGAAGCCGCCGAGGAAGCCCTTAAAGCAGCCAAGGCGCAACGGCTACCGGATGTGAACGTGTCTCTTTCTGCCAGCTATTGGGGCAACGGCAAGCTATGGGATAGGGACTTTGGCAACGCCATGACAGTAGACATGCCGCATTTCGGCAACAACTTCGCATGGGAGGCGCAGCAGGTCGTCTATGCAGGCGGAGCCATCAGCAGTGGCATCAGGCAAGCGGAACTTGGCAAGCTGTTGGCCGAACTTGACTTGCAAAAGAATGTGCAGGAGATACGTTTCCTGCTGGTGGGACATTACCTGAACCTCTACAAACTGGACAATCAAATCCGGGTGCTGCAAAAGAACATGGAACTGACCGATGAAGTCATTGCCAACATGAAAGCCCGCAGGGAACAAGGTACAGTCCTGAAAAACGACATTACACGTTATGAACTGCAAAAGGAGCAACTGAACTTGCAATTGACGAGGGTTAAGGACGCACGGAAAATAGCCAACCATCAACTGGTGACCACCTTGCATCTACCGGAAGATACCGAAATCGCGCCTGACACTTCTTTGCTGGAACGGCAAATTCTTACTCTTACGGAAGAGGATTGGCAGGAACTGGCGGAAGCCAACAACATCTTCCTGAAACAAACGCAAGCCACTATACAAATGAATGAGCAGAAAGTAAAGCAGGAACGTGCGGAACGTCTGCCACATATATCCATTGTGGCGGCAGACCATTTGGACGGGCCTATCACCATTGAAGTGCCTGTGCTGGACAATAATTTCAATTATTGGTATATAGGGATTGGAGTAAAATATAACCTTTCCTCCCTGTTCAAGAATAACAAAAAGCTGAAACAGGCACGGCTGAATGTGCGTCAGGCGCAAGAACGCCATCAGTTGGCGCAGGAGCAAGTGGAAAATGCCGTGCAGGAAGGGTATGTAAACTTCCTGACCGCCTTTACCGACTTGCGGACACAGGAGAACAGCGTAAGGCTGGCGGACGAGAATTACAACGTCACCGAGAACCGCTATAAAAACGAGATGGCGTTGCTGACCG
>DXEN01000009.1 GCA_019114945.1 Candidatus Parabacteroides intestinigallinarum | reverse complement strand
GATTACCCGTTACCTGCTGTATATCTTTGTCGACGGCAAGTTCTATACGCTGTTTTCCCTGCTGTTCGGCATCGGCTTCTCCATCATCATCCGCAATGCGGAGCGGAAAGGGACGAACGGATTCCGCATCTTCTACCGGCGGATGGGGATGCTGCTACTCTTCGGCTTCCTGCACCTGATGTTCATCTGGAGCGGCGACATCCTGATGCTCTATGCCCTGTTAGGAATATTGCTTCCGTTGTTCCGCCGTATATCGGACAAGAAACTGCTTGGGTGGGCATTGTTCTTCCTTATCCTGCCGATAGCTATGGATGGCGTATGCGAAATGACTCATACCAACTTGGCACTCCCGTTCATTCATTTGCAAGATACCTATTGTGCAAAATATGGCATCAACGAAGCGAATTTCGCCTACTGGCTGCACGATGCGGAGGACTATGGCACGGTATTCCAGTTCCTTGTACAAGGGGCTTGCGTCCGGATGCAGGAGTTCATCATTGGGAACCGCTATTTCAAAGTCTTGGGATTGTTCCTTATAGGCTTTTATATTGGCAGGAATCGCATCTATGCCAATTTGGAAGGCAGAAGGAATCTATTGGTGAAAGCCTTTCGTTGGGGCTTGACGCTGGGTCTGCCCTATTCGCTCCTCTATGCCTGGAGCAGCATGAGCGGACATCCTTTCGGAAATACCCTGCACAGCGTGTGCTATTTCATCAGCGTCTATCCGCTCGGCTTTGCGTATGCCTCAGGCCTGTGCCTCCTCTATCTGAAATGGAAAGAAGGAAGTATATGGAAATGGCTGGCTGCTCCGGGACGGATGGCATTGACGAATTACCTCGGGCAGTCCGTCATCGGTATGTTCCTGTTCTATGGCATCGGTCTGGGATGGGGCAGCACCATCGGGCTATTGCAGACGGAAGTAATTGTGCTGGCGGTCTTCCTGTTTCAAATGCTGTTCAGCCGTCTGTGGCTTTCCGGTTTCAGATTCGGACCATTGGAATGGATATGGCGGATGCTGACCTATGGGAAATGGCTCAAAATAAAAGATACAGGAACTTGTCCGCCAGTCGTATGACATCGTGGTGACTTCGCTCACCAAAAAGCAACGTGAAGAATTGGACAAATAATAACGGGTCTGCGCGAAGCGGATTATCAGAAGATACATCCCTAAGTACTTGCCTCACGCACCTATGTGTCTTTGCAAAGTCACCTATGTGCGTCGGGCAAGTCACCTATGTGCATTTGGGAAGTCACCTATGTATCTTTTCCGGCGCTTGCGCCTCCCGGAGAAGTTCGTTACTTTCGCGGACAGAAAAACGCGTTTCACCATGGAATTTTACACACCGATCACGATACAGAAAGGGCCGTTCGCTTTCTCGTACGCGAACCGTATCCTGATGATGGGCTCCTGCTTCGCCGAGAATATCGGGGGCATTTTGGCATCAAACAAATTCACGGTCGATATCAATCCATTCGGCATCTTGTACAATCCCGCCTCCGTGGCGGAAGGGCTACGCCGGTTGCTGCGTCCGGAACGTTTCAACACCGGCGACCTGTTCCAGCACGAGGGTGTTTACCACAGCTTCGCCCACCATAGCCGTTTCTCAGCGACCTCACCGGAAACATGCCTCGAACAAATCAACAACCGCCTGCTCTTATCCGCCGATTTCTTGCGTCGTGCCGACCGCCTGGTTATCACATGGGGCACCGCTTACGTGTATCGACTGAGAAGCGACGGGCGAATCGTCTCGAATTGCCATAAACTGCCGGAGACATTATTTGAGCGCCAACGGCTATCCGATACCGCGATTATCGAGGACTGGAAATCTTTGCTCCTCGCCCTGTGGGAGCAAAACCCCGAGTTGAAAATCCTCTTCACCATAAGCCCCATCCGTCACTGGAAAGACGGGGCGCACGCGAACCAACTCAGCAAAGCCACCCTCCTATTGGCCGCGGAGGCCTTGCGAACGAGCTATCCGGAGCGGATAGGCTATTTCCCCGCGTACGAGATCATGATGGACGAGCTACGCGATTATCGCTTTTACGCAGACGATATGCTGCACCCCTCCGCGCAAGCCATCGAATACATTTGGCAACGCTTCGCGGAAACATTCCTCTCCCAAGAGGCGAGCACAGTCCGGAAAGCATGGCTCGACATCCAAAAAGCGATCGCCCATAAGCCGTTCCACCCCGAAAGCGAGGCCTATAAACGGTTCATCCTTCAAACTTTGTTAAAGATGAAACAAATTAGCGAGAAATTTCCGTCCTTTGATCTCGCAAAAGAAGAAGAACTCTTGCGAGCTAAATTAAGTTAAGAAGAGATGGAATACGCGATTAAGGATATAGCGAGAATCATCGGCGCCCAAGCAGACCGATTGAACGATGACAAGATCAGTTTGCTACTGACGGACAGCCGACGTTTATCCTTCCCGGAGGAGAGCCTTTTCTTCGCCTTGAGAACCAAGACGAACGACGGGCATAAATATATAGGGGAACTATACAAGCTACGTGTGCGAAACTTCGTGGTCAGCGAGATGCTGCCGGAATTCGAGCGGATGACGGACGCGAATTTCCTGCTGGTGAAAGACACGTTGCGGGCACTCCAAAAATTAGCGGCCTACCATCGGAAACGGTTCAACATCCCCGTTATCGGCATCACCGGGAGCAACGGGAAAACCATCGTGAAAGAGTTTCTTTACCAACTGCTGCACAACGAGTTCAATATCGTACGCTCGCCACGGAGCTATAATTCCCAACTGGGCGTGCCACTCTCCGTCTGGCAAATGAACGAGAAACATACGTTAGGCATTTTCGAGGCCGGCATCTCCCAACCGGACGAGATGGAGCGGTTGCAACCCATCATCGCCCCGACCATCGGGATCATCACCAACATAGGCGAGGCGCATCAGGAAAATTTCATCTCCTCGACCCAGAAATGCCTGGAGAAGCTGGCATTGTTCAATGAATGCGAAGCGATTATTTACGACGGGGACGACCTTTTCATCGCCAATTGCATCGAATCGGCTTGCCTCTCCCACAAAGCGATCGCCTGGAGCCGGACCGACTCGGAAGCGCCCCTGTTTATCGAATCCATCGAAAAGCAGGAACACGAAACGGTGATTTATTGTACTTTATTGGGATTCAATCAAATAGTAACCATCCCTTTCACCGACGACGCCTCCATCGAGAACGTGATTCATTGCATGGCGGTGATGCTATACCTGAAGCCGACCAGCGTAAACGACGTGACAAAATTCGCCCGCCTGGAACCGGTAGATATGCGCCTGGACGTCAAGCAAGGCATCAACAATTGCCTGCTGATCAACGATACCTATAACTCGGACATCAACTCGCTGGATATCGCCTTGGACTTCCAACAAAGCCGCCGAGGTGGCCAACCGATGAAGAGCACCTTGATATTATCGGATATCTTCCAATCGGGCACGCTCCCGAAATCGTTGTACAAGAAAGTAGCGGACCTGGTACAGCGGAAACACATCGACCGCATCATCGGCATCGGGCGCGACTTGAAAGAATACGCTTCCGTATTCGATATCGAGAAAGAGTTTTTCCTGACCACGGAAGAGTTCATCCAGTCGCCTTCTTTCAAGACATTCCACGACGAATTAATCTTGATTAAAGGATCGCGGCAATTCCACTTTGAGCGGATTTCCGAGCTATTGGAAAAGAAAGTGCATGAGACAATCCTGGAAGTAAACCTGAACGCGATCGTACACAATTTCAATTACTACCGCTCGAAACTGCGGCCGGACACCAAGATGGTCTGCATGGTGAAAGCATTCGGTTATGGAGCGGGGTTCTACGAGCTGGCGAAAACGCTGCAAGAACACCGTTGCGACTATTTAGCGGTAGCCGTAGCGGACGAGGGCGCCATGTTACGGAAAAACGGTATCTCCATCCCAATTATCGTCATGAATCCGGAGTTTAGCAGTTTCAATGTCCTGTTTGAGAACCACCTGGAACCGGAGGTATACAGTTTCCGCCTGTTGGACGCGATTATCCACGAGACCGAGCGGAGAGGCATCACTTCCTATCCGATTCATATCAAAATAGACACGGGCATGCACCGATTGGGCTTCCAGCCAAGCGACGTACCGGCTATCCGGGAGCGTCTGCGCAAACAATCCGGTGTAATGGTACGGTCGGTATTCTCGCACTTGGCGGGAAGCGACTCCTATATCTTCGACGATTTCACCCACCAGCAAATCGACAAATTCACCCGGGCCGCCCAAGAATTAGAAAACGGATTGGAACATAAAGTAATCAAACACATCCTGAACTCAGCGGGCATCGAGCGTTTCACCGAATATCAAATGGATATGGTGCGTTTAGGCATCGGACTGTATGGCGTAAGCCCCTCTGGCATGAAAGGGCTGCGCAACGTCAGCACGCTAAAAACCACGATCTTGCAAATACAGGACGTTCCCGCGGGCGATTCTATAGGTTATAGCCGCATGAGCTACGTCGACCGGGACTCACGGATCGCCATTATCCCGATTGGATATGCCGACGGCTTGGACCGCCATCTCAGCAACGGATGCGGCGAGGTACTGGTCAACGGACATCGCTGCCCGATTATCGGAAATATCTGTATGGACGCATGCATGATAGACGTAACCGATATCGATGCCCGGGAAGGCGACACCGTGATCATCTTCGGTGACGACCTACCGGTCAGCGAGATGGCGGATCGGCTGAAAACCATCCCCTACGAGATACTGACCTCCATATCGCCACGGGTGAAACGGATTTATTACAGCGAGTAAGAAAGAATCATAGATCTTTCTCGATATAGGTGAACTGCGTCTTACCGATCGAGAACTTAAAGCCGTGATACAACCGCTTCCGCAGATGGACGCGCAAAGGCTTCTTATCGTGATATACACCCTCTTCCAGGGCGATAAGGTAAAGATTGCCGTTAACCATCCGAATCTCCGCCTGCTCGGGAGCGATAGGACTGGTCAAATCCCAAGACATCTGCAATTCGCAATTCACGGACTTGCCAATCAAGACTCGTTTCCTCCTGGCCGCCGCGCTCATCCATTTATAAATCGCGATATCCATCGTCTTGATAGGCCCTTCCACCCGCAAGAAATATCGCTCGGACTTCGGCGAGGTGACCGCGACACTCACCGCGAATCCTATACAATAAATCATATAGCTCAAAAGCAGGAACTCGCGTGTATCGAACTGCGAATTGAACGCGAACGACCATGAGTACATCGACCCCAAGCCAAAGATGATGGAAATGGTGGCGCCCACCAAGGCCTTTCGCAACTTGATATCCGTGCCATAAGCGACCACGAAGGCGATAATGAAACCACTCAACATCCAGGGGAGCCAATCAATCAAGGCCGTATTGTCCTTCAGATTCAAAGCGATCGACACGACACACCCCAAAAAGAAAGACAAATAACTCAGGAGTCCCCCAACGAGCGACTTAACGACGACCACCAGCGAGCGCTTCCCCCACCAACGCCCACGACTGGTCAGCAAGCTCAACGAAAGGGTCAGGAAGAAGCCGATATTCAATCCATAGAAAGGAAGGAAATAGAGATGATTGCCATAAATCCGCATCAGATCAGCGGCTCTATCCGAATTCGCGTCCACACCAAATATCAAGTGGATGACATTTACAAGCACATGATTGCCATCGCCATGGGCATTCGCCGTAAAACATATCCACGCGACCAACCCCGCGAGCGCGCCCGCCAAGATCCACGAAAGATAGAACGAGGCGTTATGCGGGTCAAAAAGATTCTTCTGGTTGTAATAATGGCTCCCTTGCTTACAATGCCTCCCATATTCGGGGCATTTGTATTCATTCTCGTCCCAACACGATTTATGGAGCACATGCTGGCATTTCACGACAATCTCGTCGCCTTCCTCGAAAGGAGCCTTGCAGAAATAACAAGATTGCTCAACCAAAATACCATTATAAGTCATATTTTTCCGCGTATAACGGGTGACATACTTCCGCTTGAATAGCCAATAACGAATCGCCGGGATCACCAATTGGAAAACGAGGTAAAGCAATAAGATTATCAATACCCCAAAAATCCCTCCCCGCAAAATAATCTGGAACGTAGTAGCCCCATGAACGATAACAGGGCTGTAAATACTCCCCACGCTATACGGGAAGACATCGGTGGCTATCAGGCTATCGGACTGGAAACAATCAATCTGGAGAATCCGCTCCAGTCCCCGGTAGATCTTCAAATCAGGATTGACGAACAGGAAACGGAAATCGGCGTATTGCTTATGAAATTGCGTAACAAGGTCATTCAGGATGAAGTAGGGGTCGAGCATTCGCAAGAATTGCCCCTTCATTTTTGCGCATAATACCCGCATCAAATTCTCCGCCTCATTGTCCAACCCTTCCGCCGGTTCCTCCGAAAGCCCGGCCTCCCGCTCGTCCGACCCTAAACTAACATAAAACAGAGGCAACCGACGTATCGAATCAGCATATTGGGTAATCGCTCGCTGCAACGCGTAATGCTCCGGATCGATCGGCATGTCATGCTCGTACACTTTCCCGTCCGAGAGCACGACCAACACCTCCTGCCGGGGCGTCAGATACCGGGTAATCGTATCCTGCTTGACCTCCGGGAAATAACGTGACTTACGTCCCACCAACTCATCCAGCTTGCATAAGATAGAGCGATAAAGATACTTCTCACCCGGATCGGGCTTAAAATAATTATCCAAGACATAATCCGTGGCGTTCATCGTCTCCGAGACCGTCCGGTTTTTCATGAACGCGACATGCATATTGCTCAACGAGAACAAAGCCTTCATGTTTTTCACCGCCAGCCTTTGGGCAGCGATTTGCTCGGGATCGAGTGTCAAATCCACCAACACCAATATATTCAAATCCAAATTCCGGATTTCTTGTAGCTTGATGTTTTTTATCTCAATCAATCTCGGCTGGGTATTCGACGTCGCCAAATGGTTCCCGGCAAACTCCCGCGCCTCAAAACGAATCGTGGAATCCCCTCTTATTATAGCCGACACGATGCTATCGTTCAATTGGGCATTCGCGTAAAAATATTTGTAATCCGGCTCGAACTCCACATCCAGGATATTGACATTATGATCCTCCCGGTGCGACTTATCCTCCGGAGCGAAACCCTCGCATCCCGAAAGGAGGAGAACACCCAACAAAAGGAATATTATCTTAACGCTATTCATCTTAACGAATTATTAACAAGTTAGACATTTCAGATCGTGGGATACTCATTCTCATCGCGATTCATCATCTGAGCGAGTTTTCGGGCGTTCTCACGCGCTTGCTTGAACGCTTTCCATTTCGCCTGCAACATATTGAGGAACATGAGTATCAGCGCGACCGCGGCAAAGCTGTACAAATAATCCTTCACCCGCTGGATCCAAGGTTTATACTCCAAGGCCTGTATATTCTCCGAGGTATTTCTCAACCCGATATACACCTCTTCCATGCGCGAGAATCTGGGCGATAGCTCGTCGAACTCCTGGGCGATGCCCTTCGCACGCTCATAATACCCTCGCGCCTCCTCCGCCAACAATTGCTCCTTCCCTTTCACGCGCTCAAGCTCAGCGCCCAACGATTTCACCAACGAGTACCCTAACGCCGTGTCATAAAGACGTGCGTAGACACTATCTTGCGCCAACAAAAAAGCCTCCGCCTCATCAAAACTCGCCCGCGCCTCAAAAAAATGCTTCCGATAAGCGATCGAATCCAAGGCGGATTGTTTCGCCACCTGATAATTAGCGACTATTTGCAACAAGGAATCATCGTTCGCGATCGCATCCCGCATAGACTGGTAATAGACATCCCATTTCGCGTCGACCACGCTCACCCGCACCTCCGCCTTATCCAAATCCTCCGGGGCATACTCCGGTATCAGCGAGGATATCTCTTGGAGCTGATCGTAAAAATAAAGCATACGATTCTCTATTTCCAGCAAACGTACGTTATCGATAAAGTCGACCTGCTCCTCTTGCGCCCCCGCCCCCGGGCAAAACCACACCATCCATACGCATACGACCAACCAGAATCGTTGACGGAAGATTATTCCAACTATGTCTATACATATCGTCCTCATTCCGTACAAGTCTTATGAAAATACTCCTCCGCCGCATTGAACACACGGATTGCCGCCCGCTGGCGCTCATGAGATGCCGAGGCCTGCCCGATATGCGAACGGGCCTGACGGATAATCTCCTCGCACGAGGCGACCAAGTCGTTCCGCTCCGCGGGATCCGACGACAAAAGCCATCGGCTCACATGTGCGTCCATCCGCTTCGCCAACGCCAAGATATAATCGGTATCAAGCTGCAGGATCTCTACCCGCCGCTCCTCGAACGCGGGCATAACTCCCCGGATAGAATCCACATAGCTATTATACAAATCAATGTTCGCTTGAATCTCCGGGCAGGGATTCGTTTCTTCCCAAAGCGGATATTGCTCCACGAGAAGCGCTTTCATCCGGGTAAATACTTCCCGGCTATCCGCCGAATACGGAACGGATGCTTCGCCAAAACTCCGGTCGAACGCGGAATAGCTGTTTTTAATATTCTCCACGCACGTCATCGCCGCTTGGATAGCCTCTTCCTTCCCAAAGCAAGGATCCCGAAGGATAGCGATCTCGTATTTTCGGTTCAAATCGGTCTGGAAAAAGAGATCATATTTCTTCTTGGTCGGCGTGACTTGCTCGTCCATCAGTAAAAGATCCCGCAGGGTAACCGTCACGGGCGCATCCTTATAGAGGACGTCAAACCGTTGCTCGATGTATTCGTTCACCATCTTATAATCGGTCGGCTGGGGTTGAAGCCCCTCATACTCGATCCAACGTTTAAACACATGCTTTCGCCTCGGACGGATGGATTTCCGCAAAGACTTGGTGAGCTTATACCTCGCCCGCTCATCCGAATCGACAACGTAAGGCAATTTAGAAGGGCGCAACTTAAAACACCGAACGACCTGCGAATAACGCACGTCACTTTGGAAAACGAATAGACGCCGATAAGAAATCAAGCTAACAGTCAAGCAATTGCCCGGTTCGTCGAAAACGAACTTGACCAGCAAGTCCATGTCCGCACTCCCGTCCTGAAGCGATACATGATCCACGTAAGGCTCGTTCCCCGACACGCTTATCCGTTTTATCGTCCGCGCCCATGAAACATGCCCCAAACAGATAAACATGAAACTATATATCAATATATTCCGCCACTTCATCCGGTCCATTCTAAATAACGTGAACAAATATAAGGAAAAGAATCTAAAAAGCATCGTTTTCCCATGCCTTAAACTTAGTTTTGATCAAAATAAACCCAGCCATTCGGTTCGCCTTGCCGGACAACCCAGCGCGCCACTTTAGGATCTTCCGGATAAGGAGGGTGCTGGGCGGCATGGTACAAGTCGTAACGCAAATAGAGTGCGACACGGCGTACGCCCCAAAGCAAGCTGGCATAGGTATCCGGCGTATTCAAACAAACCCGTCCGGCGAACTCGCCAAAATACCGGATATTGGGATGCCAGGGATGCGGAATCGCCTTTCCCGCCTCGTCGCAGGTCAAGAAACGGAACTCCACCGGAGCGTCTACACAAGGGTAATTGTCCGGTAGGGTAATCGTCATCAGGAACAAAGAAGCGAAAATGGGCGGGTTCGATACACCGGGCATGTCCAACGCCTCCACACGCTCAACCCCCTGAATGGAACGGATGTGGTAAGCGACCCGGTACTTGATGGGAAGCCCCCGCGAATTACATTCAGCGACCTCGAACCGTATCTTTCCGCCTTGCCCAAAAGCACGCTCCAATTGGCTCCACTCATAAAACAAGCGCCGATCCCTCCCGGATAACCGGTTGACATCGAAGTCGGGCCTATACATTATCAACGCATCACCTCCCATTGATACCTATACGATTAACCGGGGAATGGGTCCGGAATCAAGAAAACCGTATCCCCATTCCGCACGTTATAATCCGCCAGCGTCTGGTCGGACTTCCCGATCCTGGGCCGAAGCACCCTTATCTCGTTGATCGCCGGATCCTCCTTCCCGAAAAAGTAATCCAGCGGAGCGCCCGTTTGATCGATAGAAGGGAAATCAAAGATCAAACGTCCATCTTTCCCGATAGCATGACGCAGATTATTCATCAACGTGCTCAATGGCGCATGGGGATTCACGATACGGAACCGGACCTTTTTATCTTTATACACAATATCCAAAAAGAAATCTTCCATTCGAATGTTTTTTATATGTACGCGAATATACGAATAAACCTTCTATTTCTTACCCGATAGCCCCCGTCACACTATCTCGATATTGACATGGACCGGGAATACATTCGTGCTCCTCACTTCTATCATCTTTTGGAAAACCCATTCCACCATCGGTATTCTCTCCTCGAAACCGCGCTTGACATACGGGCTATCTTTCAAGATGATATACACCCGCGTCTCGAACGCGGGGCGCACGGAATCGGTATATCGCACATTCTTGACCTTGACACTGGAAATCATATCCGGCGTTATCCCGAAACGGGTCACCAACTCCTTGTAACAAAACACCTTGATGTCCATCGGGGTAACAATACGGTCGTTGGTCACCATATAATAACGGGCCAAGACCTCCTCCGCGTCAGCTCCTTGAATCTCGCCATGGCCCGGCATAGGGTCCGCTTTTATCCGAACCTCCCGGATATACGAAGCCACCGAGGCGCTCAGCTGGCTCTTAGCGTCCAACACCGAATTAACCGCGTCGCCATTTGTCATCAAATAGTGGATATCCAGGCTGAAGTTCGCCTCTTGAGAACGACGTTTCTTTCGCAACATCAGATACAAGCCCGGCGAGGTAGTTTGGGAAGCCTGGGCGATTCCTTCCGATATCCGCTTCAAGGACGCGTAAAATTGCTCCATAAACGCGCCCTCATTAAAAGGAGCTACCGTTTGGAACGCATAATAATCGGAAGTGAAGCGGGAAACCAGCGTACCGGCCAGTTTCATCAGGCGATCCGTGCTGAAACGATCCGCCCCGACTTTCCGGAGTTCAAGCGACTCCTCGTGAAAGAGCTGGATATCCGGAGGAGCGATCAGATGCAAAAAACGCGATTGGTCCGGCCCGTCGTCCCCTCCCGAAAGACGGACGATGGGCGAAGACGAGGAAAGCGTAGCCACACGCTCCTCCACGTTGGCCAGGATCGTAGCATTCAAGGACAAACATTCCTTATCAAAATGAAACGCGTCGCTTATCCCCGTAAACTCGAATATCAAATCCAATGTCTCGGTCGGCATCTGTTGAGCCGATGATGTCTCATACGTATCAATGTAAAACAACCTTACGTTTTGCTTGGCGAAAAGATCGAACCACGTGTTCGTGGCCGAATAAATAAAGGATTGATTGTAGACCATATGCTCGATGGAAAAATAATCATCCAACGGCAAATCCGCGTAATCCCAAGGCTTCACCAGCGGAAGCGCACGTCCGTTCGCGAAGAGTTTCAAATCCTGAAATTGATCGCTATCAACCATGAAGGTCATACCGGACAAGTTCCTCACGGGCTCCCGGAACCGCAGGCCGACCTTCCAACGCCGATTATCGAGCCGCACGACCGATGTTACACTCCCATTAAGCACCCGCGTCCTCAATAACGGGAGGAACGTAAACTTCCCCAACGAGAAACTCGTATGATGATCCAAGTTCCATTCGGAGACGCCCTCATGCAATTGAACCTCAACAACCACCGTGGCGGGAAGCGCGTGCGTTTTATCATAAGGAACCAACATCCGCGCGAACTCATCCAAGACCTCAACCCTCAATTGCTCAATCTCATTATCTATCTCATTCGCCTGATAAGCGAGAGCGGTCATGAACAAAGAGAAAACCGGATCCTGCTCGATGCCTTCCAAAAGCTCACCTCCACCATTATATTGCCAAATAGAGATCGCTTCTTTTATAAGCTCCTCCGCCCGTTGGCGCGTCGTGAATATTGTCTGATTCATAAGATAAGATTCTTTTTAATGATTGAACACGCTATCAATTCCAAATAGAGAGGCTGGAAAGATAACGATACGCCTCGCCAGTTTCCACGATGATCCCCTCTATAGAAATGAGTATTTTCCGCTGCCCCTTTACATAAGCCATCGTAACGGAAACCTCCGAGAGCCGTTTCTCGTATCGCTCTATCGCCTTTTTAAGCTCCAACGCGAATGTATTGAGACTCTTTGAATTCCCCGACACTTTCTTGTCATACAAACTTTCCGGCTCGTCGGCGGTAGGATGGGAATTGAAGATAACCCCCTCCTTCTCATTAAAGACCTCGAACTTCAGGTTATTAAAAACAAAGCCAAATTGAGGATCCGGCACACAGCTCCGGCAAGGAGTCGTCAACAACAACTCCAGGAACGCGTCAATCGCCTTTTTGGGATTCCTCGCCCGTTTCAATCGTCCGTTCACAACCTGTAATGGCAACAATATACTCATGGCATTCCTATATTAAAGGTACGAACTCTTCCTCCTCCTCTTTTTCCTCCGGGACATACAACGCATTGAAAAGACTATCATACAATGCATTGTACAACTTTCCAAAAAGCTCTTCCGAAAGTTCGCCCGACAACAAATCATGCAGCTCCGCCTTCAGCCGATTGTTTACATAATCGGTCAGCCGCGAGGTTTGCTCCTCCATGATCTCCGCGTAAAGCTTCCCTCTCAACTCCTCATACAATCGATCATGCAATTCCATATGCAACCGCTCATACAATTCCGACACGATTTGAGCCTTCAGCGCCTCGAAGTCGATCGAATGATCCTCCAGCACCACTTTGTCGAGAATCGTCTCCGCGCTATAAGCATAATCATTCAGTCGATTCAGCCATATTACAACATCATACTCCGAATAAGGCTCCCATGCAACCGGAGTCTCGGTGTTCGGCGCGACGATATAATAGTCTATCGCTTGCGCTATCTCATTCGTTAATCCGATAAAATGGGCGGTTCGATTTCTCAAATCATAATTTCCCAGTACATAAGCATAGTGTTGCAACGCCCGTTTCCCCTCGCCGGATTCTAAGTTCGGGTGCTCCGCTAATCGGGCGATCCTTTCCGCCAACCGAAAGATATGGGACTGGAAACGAGGATCGGACGAAAGATGCAAACAGGGAGGAATATATCCTTCATCGATAGAGAAAACTCCCTCGTTCACCTTAAATTTCATAATCGGAAGCAAATCCTTCCCCTCCAATTCCTTCAATTGATAAATGCCATAAGTCACCTCGGGACGAACAAAGGGGACATCCTCAATCTCAAAAGAAGTCTCGCCCTCGCCACAACCACATGCCAAATAATATTCATCGCCATAAACCAACGGAATGGAGACCAACGCCTTCTCATCGATATGCAAAATCTTTCCGGACGGCAAAAGAGCCATACACGAAAGATGCTCGATCTCCAACTTGTTGCGGACAAACCCCCACTGGCACTTAAACTCCGTGAAAGGAATCAGGCCAAACTGATTCCCATTCGAGGCCCGGTTCGCGACCTGTTGCCTCCATGCCAGGTTTTTATCCATCTGGACGAACGTCCGCGCGGAGATAGCCATACCCGCTTTCCAATCTATTCTCGAGTTGATATTCATGGTGTTATCTCTTTACTATTAGTCATTGATGAATCTCCGTATTATAATCCAGCGTCAGGCGATCCCCTAACAAGAAGGGTTGCTCATGGTATTTCACCTCGATCGTGCAATGGGTATCAAACGGAATAAACCATTCCAACAGGAATTCCCTCAACGGGGCAATCGCCGACATAAGCGACCGATACGCCTCCTCCGTAAGATCCGGAACTATCAAATAATACGCGATAGAAGGACACGAATAGTCCGCGCCCTCCTCCCAGGAATAAGAGCCGGTCCGCATCTCTACCTTACAGCCGATTAGCCGCGCCAACAAATCGCGAATAAAACCGAAGTCCGCCCGCAAACGACTGACAAATAAAAGCAACGGGGCTACCTTCCGAACAAGGGGATCGCTCTCCTGTTCCATATCATATCCCAAATAACGTTTTAGCAAAAAGGGAAGTTTATCGCTCGAAAGTTGTTCCAACTGCTTCTCCACATGCAAACGGGAACGAAAAGAGAGGGTATCGACAGGCTTAAACAAGTCCCGGACCTGAGCCGCTTTCTTCTCCAAACGTTCGTTCTTTTGCTTAAAATCTCCCCCTTTCAGCGCGTTATCCCGAGCGATCAAGCCCTGTGGTAATAAGCGCGTGAATCCATCCCGGGCAAGACTGACGGTTCGCCGCTCCTCATCGACAGAAAGGATATCCGGGGTGTAATTCCGGTAAAACGTCCCAGCGCACTCCGCCACCCACTTATCCGTCCAATCGGGATACAGGTAATTCAGCAGGAATTCCGCGCCGATGTCATATAGATTCGTCTCGTTCATGAAGCTCGCGTATTTGTGGACAGATAAATTGAATAATCAAGTTCGTCACCCAGCTCGACATAACGGATGGCCTTCCCCACTCGCACCGGAACAACGTCACACCCCGTCACGCCGATCTCTTTCAAAGTCAGCTCCGGATAAGGGAAACGCATGTCGATAGACCCGAACTCATGCTGATAAAACGAATGGAATGGTTTATAACGTAATACCGGGCTCTCCTCCACGAAACGCTCAACCGCGTAATCAGGACGCGAGACAACATATCTCCGATCGTCTTCCCGGTCGACCAAGTAATCGACGAAGCGAAAATCCCGAAGGCAAAGCTCAACAGGCTCTCCCCCGAAACGCTCGGACAAACGCGCCAACGCGTCGTCGACACGAAGACCTGTCGTGAGGGATTCGATTTTCTCAATCGGCTCCCAACGCTCGTGAACCGGACAATCGTCGTCATATGCGGAGAAATCAACTATTCGAGAAGCGAGGTGCTGCCCCTCATAATAGTACATTTTCCCACAAAGGGAAGTAAGCTCGCCACGAGCCAGCTCTTCCGGATGCAGCAACTTGATGGCTTCCTGCGCCTCCACCGCCCCGATGATAGAAGCGACAACCGGCGTGGTAGGCATACGCCCCTCCCGTATATTCCGCCGGATTACCGAAGCGCACGAGAGACGGAACGAGAGGTCCTTCAACGCCTCAGGTCCCAAGCCACACGCATAGCAATTCTTACCCGGCACAAACACCCGCGCGGTACCCTCCAAGCCATCGATACCGCCATCCACCCACGGACGATTCATCCGCATACATAGCCGGTTCAAGCAATAACGGGCCCAGCGATTATCGACACAAGCGACAACGACATCCATCCGCCGCAAGAGCCCCAGCCCCACGTCGTGCGCGATATCCCCTACGATGGGCAAGACTTGGATAGCCGGGTTAATCTTCCTAAGCCGTTCGGCCGCCACGATGGCTTTCGGGCGACCCTCCGCGGCATCCTCCGGCGTGAAGAGGATGGAACGGGTCAGGTTCGAGAGCTCGATCGTGTCGAAATCCACAATTACGAGATGCTCTACCCCGAACAGCGCCAGATTCTTCAACACCTCATTGCCCAACGCGCCACAACCGACTACCATGACATTCGCGTTCCGCACCTTATCGAGCCGGAACCAAGAGAGCAACGGGAAGACTTCTTCCCCCCACCTCCCGGGAATCGTCGGAGTCAACTCTTCATCTACACGCATAGCAGCACTATCCATTCGTTTGTTGCACAAATATAGGAAACATTTCGCATATTCCAGAGAATTATCGTAAGTTTGTACCAAGCGAAAAGCTTTTATATACATAAGGATATGAGATACTTTTTGTCATTACTCGGATGCTTGCTGGTCCTCTCCGCGGCGGCGCAACAGATGCGCGTGGAGGACTTCACGCGTTACAAGCATCCGTTTTGGCAGAAAGCGACTTATGAGACAGACAAGCGGCAAGCTCTGCTCGATCTTTTCACGAACGAGAAAGGATTCCAATTCTTCGTAGGCAAAACGGCGGTAACGGCGATCGAGGGGGAAGGCCTCGTGACAATCTCCTTGCCGCACCGGACCACATCCGTGACAATCAAGCATCCGTCGTATGGACAGCTCGTCTGGAAAATCCCGGGCAAAGGGGTGAAACGGAAAAAACGTTACCGCGCTTATCTTTATACGGAAAGCGTGGAGAAGGAATACCAACAGGAGAAGCAATGGGCCGTATTCTCGTTCGAGCCCCAACAAGCGATTTTTTATCTCGATAGCACGATGTATCTTATCCAACAGGGCGAGTTGGCGCTTTATCTGCCAATCGGGATGCACGCCTGCCGGGTGGAATCGCCTTTTTACCAACCCTTGAGCGATACGATCGAGCTGTCGGATACCGTCCGTTTGGAAAAGCATTTTACCTTGAAAACTTACTACGCTTACCTGACGGTTCAGACGTCGTTCCCGGACGCGGTAATCCTGCTGGACAATAAGCCGATAGGTAAAGGGCAAGCGGATACGGGACGCCTGCGCCCGGGGGAATATCGCTTGACGGTGAAGCGGGAAGACGGGGTTTATTATGACCGGACGCTGGAGCTCGGCAACGCGGAGCGAAAGGTGGTCGATTTAAGGAAGGTCGCCCTACGTCCCCACCTACCGACAGACGCCCGGCTCGCGGAAAGGACCGAGCCTACTCGAACAACGGAAGAGACTCCTGCCGCTCCGCCGGATTCCCTATCGGTCGCCCCGGAACACCCTTTCGAGATTGTCGAGGCGGATTCGGCGTCGGTATCCATCCGGGCTTTCGATGACGAGACGGAGATTTGGCTGAATCGCCAGTGGGTCGGGAAGGGAAGTTGGCAAGGTCGCTTAGCGCCCGGTTTCTATGCCATCAGCTCCCAAAAAGAAGGATTGGACTCGCGTACCGCGTACTTTTGGGTAGAGGCGGGCGAGACTGTCGAGCTAAACCTGGCCTCGCCACTGACGGATTATGGCTCGCTGAACGTCTCGTGCGACGAGGTGAACGCACGGATTTTCCTGAACGGCGTAGAGGTGGGCCTCTCGCCTCGCGTCTTGAGTCGCCTACCGGCCGACCGGACCTATCGCCTCCGGATGGTGAAAGGGAAAAAGGAGGCAGAGAAGGTGATTCATCTAAAGAGGAATGACATTTTACATGTAAACTTGAAATTAAAATAGTCAATCATATAAAAGAAACGGATTATGAGAAATTCAGTCAGGCTCTTGTTGAAGGAAGCCCAGCAGAAAATGGACGCTTACGCGGTTTATATGAATTACCAGTTTATGCACTTCTCGGTCAAGGCCGAGCCGGCCGCCTTGCTGTCGGTGGATGTCAAGATCGATGGGAATAGCGTGAATCTGGAGGACGTGGCGGATGTCTCCCTTCCTGCCGACGACCAATTCGCGCTCATCCCCAAAGACAACGCTTTCCTTTTCCCGATTAGCAAAGCGATCGCCCAGTCGCATCCGGAATACCAACAAGAACAGAAAAATCTCGATGAGAACGCCGCCCAATCGGAGGAGGAATCGGACGAGGTAACTAAATACATTCTCTGCACGATGCCGGAGGTCAACAAGGATCGCCGCGACGCGGGCATGGATTACGTGAAGACGCTCTACGACGAGACTTCGGCCCGCATGAGCACGGCCCACTCGGCCTATACCGCGAAGATCGCCAACAAGCTGGTGGGCGCTAATCAAGAGGAGTTGGACGAGGCGAACGATCAATTGAAAGAGCTTCACGACCAGCATAAATCGATGATCGACGATTACCGTTCCGAGAAGGAAAAGCAAATCGAAGAGGCTTATCAGAAATATCTGAAAGGGAAGGCCGAGAGCGAGCAAGCCGAGAGCGAACGCCAAGCCGCCCGAGGAGAAAACGCCGGCAAACGAATCAACCTCGACTCACTCGCCAACGAGGAAGGCTAATCGCCTACGACTCCACGATCTTTACACGATCAGGTAGATGTGTCAAATCGCGGAAAAGCACGCGGACGACGCGGATTGAGCAGATGAACGCAGATTCTTTTTTATTGATTTATACTTGAATAAGTCTGCGCAAATCCGCTTAATCCGCGTCGTCCACGTGCCAATACCAAATTTCGACACACCCTCATAAAAAACCATCCGAATTTCTCCCAAACATCATTGAGAGAAATAACAAGCCCTTAAAATTTCTCCCAAACATCATTGAGAGAAATAACAAGCCCTTAAAATTTCTCCCAATCATCGTTGAGAGAAATAACAAGCCCTAAAAATTTCTCCCAATCATCATTGAGAGAAATAACAAGCCCTTAAAATTTCTCCCAATCATCGTTGGGAGAAATAACAAGCCCTAAAAATTTCTCCTAATCATCATTGAGAGAAATAATAAGCCCTTAAAATTTCTCCCAATCATCGTTGGGAGAAATAAAACGTGCTTCGGATTTCTCCGGATGATTGTTGGGAGATAAAAGAGAAGGTGTGTCAAATAACGTGTTCATTTCCCTTGCGAATCGCACGTGTGGCCGGGCATCGTGATGGAGATGTTTCCGCCCCACATGCACATCAGCTTGCAATTGTCGAGCAAGGCGGGCATATTGGTAATCAGTTCTTTCCCGCCCGGCGTCCAAGGAGCCACGATGGCCGGGACGCAGGGCATCGGCGTCAGTACGCCCATCGCGGCGGCGGTCGCCGAGGCTACCGTGGGGTTGCTCGGCGATTGGCACATGCCGAAAGGCAGGATATTGGCCATCGGGACGAAATCCATGATGGTGGCCTTCGGCTTGTTCTGGATCATCGGCCGCAGGGGGACCGTGACCATCAAGGTGGAGGGCGTCATCCCGAAAGTGCATTTCAATGTCGCCCCCATGCAAACGTATTTAGGCATATTCTTTCTCCTTTCTTCCTATTTGGTTGATTTCAATTCCTCTTCTTTCAGCTTGGCGCCGAGCTTGGCGGTCGACGGGGCGCCGGGCGCGGCGAAGCCCTCGGTCGTGTAGGGCGTCTTGAACGAGGTCTGCACCTTGAGGTTCTTCATGTCGACAGTCCCGGCGGTGACATCGGACTTGAACGTCACCTTGCCATGCGCGGTCGTGTCGCCGTAGAAGGTCGTCTTGCCGCCCGCGAGCGAGGCGTCGCCACCGCTCAACTGGAGGATGGCCTTGTCTTGTTGCAACTCGACGGTCGTATCGCCGAAGACGCCCACCTTGTCCGAGGCGATTTGGACGGCTTGGCTCTTGGTCTTCTTATCTTTCGAGCCGGCGTAAAGCTTCTCGGCCAGCAGGAGCAAGGTACTTCCCGAAGCCAAGCTCTTGTCGGTCCGTTTCTCCTTGTCCACGTCCATCGCCTTGACCTCGACAGCCTTGGCGTTGGCGGCAATCGAGCCGGTGGCCTTGCCTTCCGTGTCGGTGGCGTTGAGATTGATCTTCTCCGCCCGGACGGTAAAGGCGCCGTCCTTGGTCAGGCTCTTCTCTTGCGTCTTCTTGCTCTTGTATTCGTAATCGACGGATTCGAGCGTAATGTCTTTCGAGACGACCCGCACGCTTCCCTCGGCGGGGAGATCCATGTCCTCGCCGGAGATCTTGGGGTTGGCGGTGTTGATCTCTACCTCTCGCGAGCCCATGAATATGCCGCCTTCCGGGATGAGCGCGCTGTCGTTGCCGTAGGAGGTGAGGCTGATCTTTTTGCCCGCCAGGCTGATACCGGCGTCGTCGTTTTCGCGCAGGTTGCCATCGCCGTCGATCGAGGCGAGGTTGACGCGCTCGGCTTGGAGCGAGATGAAGGTCTCCGTCGTTTTGTCCTTGAAGGATGACTGCCTCTTGTTCACCTCTTCCTCTTGCTCCTTGAGGCATTTCAATTGGCGGTTCGCCTCGGCGAGGCGGGAGAGGGTGTCGAAATAGCGGGTCATCGTGCGGTAGAGGTTGCTCGAGAGCCTGCGAAACTCCGTATGGATATCCTCGATATCCAAATAATTAGTCCTCGCGGCGGTCGCGTCGTCGTTGAGCGTGTCTTCAGCCGCCAGCTTGTCCAGTCGCTTGATGAGGTTGGCGATGTTGGACTTGTCCTGGCTGGCCTTCGCCTTCAGGTCGCTGACGAACGAGGAAAGGCTCTGTTCTTCCGCGGCCAATTTGTCCTTGAGCGTATCGCATGGCAGCGTGGCGTCGAGGCTGATCGAGCCGTCTGTCGAAAGCAGGATGCCGGTGGAGGCCGCCAAATGGGCGTTCGGGAAATAATTCTCCGTGGTGCTTTCGCCCCGCAAGACGACGGCTCGGGCTTGCGAGATGATTTCGGAAGTCCCTTTCACGACTTGTTCTACGCCATCCTTGCCCGGGTCGACCGCGATCTGGCGGATGCTTGCCGCCCGGCTTACGATACAGCCAATGTCGTTCTCGTTCGCGCCAACCCCATCCAGATTGATGTTGCTGCCGCGGATGATAACTTTTGACGCGCCGTTTTTCAGCAAGCCGCTTTTGTCGACATTCCCGATAATGATCTCCGGAGCGGAAAGGATGAGCCGGTTGTCATCCCGAAGGTAACGGCTCTTGTCAAGCTTGTCTATGATATCGGCCTTCATTCGCTGGACTTCCTCCTTTTGCTGCCGGATTTCGCTCAGGTCTTTCTCTATATTTTTTTGGAATTCATCCAACGCCGCTTGCCAGTTGGCGAATTGTTTTGCTAGAATATCCATAGATTCAATCTTACCTTATTTATTAAAAAAACGTGACTTGTAGGATTCCTAATTTGCCTTGAGTTTATCTTTCAAGGTATTCAGTCCATTAGCGGGGACTTGATAGGTGTGCCGCACCAATATGCCCTGGTCATCGATGCGAAGCGTCTCGTCTTCCCTCTCTGAAATAAGGATTTTCCCGTCATCGGTTGAATCCCAAGCGTATTGGTCCATCCAATTTTCAATATCCCAGGCCTCCATGAAGAATTCTTTAACCTTGCTTCCTGTTGTGGATATACTTTGAGGCTCGGTTTGTACTGTCATGCTGATCCCATCAATCCAATCCCTCCAGTTTTGATCATCCGCATAAACCAAACCGTCTGCGCCTGGTAACGTGACTAGGAAAGGATTTTTGCTGTTATGTTCTTTAACAAGAATGACAAGAGCCTTATGGATAATTTCCCTTTTAATCGCCACATCGGGAGTGAGCCCTTGATTGTAGGCGCGGTATGTCCTTCCGTTCAGGAAATAGACAGGATCTATAATGTTACCCATCAATGACTTGATTTCATTGTCGCCAAATACTTTTTTCAAGTTCTTTGGGCATGTATTCAAGAAATTCTGCCATACTTTATCTTTTGTCGCGTTTTCGACTTCTTTAGACAATGTTGAACCTATTTCTTTAATGTGCTTGGCTAAATCCTTTAATCTGGCTCTCGCGGAAATTCGTTTCGCGAGATCATATAATTTGAATTCTGGTTTTTTTTGCTGAGTGATTATATCATCTGAGGTTGTCGTTGTTTCGAACATTCCAGTAGAATCAATAGCTTGTTTTTCCCAATCATAATTGTTTTTAATTTGATCTATAGTCTGATGGTGGTTCTTATGTTCATTAAAGTACCTGTCAATTTCTGCCTTCAACGAATCAATGTCTATGTTTTGGGTAATTTCTTCCGTGAACACATTTTGGAAATTCTTTTTTGCCCGATCATGCGTGAACGCTCCGGATCTGGAATCTGAGCTTATCCATCTTTGTTTCACGAATTCGCGTCCCAATATATTCGCGCTTCCCTTGCCGGCTTCCAATCGCAAATATCGGTTGGACTTGATGAGCATCGTCCCGCCAATGGGGCGCAAGAACGTTTCCATAATGGTCCGTATCAATTTCATGTCTATGGGAGAAAGCGCGCTGGCCACGGAACTGAGAAGGTCTTCACCGACCTCAGAGATTCTTTTCGTTCCTACTAATATATTGTTCTTTGCTTTGAGAGGCCAGTATTCTTTAATGATATTATTACCAGAGCTGATAGATAGGTTGTTTCCGGCTACGATGTCAATATTTTTCCCTTCGATGCGGACGTTCCCATTGGGCGCGCTGATGGTGATGCCAGTGAAAGCGTTGATGCTTACGCTCCCCAGCGGGGAATCGATGGAGATCCTCCGCTTGTTGGACGACATGGAGATGGAGTAAAGGCCATATTCGTCCGTGAACTCGATGCCTCCGGTTGCTTTCTGCATATCTTCCGTGCCTTCCCATCTGAGTACGGGCACGAAACTGTTGATCGTGCTCCAGAGAGGGGAGAGACTTTGAATTGCGTCGGTGCCTTTATCGTTGTCGTAAAAGATAATCGAGTGGCCGTTACGAGAGGAGATCGAGCGCATGTTGTTTTTCTTGTACGTGTACGACGGTTTCCGGTCCGCCGAGTAAAGGAGGCCTTCCACATAAGGCTTCTCGATGTTCCCGTTCTCGAAGTTGACGATGGCCTCATCGCCTACCTCGGGAATGAAATTGAACCCACTACTGTCCGAGGCCATCGGAAGGGCGATCCGGATCCAAGGGGAGGGGTCGTCGCTCTCTTTCTGCCACGGGAAGCGGATACGGACACGGTTCATCCGCATCGGATCGTTGTTGGCCGCGACGAACGCCCGTTGCGCGCTTGCCGTACGGATAGGACCGATAGGTGCAAGGGGAGGATAATAAGCTGAATCAGAGGATTTCGGTAACACCTCGATCCGGACAGATTCCGTGTCCGGCGTGATTTCGCCTTCCATTCGAACGACAATATAAGGAGTGCCTTCAAAGGAAACCTCCGCACCCAAGGAGAGTGTCGCATAGAAGGCCTCTCCCAAGTCGATGCGAACGCGTCCTTGTTCCACTTCTTTCATCTTCCGCTCGATATTCGCATAGAAATCCATGCTGAAAGGCTCCGTTCCCGAAGAGACCGTCGAGCTGTAAAGATGGATTTTTTCACCATCCATGCGTTCCTCATAATCCGCCGCGTTTTGTCCCTCTTTCGCTTTGAAAAAACTTTCCTCGTATCCGTCGTTCGCCGTGGAGGAGGAATAAAGGCTGCTCATGGTGACAGCGCCCTGCGTGAGCGCTAAAGAGGAAAGCATATCCGTCATCGTTTTCTCACTCAACATCCCCGATACCGCCGATACCGAGAACGCGCCGGGCATCAAAGCGAATTCTTCCATGCTGGTATACTTATCCTTGGGAGGGATAGGCGTGAGGTTCTCGTCGCTCGCGATCTCTGAATCCGCGTTGAGGGAAGAACTGTTGCTGTTCCTTGGACGCTCCTTGTAATTTTCACCATTGCTTACATCTAAGTAATTATAATTATCATGCGTGTAACCAATCGTGTCGTCTTTCCAAGCGGTAGGAATGGACTGGGAGAAGCGCATCGCGGTGTAGCTATCGATCGCGATACTGCCGCTCGGCGCCCATCCGAAATGGAACTTGCCGTCCTCGAAGAAAAAGAACTCCCCGCAACGGCTCATGACGCGTACGAGGAAATCGAAAAAGCTCTCGTTGTATTGCACCAAATAGGGCTGGATGTATTCCTTATTTGTTGTCTTGTCCGCGGAAATGTGTTGAGGAGCGGTCGCGATAAGCTTCGTATCTATCTCGGAATTACTCGTGATTTCCGAGGGCAATTGAGTCGGCCAATTCATTGTCTTGCAGACGATATCATTGAGAAGCTTCTTGCCCGTATAGGCTTTGCAATACTTGTCGATAGTAAGGTATTTATCCGGGCTATAGGCCGTAAGCGTCAGCTCTATCTCTTTATCGGCCGAAGACTTGATGGCCGGTTGTATATCGAATAAGTGGTACTTTTCCGCGACACTTTGCGATTGACCGCTCTCCTTGCTTGTCAAGTCAATATAAGCATCCTTAAACCGGGCAAACACATCCGCGATTTTCGGTCGTATTGTTTGACTGGTCAGTTGAAGTTTGAAACGAACGCATCCGGGTTGATAAATCGCCTTGGCAAAATGAATCCCTAACAATTTGCACGTAAGCGACACTCCTCCCAACGTAAGTTTTGGGGAGCTCGTATTATTTTTATCGTACGTCAAACGCAGAAATGCTTTTTTATCATTACTATCGCATATATCTAAGGTATAAGTCGCCATGATTTGTCTCTATGTTGTTTAGAAATGGATATTCAATGATTTCTTTTTATTCCCGCTTCCCATATAAGAGATAGACTTTGCCAGAAACTCTACGTTCGTCAACATAAGCCCTTTGGCATCGGTCGTTTCGGTCGAGAGCCCCTCATAAACCTCATCGACGCTCGTGATAAAACCTTCCACGACCAAGGCCGTATCATAGTCGCTTAACTGGTCATCCGGATCGAATGTCGCATTAAAGACAAACGAGAAGGCCGAAGGCACCGTTTCATACATCCGGTTGTAAAGATCTTTCAGATGACCGTCGGGTAATGTCTTTACGCTAAATCGCAAGTAGGTCTTGGCGGTCGGACCGTATGGCATCCCCATCGCGTTTCGTTTTCTCTCGCATCGATAATGAAAGGACTGAACGGTGCGACTCTTGTCTTTAGTCAGAATAATACCGCTTGTAATGTCGTCGAAAAATAAGCTCACTTTCGTATTGTTAGAGAGATTGCTCATATTGTTCCTCCTTTTAGTTATTGAAACGTACTCTCGTCGATCTCCAAAGCCTCGGCCATGAATTCGAATTCGAAAAGATGCCGATAAGGCGCATCAATCTCGTAATGCTCGGCGATAGCGACGCATTGAGCGTTCTCGAATTGGATGGTCCGCTCTGTCTGGTCGTATTTAGCCGCTTGATTGGAAAGATCGATCACGATTTTTCCGGACAAAGCCGATCGCTCGATATACCATTCCTGCAATTCCAAATTGTCTTTGTCGGGAGCGACAATCGTAACGTGGATAAGATCACAACGAGGATCGGCGTCGGGCGCGTAATCGTTGTGCCGACGAGCGAGCTTAACATGACAAGCCGTGACGAGATATTCTTTCGTATAATTGCCGGAGCGGTTATCTCCAAGATATAAGTTAGCCAATAAAGACATATCAAAAACTGGTATAAGACGATTCGCTAATTCCCTTTATCGGGATACCTTTTTCAAAACCTCCCTAAGCTTGTCCTCAGCCAAACAGGCTTAGAAAGAATTCGACCGACTTTCCAAGCCGCGAATTCACGACAGAGAAAAGCCGGTCTCATCTTCTTATAGATTATTTCCAAGGATTCTGGAAATCAACCGGACCGTTCTTCAGTTCCTGACAAACGATCTGAAGCTCCTCGAAATGCTCCTCGCCATCTTCCCATTTCTCAAGATAGTGAACGCAATAGCATCCGGTACCTTCAAGTTCTTTCATGGTCGATCCGTCGATCGTATTGTAGAACGTGATCTTGATATCGCGCGGGTCGTTGGGCGATAACATCCATTGCAAAAGCTGATTGTTTCCATCATTCATCGCCTTAACGCGAATATTGATTCGCCCGCCCCGAGGAATACCGGAGATCTGGCCTTCCCGATCCGTAGTTTGAGAGAATGTATAATCAACCATCATGACCTCGCGGGTCTCGAAATCTTTTACCGATAGTTGCACCGGCGTGATATTTTCTGCCATAATTTTACTTTGTTTTTTAGTTAAACATTCTGTCGCGATCAATAGGTTCAAGCCCAATCATTCTCGAAAACCACAGATCCGAATTCAATCTTTTGGCACGTAATCTCGATTTCCTCGAAGTGCCCTTGCTTATCTTCCCATTTCTCCTCGAAATTAACACAATAACCGTTCGTGAACTTGATCGTCTTCATGTTCTTACCGGTTTTCGTCTCAAGGAAAGTGATCGTACCGTTTTTCGGCAAATTACGTTCAACCATCCAAGCCAGCAGGTCGGGTGTACCATCATTGAGTGCCTTGACGCGGATATTAATTTTACCGCCACGAGGTATGCCCGACATTTGACCTTCCACATCCGTAGCTTGGTCGAACTCATACTTGACCATCATGACTTCACGCTCCTTGTAGCCGTCAACTTCCAATTTTACTGGTGTCTTTGCCATATCCTTTGATTTTAAAAGTTAGAAAATAAACTCTTTCCGCATATTACGCCATTTGCGCATCTTTATCTTTCTTATCCGCTGATACCTTAATAATAAAGTTCTTCGCCGAATAGAAAGGAGTCAGACTGATATCACAAGTGATACGTTTGGTCACCGGATCTTGTGTCGGCTCCTTGATCTCGTAGTTCTGGAACAGGTTGCCATAACCCTTGTAATCGTTCAAGAACGCTTGAATCTTCGCTTTCAAGTTCTTAGGAGAGTTATAAGGATCCCAGTTCTCGAGCGCCACCTCGTGCACGTAATTCATCAGGACTTTCTTGACCCAGTCGAACACGCGGACGATGGGATATTCCTTCATGGCCGTATTATCCCCATTGTAAAGCGTCGTATTGTTGAACGCCATGACACGTCCCTCGGAATAAACCATCGGGATGACTTGGTTGTCCATCAACGCGGCGATTTGCGACTTAAGCAAATCGAGTTTCACGCCTTTCACGCCGTCAAGGGTACCGTATTTCTTACCACCCGCCCCTTGAGCCATGTTCGCGCTCTCGTCGTAAAGCTTACCAGCCAAGGCACTCGACCCGCAAATATAAAAAGCGGGACTGTCTTTCTCGTCTTCCGACATTTTCTCGGCGTCACGTCCGACAAGCCAGTTGGCGGTCATAATCACGTTTTGGAGCTCGATATCGCTGTCATGATACCATTCCGTATTAGTATAAAGATCATCAAACGAATACTCATCGGCATGGTCCGTGATGAGCATGACTTTATATTTGAAAGCGATCTTCGCCCATTGCAAAAGGGTCGGTTTATCCTGGAAAACATTTCCCGGAACAACCAACAAACTATAACAGTCCTTCAAACTTAAACGGTCGAAACCATTGCGAAGGATGCCTTCCACCTCCTGGGCAAAACCCGAATCGGGATCCGCGACATCATCCTTATAGACATTGATGATCCGCAAGTTCTTTACCTTGTCCGTATTGGCGGTCTTAAAGAAACTGTCGAGTTCCCGGTAAGAGCGTTCCAAGTTGGCCGTCGCGAAGAGCGCATCGGTAATGCCCTGACTTAAGAGCTTCGTATATTTTTCTTCTTTCTCCTTACAAGCGTCCACGAACTCGGTAGCGCTTTCATGCCCTTCATCCAAGACCTCAAGCCAACCTTTGATATCATTAATCAGGTTCTCCCGCTTCTCTTTAAAACGTTTGTCCGAAAGGAAAACAGCCTTAGCCGCTTTACGAGCGGGATTTAAATTATCCGCATCGGGCATGAAGCCGCGAACGGCATTGAAACCACCATAAGCGGACAACAACTTCGATACATCTTGAGCCGACTGTTGAGGGCGTACCTCACTCACTCCGGAAGTCGCCTGGGAAGCGGCATTACTTCTTTGCATTTCTGTGTCTGCCATATTCGTATTCTTTTAGATATTATTTACTACTCTCAAGTTCCTCAAGCAACGCTTTCAGCATCACTTTTAATTCCTCTCTGCCGGTACTGTCTTTCAATATATCCCGCAATTTCCGATTTTGCTCGATACTTTTGCGAATCTTTGCGTTCGTATCGATTTTCTTCTTCACCCCAGAAAGGAAAGCGCTGTTTTCCACCAATCGGCCCTTGCCGCCTTGCGCCTCAAAATCACGCAGCTCATTGAACCGCAAAGTCTCGTTTACCGAGCCGCCGTCCTCGTCCACAAAATCGACTTCCACAGAGGGCTTAAAGCGAGCGAAAGCATCACCTATCGTCTGGATGTCCTCCACAAGTTCCGGGTTTCCCGGTTCAACGTCCGAGGTATATTGATCAATCATCAACGTCTTATTGTTATCAATCGGACTGACTTTCGCGTTGGATTCCTCATCGGGAGCCATCGAGATAAAATTCTCTTTCATTGCCATAATACATTTTACGTTTTAATGGTTATTATTCATTTTAATCATTCTTTCCTCACGAAACAATCACGAAATCGGGATGTCCCTCTTTCATACGGACTTGCACGACATCGCCCGACTTTATTTTTCCGGAAATGATAAGTTTCGACAACGGGTGACGTAACTCTTTCCGGATAATACCGATTACCGGTCGTGCGCCATATTGCGGATTGAAGCCCATCATCGCGATCTCGCGCTTCGCCTCCGGCGTAATATCAAGCGATATTCCCTGCTCTTCCAACAATTTAAGCAACCCCTTCAAGTGAATCTCGAAGATACGCGTAACGGTTTCTTCCGTAATTGGAGAGAACGGGACAATTTCCGTCAAACGCCCCAAGAACTCAGGCCGGAAATAATTCTGCATGATATCCATCAAATCATTATTCCGTGGGATTCGTCCTTGGGTAAATGAGTCTACGATAAATTGACTACCTATATTAGAGGTAAAAAGAATCAGGGCATTCGAGAAATCGCCTACCCGTCCTAAGCGGTCGTGCAATTTACCTTCATCCAAGATTTGCAAGAAAAGGTCGAATACGGACTTATGCGCTTTCTCTATCTCATCAAACAG
Source organism: Candidatus Parabacteroides intestinigallinarum (assembly GCA_019114945.1). Classification (GTDB taxonomy): domain Bacteria; phylum Bacteroidota; class Bacteroidia; order Bacteroidales; family Tannerellaceae; genus Parabacteroides; species Parabacteroides intestinigallinarum. Next base: position 29,684 of record DXEN01000009.1, on the reverse strand, counting down.
CACCACGGAATAGGGCTTTTGACGAATCTTGTTCACCAAGAGACCTCCGTCCTCATAACCTACGTATCCCGGAGGCGCGCCATAAAGCAAAGCTACCGAATGTTCTTCCTTAAATTCCGACATATCGAAACGGATCAAAGCGGATTCATCTTCGAATAAGAAGGCGGCCAAAGCTTTCGACAACTCTGTCTTTCCCGTACCGGTCGGACCGAGGAAAAAGAACGAACCCATCGGCTGTCCTTTCTTGTTCAATCCGGAACGAGACTCAAATATCGAATCAAGCACAATTTTGACAGCATGGTCTTGCCCTACCACCCGCTTCTTCAACGTAGCTTCGGCATTGACCAGACGGTCGCGTTCCTTCGATTGAACCTTGCCCAAAGGTATTCCCGTCTGCTTCGCGACTACAGCGAACAAGTCAGAACTTTCTAATGCCGTCCGTTTTTGTTGGCACATCCGCTCCAACTGATCGAGCGTGCTCCTTAAATAATCCACTCGCTCCCGCGGTGTCTGGATCTTGCCAAAATCAACATCCGCATCCAACCGCGCCATCAAGATACAACTAATCTGGTTAATCAATCGATAATGCAACCACTCCAATTCCGTCATTAGTTGGTTATTATCCGCTACCCCGATCTGATCCGCCAACCGGACAAGCTCCGCTCGAAGGTTCGAGACGTCATTGGCCGACATATCATTCATCGTCTTCACCAACGCCATCGTGCGATCGATCAAATCGAACGCGGAGTCGGGCAAGGATTTTTCCGTTAAGTAACGTTTAGCCAAACGAATCGCGTCCACCATTACCGGCTCGCTCACATCTAAATGATGATATTCCGAATAAGCGGACAACGAACCTTTCAATATACGCAAACACAAATCCGTATTCGGTTCGTCGAGCGTAATCTTCTCTAATTTGGTGACAAATTCCTTATCCGTCTCAATATACTTGGTATAGCCATCGACCGAAGCCGTGCAAAGCAACAACAAATTCCCCTTGCCCAATTCTTGTTTCAAGATAGAGGAGGCTCCATAAAAATTACTTTGTTTGTCAAAAAGCTTATCAATCGATTCTATGATCAAGATAGCGTTGGGACGCTCCTTGATCTCTCGCAAAAGCTTCTTAAAACGATCCTCCAACTCTCCCTTATAAGCGGCATCGGCACCAATACTCGCCAAATCCAACTCATACGCGACAGCATTATTCAAGAACGAAGGGACATCTCCTGCCGCGAGACGCTTAACAAAGGCATTAATCAAAGAGGTCTTACCTACGCCCGACTCTCCGGATATCAACAAATTCGATTTGGTCTTACGCCCCAATATCTCAAATATCGTAGCGATCTCATTCTCAAAACCAACCACTACCGGCAACTTCCCCTTTATGGCCTCCTCTATTTTATTGACGCAATAGGTCCCGACCAATCCCCCGTTTCCACCGGGAGCGATCGCTTCCCCGGAAGAGCCTATCGGCTTCGTCCCAACCGAACGAGAGACTTTCTCCGCGATCTCCGTAGCATTGAGGGGCAGAGTCTTCAACTGATCGAAAGTAAAACCTACCCCAGGGGTGACCAACGCGGCTAAAACACAAACCGGCTCGCATTCAGTCATGCCCCAATTCTCCCTATATACCTCCGCTTCTTCCATGACGGCTTCCGCCTCTTCCGACAGCTCAAGATTTCGCGATGGCCTTGAAGCCCTCGGCGACAATTGCATCTGCACATCCGCCCATTCCTGCAAGTAATAGTAGTCCTTGTCCAAATCGGTCTCTATCAAATGAACCAATCCTATACTTTTATGCAGAACAGCCTTGAATAAATGGGATGGATACACAGCATCACTACAATATTCCTCAGCAAAAGAATTCGCGATATCTTTAATACGGTCGTTCATAATATTGGATATTTATGCGAATCAGCATTGAAAGCCCAACACCAATTCTTGTTAAAAAGCACTACAATTCAGTTCATCTATCATCGCTCCTTGTTTCGTGCTCCGCTTATGGAAACGGCACCGCGGAAGAACGATTCCTCATCTTAAAATCAACAAAACAACTGTTGATTCGCAAGATTTACTATCTAGCAACAAATATAGGAAAATATAGAGAATACGAACACTTTTGGATTACTTTTTTTCCCTACGTGATTATTTTTCTTCATATTGGTACATTTCCCCGCCAACCATCCTCCTCGCCTATCCTGACAAAAAAAGCATAAAAATAGCATTCTATCCTTTTAGAAAAACGAGAGCCATCTCCGTGCTGAAACAGAGATGGCTCTCGCTTTTAATCCTGATCCCAAGGAATCAAGCCTCACCCTTCGGAGCGAAGTCCTCGAAATTGGCCGTCCGGCTGCTGTTGCTCGCCGCTTGCTGTTGAGCCTGGAGCTGCTCGCCGAATTTCTTGATGTTGTCTTGCAAAGCGAATAACAAACGCTGAGCGTTATCCGGAGTCAAGATCACACGGCTCTTCACTTGAGCCTTGGGAGCTCCCGGAACCACCCGGATGAAATCCAAGATAAACTCCGAGCTGGAATGAGAAATAATCGCCAAGTTGGCGTAAGTTCCTTGGGCCATCTCTTCAGACAACTCAATCTGAATCTCGTTATTGGCCGGTTTGTTGTCTTCCATACTATCTTTCTTTAAAATTGTTTGACAAAAATGCGAACGCGAATATAATCATTTATTCCGGGTTACAAAGAGCGCCCCCCTATAAAAGCAAGAACGACTACCTTCACAGGCAATCGTTCCTTCGTTGTGTTTTTAATTCTCAATTCTTTAGACCAATGTAAAAAAAATATCTTGTTGTGTTCATCATAAAGTACTTGGCGCCTAAGCCAAGATCTCACGTAAGTACTAATCTCATTCATTTGTACGACACAAATGTACAGGCTTTCGATAGAGCTGCCAAATACTATTTGCGCAATAAGTAATACTATCTCGTCAATAATTGATATAAATCAACATCAATAGGTATCCATACGGGCGTCAAAGCACAAAACGTGTACGGGAATACCTCTCCCGATACTCCGTCGGCGTACAGCCCTTCCGCCGCTTGAATACCCGGTTGAAATTAGACAGGTTATTAAAACCGCACTTATAACAAATCTCAGAGACGCTATCGCTGGAATTGGTCAGGCACGAGGCGGCCTCGGCCACCCGTATCTCATTCAGGTGATCGATGAAGGTCTTTCCCGTCCACCTCTTCAGGAAACGCATCAAGGAAGCCTCGCTCATGCTTACCAGTCGAGCGACTTCCGCCAAGCTTATCCGTCGCGCGTAATTCTCGCGCAAATACAGCAATATCGTATCCAAGCGATCCGCGTCGCTATTATTCCTCGGGCTTCTCGGCGCGTCCGTGGTATTTAAATCGCGGGCCGCCTTGTCGAGCGACAAGATTTTCAGGATTTCTATCAAGCGTAATACATTTTGGAAAGAATCCGGCTTGTTGTCATTCGATAACGCCCGCAGCCTATCCCGTATGTCGGCAACCATCTGCCGGCTGAAGACAAGCCCGCGGGAAGCCCGCTCGAACATGTCACGAATCGAATGGAAATGGCGTTTGTCGATCAAGCTGTCGAACAGGGATGCGTGAAACTGGATCGTTATCTCGAAAATCCCATCGCACAAGCAATTATGATTCGTATACGTATGCTTCGTGCCACCCGCTATCAGCACCAAATCCAAGTCGCCGATCTCTTCCATCGAATCTCCGACAATCCGCATCGCCCCTTTCGCGTTCTCCACGTAATTCAACTCAAACTCCCTATGCGTATGCAACGGGAAATGGAACCCGGACTTCACACGCCGTATGACCAAGAAACAATCCTCGGGCGAGAGAGGAGTGATCTCCTCCAACACTTCTACCATATTCATAAGCGAAACCGTATTATCACAATTACCCGGATACAAATATAAAAGTTATCCGCGCGCCTCGCAAGCGAGGGAGCGGAAAGACTAAGGCTTGACACCTCTATCAAGGCACCCTTGATACCTCTATCAAGACACCTTTGACAGCTCTATCAAGACACCCTTGACAGTTCTATCAAGGCTCCTTTGACAACTCTATCAAAAAAAGAAAAGGATACGCCCTCGCGAGACGTACCCTTTCCTTTATTTTTAAGCAGGACTAACGAAGCGGATTAATCGTTGTCCTTATCCATCATGTTGAAATCGACAACATTCCTGCGATTGGCGAAAATACGGTCAAACTCATCTTTCGCGCCCACGATCAACTTGTCGAACTCACGCTGGCCGGTACCCGCAGGAATCAAATGACCGCAAATCACGTTCTCCTTCAGTCCCTCCAGGCGATCCACCTTGCCGTTGATAGCGGCCTCGTTCAAGACCTTCGTCGTCTCCTGGAAAGAAGCGGCGGACATGAAACTGTTCGTCTGCAAAGCGGCACGTGTGATACCTTGCAGGATCTGGTTCGCCGTAGCGGGAATCGCGTCGCGCACCTCGACCAGTTTCAAGTCTCGGCGTTTCAACATACTATTCTCGTCCCGCAACTTACGAGCGGTCACGATCTGACCCGCCTGCAACGTCTGAGAGTCACCCGGATCAGTTACGACCTTCTTACCCCAGATACGATCATTCTCATCCATCACCTCCAACTTATCGACCACTTGCTGCTCCAAGAAACGCGTGTCTCCCGGATCGACAACCTCGACCTTACGCATCATCTGGCGGACAATCACCTCGAAATGCTTATCATTGATCTTCACGCCCTGTAAGCGATATACGTCTTGGACCTCGTTCACGATATACTCTTGCACGGCCGTCGGACCCTTGATCGCCAAAATGTCGGAAGGCGTAATCGCCCCGTCGGACAACGGCATACCGGCACGGATATAGTCGTTCTCCTGCACCAACAATTGTTTCGACAGAGGAACCATATACTTCTTCACCTCGCCCAACTTCGATGTTACGGTGATCTCGCGGTTTCCGCGTTTAATCTTGCCGAATCCAACCTCGCCATCGATCTCCGATACAACCGCCGGATTGGACGGGTTACGCGCCTCGAACAACTCCGTCACACGGGGAAGACCACCGGTAATATCGCCCGCTTTTCCAACGGCACGAGGAATCTTCACCAGCACTTCTCCGGCTTTTACCGCGTCGCCATTCTCTTTCACGACATGGGCGCCCAACGGCAACGAATAATTCTTCAAATAATTACCCGCCTCGTCCACGATGTGAGCGGCCGGCGCCTTTGTTTTATCCTTGGATTCGATAATGATCTTCTCTTTCAAGCCCGTGGTCTCATCGCTCTCCACCTTATAGGTAACGTTCTCCACCAAGCTCTCGAACTCGATTTTACCGGAAACCTCGGATACGATAACGGCATTGAACGGGTCCCATTCGATGATAACATCACCTTTCTTCACCGCGTCGCCATTGTTGAAGAACAACTTAGAACCATACGGGATATTGTGGCTTACCAATACGATCTTGGTATTCGGGTCGACGATGCGCATTTCCGCCAGACGGCTGACAACTACGAAATGTTTCTTTCCGCTCATCTCGTCCTCGGCCTCCACGGCGCGAAGCTCGTCGATTTCAAGAATACCATCGTATTTCGAGGTGATGCTATTCTCGGTAGCGATGTTCGAGGCGATACCACCCACGTGGAACGTACGCAACGTCAACTGCGTACCCGGCTCTCCAATTGATTGGGCGGCGATAACTCCGACAACCTCGCCTTTCTGCACCATGAAATTCGTCGCCAGGTTACGTCCGTAACACTTCGCGCAAACACCCCGCTTCGACTCGCACGTCAATACGGAACGAATCTCGACGCTCTCTATCGGGGATTCCTGAATCTTCTGGGCTGCCTCCTCACGGATCTCCTCGCCCGCACGGACAAGCACCTCGCCCGTGATCGGATGGATCACGTCGTGTACGGAAACACGTCCCAAGATACGCTCATACAGGGAAGCGATCACCTCCTCGTTATTCTTCAGCTCCGTGCAAACCAAACCGCGCAACGTGCCGCAGTCCTCCTCGTTCACGATCACATCGTGCGATACGTCTACCAGACGACGAGTCAAATAACCAGCGTCAGCCGTCTTCAACGCGGTATCGGCCAATCCCTTACGGGCACCGTGCGTAGAAATGAAGTACTCCAACACCGACAAGCCTTCCTTGAAGTTCGAAAGAATCGGGTTCTCAATGATCTGACCTCCTTCCGCTCCACTCTTCTGCGGCTTCGCCATCAAACCACGCATACCCGACAACTGACGAATCTGCTCCTTAGAACCGCGGGCTCCGGAATCCATCATCATATAAATAGAGTTAAACCCATCGTTATCCTCCGTCAACTGCTTGATCAGGATGTTAGACAACTTGCTGTTGACATGTGTCCATGTATCGATGATCTGATTATAACGCTCGTTATTCGTGATGAATCCCATATTATAATTGGCCATGATCTGCTCCACGTCATCGTATCCCTCTTTCACCAAGTCATCTTTCTCAGGTGGAATCAAGACATCCGCCAAGTTGAAGGACAAACCGCCCTTAAACGCCATATAATAACCCAAATTCTTGATATCGTCCAAGAATTGAGCGGTACGAGCGACACCGCAGGCTTTAATGACCCGACCGATAATGTCACGTAGCGCCTTCTTTCCCAGCACCTCGTTCACATATCCAATCTCTTTCGGAACATATTCATTCACCATCAAACGACCAGCCGAGGTCTCAACCATTCTTCTGACCCGGTTTCCCTGCTCATCCACATCGTCCACATAGACATGAATCGGAGCGTGGATATCCAGCTTTTTCTCGTTATAAGCGATAGTCGCCTCCTCCGGTCCATAGAATTTCAGGCCTTCGCCAAGCGTACCTTTACGCAATTTAGTGATATAGTATAATCCCAGCACCATATCCTGAGAAGGCACGGTGATAGGAGCGCCATTCGCCGGATTCAAGATATTGTGCGAGGCCAACATCAGCATCTGGGCCTCCAATACCGCCTCGTTGCCCAATGGCAAATGCACCGCCATCTGGTCGCCATCAAAGTCGGCGTTGAACGCCGTACATGCCAACGGATGCAACTGTATAGCCTTTCCCTCGATCAATTTCGGCTGGAACGCTTGGATACCCAAACGGTGCAACGTCGGGGCACGGTTCAAGAGCACCGGATGGCCCTTCATCACATACTCCAAGATATCCCAAACAACAGGCTCCTTACGATCCACGATTTTCTTCGCGGACTTAACCGTCTTGACAATACCACGCTCTATCAACTTACGGATCACGAATGGCTTATATAGCTCAGCCGCCATATCCTTAGGCAAACCACATTCGTGCATCTTCAACTCAGGCCCAACGACGATAACCGAACGCGCGGAGTAATCCACACGTTTTCCCAGCAAATTCTGACGGAAACGACCTTGTTTTCCTTTTAAGCTATCAGACAAGGACTTCAACGGACGGTTCGCATCGGTCTTTACCGCGCTGGATTTACGAGAGTTATCGAACAACGAATCCACCGCCTCTTGCAACATACGTTTCTCGTTACGCAAGATCACCTCAGGCGCTTTGATATCGATCAAACGTTTCAGACGGTTATTGCGGATGATGACACGACGGTACAAATCATTCAAATCAGATGTCGCGAAACGTCCTCCATCCAGAGGTACCAACGGACGTAGCTCCGGCGGAATCACAGGAATGACTTTCATGATCATCCATTCCGGCTTATTCCGTCCTTTAGACGCACGGAAAGCCTCTACCACTTGAAGACGTTTCAATGCCTCATTCTTACGTTGCTGCGAACTATCCGTATTTGCCCGATGGCGTAACTCGTAAGAAAGGGAATCCAAATCCAAACGGGCTAACAAATCATAAACAGCCTCCGCGCCAATCTTCGCGATGAACTTGTTCGGGTCCGTATCCTCCAACGATTGATTTTCCCGAGGAAGATTATCCAAGATATCCAAATATTCTTCTTCCGATAATAAATCCAATTCACTGACGGTATCTACGCATCCCGGCTGAATGACGACATAGCGTTCATAATAAATAATGGAATCCAACTTCTTCGTAGGCAACCCCAGCAGATACCCAATCTTATTAGGCAAAGAACGGAAATACCAAATATGAGCGACAGGTACTACCAAATGAATGTGCCCCATCCGCTCACGACGCACTTTCTTTTCCGTAACCTCTACGCCACAACGATCGCAGACAATTCCCTTATACCGGATGCGTTTGTACTTCCCGCAATGACACTCGTAATCCTTAATCGGACCAAAGATTCGCTCACAGAACAAACCGTCACGCTCAGGTTTATACGTACGATAATTAATCGTTTCCGGTTTCAGGACCTCACCGCTGGAATTCTCCAATATCTCCTCGGGAGATGCCAGACCGATAGTTATTTTTGAAAAGTTACTCTTTATCTTGTTTTCTTTTCTAAAGGCCATATTATTTATTTATAAAGAGTTATCTATCGAAGTGGAACAGGGAGGGAAATTCCTCCCGTCCACTTTTTATTGTTGTTAAATTAATCCAGAGTAAAGCTCAAGCCAAGTCCTCTTAACTCGTGCAATAACACATTCAAAGACTCCGGAATACCCGGTTGCGGCATCGGATCTCCCTTCACGATCGCCTCATAAGCCTTGGAACGTCCCACCACATCATCCGACTTAATCGTAAGGATCTCTTGAAGCACATGAGCGGCACCGAATGCCTCCAACGCCCAGACCTCCATCTCTCCGAAACGCTGTCCACCAAATTGAGCCTTACCACCCAACGGTTGTTGCGTAATCAAAGAATACGGGCCAATCGAACGAGCATGCATCTTATCATCGACCATGTGTCCTAATTTCAAGAAGTAGGTCACGCCCACCGTCGCGGGCTGGTCAAAGCGCTCGCCTGTACCACCATCATACAAATAAGTCTTTCCATAACGAGGCAAACCGGCTTTATCGGTCCACTCATTCAAATCATCCAACGTAGCGCCATCGAAAATAGGAGTCGCGAACTTCACGTTCAACTCACGACCGGCCCATCCCAATACGGCCTCAAAAATCTGTCCCAAGTTCATACGAGAAGGCACACCCAACGGATTCAAACAGATATCAACCGGAGTACCATCCTCCAAGAAAGGCATATCCTCCTGACGAACAATCTTCGAGACAATACCTTTATTTCCATGGCGACCGGCCATCTTATCACCGACTTGGATCTTACGCTTCTTGGCGATATACACTTTCGCCATCTGAACAATTCCGGTAGGCAACTCATCTCCGATCGTCAAATCGAATTTCTTACGCCTCAACTCAGCGTCGAGTTCCTTATATTTCTTCAAGTAATTCAAGATTACTTGCTTGATCAATTCGTTCTTTTGAGCGTCGACCGTCCACTTGCTTACCTGGATCGAGTTATAATCCAACTCCTCAAGGGCCTTGCGGGTGAATTTCGCTCCCTTCGCGATAATCTCCGCGTTCATATAATCCTTGACTCCCTGAGAGACCTTTCCATTGGTAAGTACCAGCAATTTGTCAACCAGCAAATTCTTCAAGTTGGCCATCTTCTCCTCATATTCCTCGTCCAACTTCGGAAGAATCGCCTTGTCACTCAATCTCGACTTACGCTTCTTGACAGCCTTCGAGAACAAAGCGGTCTCGATAACCACACCCCTCAAAGAAGGAGTCGCTTTCAAGGAAGCGTCTTTTACGTCGCCCGCCTTATCACCGAAGATCGCACGCAGCAATTTCTCCTCCGGCGAAGGATCGGACTCACCCTTCGGCGTAATCTTTCCAATCAAGATATCGCCCGGCTCAATCCGTGCGCCTACACGGACGATACCCCTCTCATCCAAATCCTTGGTAGCCTCTTCGCTCACATTCGGGATATCCGAGGTTAATTCCTCCATTCCCCGTTTTGTCTCGCGCACCTCCAAGATGTACTCATCAACGTGTACGGAAGTAAAGAAGTCCTCACTTACCATCCGCTCGTTCAGAACGATCGCGTCCTCATAATTATAGCCTTTCCAAGGCATATAAGCCACCTTGATATTACGTCCCAACGCAAGCTCCCCATTTTGGGTCGAATAACCTTCCGTCAAGATATCTCCCGCTTTCACGCGTTGGCCACGATGGCAAATCGGACGCAAATCGACCGTAGTACTTTGGTTCGTTTTACGCCACTTCGGTATATTATATGTTTTTACCGCATCCTCGAAGCTGACAAACTCCTCATCTTCCGTGCGGTCATATTTAATCTTAATGCAAGTCGCGTCAACAAACACGACTTCTCCCTCTCGCTCTGCCATAATCTGCGTGCGAGAATCGCGAGCCACCTGCGCCTCAATACCGGTACCCACGATCGGAGCGTCCGTGCGCAACAAAGGAACAGCCTGGCGCATCATGTTCGACCCCATCAACGCACGGTTAGCGTCATCGTGCTCCAAGAACGGGATCAAGGAAGCGGCAATCGAAGCGATTTGCTGCGGGGATACGTCCATTAAGTTCACCTCTGAAGGAGCTACGACCGGGAAATCAGCCTCAAAACGGGCTTTTACACGATCCCGGACAAATTTCCCCTCATCATCCAACGGAGCGTTACCCTGCGCGATCGTCATCTGCTCCTCTTCCTCGGCCGTATAATACTGCAATCCCTCCTCGGAAAAGTCGACTTTACCATCGACAACCTTCCGATAGGGAGTCGCGATAAAGCCTAAATCATTGATTTTCGCATATACGCATAAAGAGGAGATCAATCCGATATTCGGGCCCTCAGGCGTCTCGATCGGACATAGACGGCCATAATGCGTGTAATGCACATCACGCACCTCAAAACCGGCACGTTCCCTCGACAAACCTCCAGGTCCCAAAGCCGATAAACGACGTTTGAGCGTAATTTCCGCCAACGGGTTTGTCTGATCCATAAACTGAGACAACGCATTCGTGCCGAAGAATGAATTAACGACCGAGGAAATCGTTTTCGCGTTAATCAAGTCTATCGGCGTAAACACCTCATTGTCACGCACATTCATTCGCTCACGAACTGTACGTGACATACGGGCCAAGCCTATTCCAAATTGGTTATACAGCTGCTCGCCAACGGTACGTACACGGCGGTTGCTCAAGTGGTCGATATCATCCACGATGGCTTTCGAGTTTATCAACTCAATTAAATATTTGATAATCTCGATAATATCTTCTTTCGTCAAGACCTTGATGTCCTCACTGGTCGTAAGGCCTAACTTCTTATTAATCCGATAGCGGCCTACCTCGCCCAGGTCGTAACGTTTCTCCGAGAAAAACAGATTGGTAATCACCTCTCTCGCGCTCACCTCATCCGCCGGCTCAGCGTTTCGTAACTGCCGGTAAATATACAAGACCGCTTCTTTCTCCGAGTTACTCGGGTCTTTTTGTAACGTATTATAGATAATCGCGTAATCCGACAGGTTTTGGTCCTCCCGGTGCAACAAGATATTTTGCGTGCCCGAATCCAAGATAGCCTCAATGTTATTGCTATCCAATACCGATTCACGGTCAATAATCACGTCGTTCCGTTCTATGGAAACGACCTCTCCCGTATCCTCATCCACAAAATCCTCTACCCATGTCTTCAAAACACGAGCCGCCAACTTACGACCGATATACTTTTTCAAATTCGCCTTTGTAACCTTAACCTCCTCGGCGAGATTGAAAATCTCAAGAATATCCTTATCGCTCTCAAAGCCAATCGCTCTCAAAAGAGTCGTCACCGGCAATTTCTTTTTCCGATCGATGTAAGCATACATGACATTATTAATGTCGGTAGCGAACTCAATCCATGAACCTTTAAAAGGAATAATACGCGCGGAATACAATTTCGTACCATTCGCGTGTGTACTCTGTCCGAAGAACACACCCGGAGAACGGTGTAATTGCGACACCACAACACGCTCAGCGCCATTTATCACGAACGTTCCCCGCTCTGTCATATAGGGAATCGGCCCCAAGTACACATCCTGGATAACCGTGTCGAAATCCTCATGATCCGGATCCGTACAATAAAGCTTTAACTTTGCTTTCAAAGGAACACTATAGGTCAATCCACGAGCGATACACTCATCAATCGTATAACGAGGCGGATCGATATAGTAATCTAAGAACTCCAACACAAAATTGTTACGAGTATCCGCGATTGGAAAATTCTCGGCAAATACTTTATACAACCCCTCTTTCTTTCTCTTCTCGGGAGGAGTATCAAGTTGAAGGAAGTCATGAAATGACTTCAATTGAACTTCGAGAAAGTCCGGATACGGGAACTGATTCTTTATCGAAGCGAAATTAACTCTTTGGTTTTCAGCTGTTGAAGACATCTAATAGTAGGAATTTATTGAACTTATTAAAATTATAGACACAAAAAGGTTAAGAGTCTACCTCCTCGGAGACTCTTAACCAAATCACCTGGAAACCAGGTTATAGATACTATTTAAGCTCAACTTCAGCTCCCGCGTCCTCTAATTGTTTCTTCAATGCCTCAGCGTCAGCCTTAGCGATACCTTCTTTTACGTTGCTAGGAGCATTGTCCACTAAATCTTTTGCCTCTTTCAAGCCAAGACCCGTTAACTCTTTTACCAACTTAACGATAGCCAATTTATTAGCGCCAGCACCCTTCAAAACAACATCGAAAGATGTCTTCTCCTCAGCGGCGGGAGCGGCACCAGCAGCGGGGCCAGCTACAGCGACAGCTGCGGCAGCAGGTTCGATACCGTACTCCTCTTTCAGGATAGTTGCCAACTCGCTAACCTCTTTAACGGTCAAGTTTACTAATTGTTCTGCAAAAGCTTTCAAATCTGCCATTTTTGTATGATTTAAATGATTATTTATCTATGAAATTGTTTAATTAAAGATTTATCTTTCTTCCAAAGTCTTCAACAGACCATGGATAGTTTGTCCTGATGATTGAAGAGCCGAGATAACGTTCTTCGCCGGAGATTCCAACAAAGCGATAACATCGGCGATAAGTTCGTTCTTGCTCTTGATATTTACCAAAGACTCTAATTGCTCAGCGCCTACATAGAAACTCTCTTGTACATAAGCGGCTTTCAGCGCGGGCTTAGCCACAACGCCTTTCTTGGCGTCCTTGGTAAAATCCTTAATCAGGCGAGCGGGAGCATTAGCGACCTGCGAGAACATCACGGCCGTATTGCCTTTTAACGACGCATTTAAATCAGAGAAATCACCCTCCAGATTTAACAACGCTTTCTTCAACAGGTTGTTCTTTACGACAACCAACTTAACCTCACGCTTGAAACATTCCCTTCTCAACCGGCTCGTATCCTCAGCGTTCATCGCCTCGATATCGGTCAGATAGAAATTAGGATATTCCTTCAACGTAGCAGTCAACTGCTCTATAATAGCACCTTTATCTTCCTTTCTCATCGTTCAATTGTTTTTAATTCTCATCAACTGATTTGGGATCGATTTTGATACCCGCACTCATAGTACTTGAAAGATAGATACTCTTTATATACGCACCCTTAGCTGCTGTAGGTCTCAACTTGATCAACGTAGAGATAAACTCCTTCGCGTTGTCGCGGATTTGATCCGGGGTGAAAGAGATTTTACCGATCGAGGTATGCACGATACCACTCTTATCAACCTTAAAGTCGATCTTACCTTGCTTGACCTCTTTTACCGCGTTCCCTATCTCATTCGTAACCGTTCCGCTCTTGGGGTTCGGCATTAAGCCACGCGGACCTAATATACGACCCAAGGCACCGATCTTACCCATGACAGAAGGCATCGTGATAATCACGTCAATATCCGTCCAACCGCCTTTGATTTTATCGATATATTCTTCCAATCCGACATAATCCGCGCCCGCGGCAGTCGCCTCGGCAACTTTATCCGGAGTACATAATGCAAGAACCCGAACCTGTTTTCCTGTTCCATGAGGCAACGAAACAACGCCTCTCACCATTTGATTGGCTTTTCGGGGATCAACACCTAAACGGACATCCACATCAACGGAAGCATCAAACTTGGTGGTGGTAATTTCCTTCACCAAAGCGGAAGCCTCTTTCAATGTATATGCTTTCCCAGCTTCAATCTTACCTAAAGCCAACTTTTGATTCTTTGTAAGTTTACTCATCTCAATTGAAGTTTATTAATTATTACCCGGGAATGTCCCTTTAACAGTGATACCCATACTTCTGGCTGTCCCGGCGACCATTCGCATAGCCGACTCGACAGTAAAACAGTTTAGATCGACCAACTTGTCCTCGGCGATAGCCTTCACCTGATCCCACGTAATCTCAGCGATTTTCGTACGATTAGGCTGAGCCGAACCGCTCTTCTTCTTCGTAGCCTCCAATAATTGAATAGCTACAGGAGGGGTTTTAACGACAAAGTCGAAAGACTTATCGGCATAGTAAGTAATCACGACAGGCAATACTTTACCAGCCTTGTCTTGGGTCTTGGCATTAAATTGCTTGCAAAACTCCATAATGTTAATACCCTTAGAACCCAAAGCAGGGCCTACTGGGGGAGAAGGGTTTGCTGCTCCTCCTTTAATCTGCAACTTGATTTGTCCAGCAACTTCTTTAGCCATTGTTCTAATTTTTTAGAGATATAACATCTATAACAGAAAAAGATAAAACCCTCGTAACAAAGCTTACTCTTTCTCCACTTGCATATAACCCAACTCAAGGGGGGTTTTACGTCCGAAGACTTTCACCATCACCTTCAGTTTCTTTTTCTCAGCGTTGACCTCCTCTATGATTCCCGTGAAACCGCTAAACGGCCCAAAGGTAATCTTCACGCTCTCCCCAACATAAAATTGGACATCCAAATCCCCCGTTTGTCCCTGCAACTCATCCACCGTACCTAAAATACGACTTACTTCCGCGGGACGCAAAGGAACCGGAGTTTCAGAACCTCCTAAGAACCCAATCACATTCGGGATATTGCACAAACGATGAGCTACCTCACCGACCAATGTAGCCTCTACTAATACGTAACCCGGCAAATAAGCCCTTTCTTTCATGACTTTCTTGCCGTTCCGTACCGTATACGTCTTCTCGGTCGGGATTAAGACCTGAGATACATAATCGCCCAAATCCGTATTCTTCAACTCGGCCTCCAAGTATTCGCGTACCTTATTCTCCTTACCACTAATGGCTCGCAGAACATAAAATTTCTTTTGGACATCAGACATACCGAATAAACCGAATTAAAAGATTTGATTGTAGAAGAAACGCATCACAGTCTCGAAAGCGCCATCGATAACGAAGATCAATGCGGCGATGATAAGGGAAGCAAACATAACAACAACCGCACTACTGGAAAGCTCCGCTCTCGTAGGCCAAGAAACTTTATAAACAAGTTCGTTATATGATTCCTTAATATAAGTAAATATCTTTTTCATCGAATCTATAGATTTAGCACGGAAGGAGAGGCTCGAACTCCCGACACCTGGTTTTGGAGACCAGTGCTCTACCGACTGAGCTACTTCCGTAGAAATAGCCAGCCCTTACAGACTGGCTATCCTCTTTTTATTCTTAATTTGGATTAGTTCTCCAAGTCAGTAATCTGACCAGCGCCTACCGTACGTCCACCCTCGCGGATAGCGAAACGCAAACCTACGCTACAAGCAACCGGATAGATCAACTCAACCTCGATCGTTACGTTATCACCCGGCATTACCATCTCGGTTCCTTCCGGCAACGTAATCTCACCCGTTACATCCAACGTACGGATGTAGAACTGCGGACGATAGTGGTTGTGGAACGGAGTGTGACGACCACCCTCCTCTTTCTTCAAGATATAAACCTCGGCCTTGAACTTAGAGTGAGGCTTAACCTGACCCGGGTGGCAGATAACCATACCGCGCTTAACCTCGTTCTTATCGATACCGCGGAGCAACAAACCTACGTTATCACCAGCTTCGCCCTCGTCCAAAATCTTACGGAACATCTCAACACCCGTAACGACAGACTTCTTACCATCAGCGCCCAAGCCGATAATCTGAACCTCGTCACCTACTTTTACGATACCAGTCTCGATACGACCTGTAGCAACCGTACCACGACCCGTGATCGAGAATACATCCTCAACCGGCATCAAGAAAGGCTTATCAACCTCACGCGGAGGCAGAGGAATCCATGTATCGCAAGCTTCCATCAACTCCATAACCTTAGCTTCCCACTTCGGATCGCCATTCAAGGCACCCAGCGCGGAACCGCGAATGATCGGCGTGTTGTCACCATCATAGCCGTAGAAAGAAAGCAACTCGCGCATTTCCATCTCAACCAGCTCCAACATCTCCTCATCATCCACCATATCGCACTTGTTCATGAAAACAACCAAACGCGGTACGTTTACCTGACGAGCCAACAAGATATGTTCACGAGTTTGAGGCATCGGACCATCCGTAGCGGCAACTACGATGATCGCGCCATCCATCTGAGCAGCACCGGTTACCATGTTCTTTACATAGTCGGCGTGGCCCGGACAGTCCACGTGAGCATAGTGACGGTTCGCTGTCTGATACTCTACGTGAGCGGTGTTAATCGTAATACCTCTTTCCTTCTCCTCCGGAGCGTTATCGATAGAGTCGAAAGAACGAAGCTCTGAAAGACCTTGCTTTGCCAATACGGTCGTAATAGCAGCGGTCAAAGTTGTTTTACCGTGGTCAACGTGGCCAATCGTACCAATGTTTACATGCGGTTTCGATCTGTCAAATTTCTCTTTTGCCATAACTTATTTGTTCTTTATTTGATTAATGATCATATCCTACCTTAAACTTGAGCCGGTGCCGAGACTTGAACTCGGGACCTCTTCCTTACCAAGGAAGTGCTCTACCGCTGAGCTACACAGGCAATAATTATAAGAGCGGAAGACGGGACTCAAACCCGCGACCCTCAGCTTGGAAGGCTAATGCTCTATCGACTGAGCTACTTCCGCAAAACCATGGACAATTCATTTAAACCATCCATTTCGTTCGTGGGCAGTGATGGATTCGAACCACCGAAGGCGTAAGCCAGCAGATTTACAGTCTGCCCCATTTGGCCACTCTGGTAACTGCCCTTCTAATAATTGTCAACTATCGACTCTTCGAGCCTCTTGTCGGATTCGAACCAACGACCCCGAGATTACAAATCACGTGCTCTGGCCAACTGAGCTAAAGAGGCGGTAGTTTAAAACAGCCGTTTCGTCACCATGGCGAAACGGCTGCAAATTTAGGCATTATTTCTTACATACCAAATTTTATCTACCGTTTTTTTATTTAGCTCTGATTTTTTCCTTGAATTTAACCAATTGTTTCTCCAAAGCCTCAACGCACCCGTCTATCGCTCCCTCGAAAGTATTCTCCACCTTTTCAGCGAAGCACTCTCCATTCCGGATCAACAATTTAACGCCGGCCTGCTTGTTGTTCGAAGTCTCCGGCTTGACCACCTTCAAGGTTACCTCCGCTTTTATAATGCCATCGAAGTACTGCTCCAACTTGGACACTTTCTTTTGGATGAACGCTTGCAACTGATCTGTCGCGTCAAAATGGATCGCTTGAATTCTAATTTCCATAATAACCTCCTTCTTTTTTTGCTCTTGGATGAGCCTGATACACTTTTTTTAATTCCTCAAAGGTCGTATGTGTATAAACACTGGTGGACGCCAAACTACTGTGACCTAATAAATCTTTCACCGCGTTCAACTCCGCTCCATTGTTTAGCATACTCGTCGCGAATGAATGTCTCAACACATGCGGACTACGCTTTGCCAACATGGGTATCGCCGACAATTGCTTCTTTACTATATAATAAACAATTTCCGCCGATAATTGGTTCCCGTTTTTCCGGACAAAGAACCAATCCTCCGAACCGCCTACCTCGCGATTCCTCGCCTCCATATAAGCAAGCATTCGATTCTTCAAGTTTTCCGCGAAGGGTATCAATCGTTGCTTGTTACGCTTTCCTGTCACCTTGATCAACTGGGCCTCAAAATCCACATCCGAATCCCGTATGCCTATCAATTCCGAGCGACGCATCCCCGTATCATACAACATCTCGATAATCAGCTGATTCCTCACGCCTTCAAAATCATCCCCGAATCCATCACCATCCAACAACGTTTCCAAATCCTCGTCCTTAATAAAATAAGGTAAAGGCTTCTTCGTCTTGGGTCCTTCCACCAGGCGCAACGGATCCGAGGCGATATCCCCTCGCTTCATAAGAAACTTAAAAAAAGATTTCAAAGAACTTAGCTTACGGTTCACCGAGCGGGGTGAGAGTTTCTCGTCCATCAAACTGGCGATCCAATTCCGTACGATATCCCGATCTACCTCACCCGGAAAGAACTTTCCATCCGCTTCATCCTCAATATCTTGATGACTCCTTACATATTCCTCGAACTGACACAGGTCCTTGAAATAGGCCCCTACCGTATACGCGGAATAATTGCGTTCATACCGAAGGTAATCCGCGAAGTCATCAATCAATTTGTCATGTCGCATATCTTGTTCACATTCATGCAACGAATATAGGAACAAGAATTCAAAAAAACAAGCCTAAGCCGATATTTATTCCTCCGCTTGTTGCAAATGCTGCACATAAACGGCATGCATCATCCGTTTTCTCTTCGTAACAGACGGTTTCTCAAATGCCTGACGGTTTCTCAACTCTTTTACCACGCCAGTCTTCTCAAATTTTCTCTTAAACTTCTTAAGCGCCTTCTCGATGTTCTCGCCTTCTTTTAATGGAACTACAATCATAATTTAAATTGTTATGTTATTTGTTATTTAATCTCACAATCCTAAAATGGACCGGCAAAGTTACTGATTGTTTCGGGATTAGCAAAACTTTCATTCATTATTTTCATAAAAGAGACCTTTCTCCGTGATGATGGCGCTGATGAGTTCATGCGGAGTCACATCGAACGCCGGGTTATATACTTTTACCTCTTTCGGGGCCATCCGCGCGGAATACCACATCTCCGTCACCTCGCCCGGATCGCGTTCCTCGATAGCGATGGCATCCCCATCCGGGCAAGAGAGGTCGATCGTGGAGGTCGGGCCTAACACGTAAAACGGGATGCCGTAATGCCGGGCCAGGATAGCGACGCCGGAGGTCCCGATCTTATTCGCCACATCCCCGTTCGCCGCGATACGGTCGCAACCTACGATTACCGCCTGTACCCATCCTTTCCGCATGACGGTCGATGCCATATTATCACAGATGAGCGTCACGTCTACACCGGCCTTGCTTAATTCGTAGGCCGTAAGGCGCGCTCCCTGCAATAACGGGCGTGTCTCATCGGCGAATACCTTGAAGCCATACCCCCTCTCCTGCCCTAAGTAGATGGGGGCCAACGCCGTCCCATATTCGGATACCGCCAAATGCCCGGCGTTGCAATGGGTCAAAATCCCCATGCCCGGGCGAAGCAGGCGTAAGCAAATCTCACCCATCCGCCGGCACGAGGCGGCATCTTCTTCCCGGATCGCGAGCGCTTCCCGGCGCAATAACTCTTTCCATACCGGGACGGACGCCATCGGATGCGTATCCAGCACGTGTTCCATCCGCTCCAAGGCGGCGGATAGATTGACGGCCGTAGGGCGGGCGCCCGACAAATAGTCTTTCACCTTCCGGAGTTCTTCCCTGAAAGCGACAGGGTCTTCCGTGTCGATGCGTCGGGCGCAAACGTATAGTCCATACGCCGCGGCGATACCTATCGCGGGGGCGCCCCTTACCTTCAAGGCGTGGATCGCTTCCCATACGTCCTTGGCGCACGTAAGTGTCAAATAAACCTCCTCGCCCGGCAAGCGGGTCTGGTCCAAAATAATCACGCCATCCGCCCGCTCATTCAAACGCACGGTTATCAAACTTGATAAAGCTTCTATCATAAGCTATTTTTTGAGACAAAGTAACGCAATTTTCCGCTATTTCCGGATTTCTTCCCTTACACAAATCAGGATAAAAAACGAACGTTCCTCTCGTATATATATTAAGGTAAAAGGTTTTATTTAACCAAGAACACCTCTTTGCGACGTTTGACCGTCCCATTCGGATGGATCAGTTCCGCGTAGAAGATATAAACGCCCGTCCGGGCCTTGGAGCCATCGCCCGAAAGTCCGTTCCAGCGTATGACGCCATTCGTACCCAGCGACTCATGATTGACCACCTCGCGGACCAACCGGCCGGAGGCGTCATAAATCCACGCCCGGCATACGTAGCCGGCTTGCTCAAGGCGGTAAGAAATCGCGTAATCCCCCGTCGCCTCCTCGTAAACAGGAGACTCTATCCCGGTCGGGTTCTCTTCCGCGGGTTTGCCGAATTGGGAATTCCGATAGCCCGGCGTCCCATATCCTTCCAGCGAGGAAGCGGATGTCCAATTCGAGGCCTCCCGCGACGCTCCATCGGGATCGATCCGCTCCAAAGCCACTCCTTTCTCCTCTTTGACGAAAGCCGCGTGCCACTCCGCCGAATAACACACCTCATCGATTACCACCTCGTCTTCCGAACGTAGTAATACCAACGTAGAGGAGGTATTCGCCAGGACGGGCAATTTCAGCTCGTGCAAAGCCGAGGGATTGACAATCATATAAAAACGCTCCACCCCCTCGATGTCTTTACTCAGCAAGGCGAATCCGCCCGGTTCCAGCGTCCCGCTTATCGAGGACAAGGGGTAGCGGGTTCGCAGGCTTCCGTCCGTCTTGCGAAGCGCGATGGATAAGCCCGATAAAGGCAACACGCGGTCCGAACGGTTGTATAGCTCGATATATTCGCTCCCATCCGGATACGGGTTCGGCAACAACTCATTAAAAATAATCTCTCCGGGCAAGACGATCGTCCGCACGGGTTCCTCCGGCTCGTCAGGTTCCGAAGGTTCGGGTTCTTCTTCCGGCTCTTCATACGCACCGGGCGATGAGTTGGCAGAGCCGGGCGTCCCCCCGCGCGGATCGGTCGATAAATAAAAGCCATCCCCCGAACGCTCCCAAGAGACACCGGCCTCGGCCTCGTCGTACGCGACCCTATCGACCGTTTGCAGCGAGGGATCCAACAAAGCCAGTTCCTTCCCCGTATTCGCCAAGGCGGAGGGGAAACGCTCCAAAGGCATCGCTTGCCCCGGACTATCCACGTGTATCTCCCGACCGGAACGATACAACACCGCGTACCCTCCAGCCTCTAAGCGCAGAGCGGCCAGCGCCGTCTCTTTATCACCATACACGAACGACCAACCGGTCAGATCCACGCTTCCCGACGTTGTGTTATAAAGCTCCACGTATTCGGTTTCCGGGAAAGCGACCGATCCTTTCGGATTCGCCATCACCTCATTGATACGGACGCTACCGGACGCGAACGAGGGCGTATCCGGCACGTCGGGTTCCTCTTCCGGTTCTTCCGGCACGTCGGGCTCCTCTTCTTCCTCTTCCTCCTCTGGCTCCTCATCCGGCTCTTCCGCGGATTTATCCATCGATACCTCTATAAAGTTACACGCGAAGTCGTTTACGTGTGTTTTCGAGTAACGACACTCGAAGCGCAGTGATCCCCCTGCGGATGAGGAAACCGGCGCTTCTTCCTCATAGCTTCCCAGTAAACGATATTTCCCGGCTTCCTCCACATACAAAAACCATGTTTTACGCATCTCTAACGATAGTTTTACACGCAAGAAAACATCGCTTTCTTCCAGCATGCCCAATCCCGTTTTCACTAAGGTTTGGGGAGAATCCTCTTCCGAGGCCGCATTCCGAAGCATCACCTCATGGTCGTTATTCCCCACTTGCACGAAATAATCCATGCCCGTATCATCCGTATAGACATACATACGGATATGATTAAAGTTGCTGGGCTTATACGCGATCCGCACCTCAAACTCCCATGTCATACTCGGGGCGTAATCAATAGGCAATTCTATTGAAGCCGATTTTTCTTCGGGACTCGCCCGGGAAACCAGCCAGCCATCCACGATCGCGAACTGATCCAGATCGCCCTGCCACGAATAATTCGAGGTAATTTCCGGCCCGTCAAACGATTCGCGCACTTGAGCGCAAACGCAAACCGGAACAAATAAGAGAAGAATTAATAATAATTGTTTCATAGCTACTTAGTTTTAGTTATAAAATCTCTATCTTTGCACGCTCCTACAAAACAACTGTTATTGCAGGGCACGGAAAGGTTTCCTTGGAAACCCTTTCGGACGACAAAGTTATAACAATATTTACAAATATACTAATTTAATCAGTACTCAAAATGAAAGTAGCGATTGTTGGTGTTAGTGGTGCCGTAGGACAAGAGTTCCTGCGTGTGCTCGACCAAAGAAACTTCCCGATCGACGAGTTGGTACTTTTCGGCTCCTCGCGCAGTGCCGGACGTGTTTATACGTTTCGCGGTAAACCTTACACCGTGAAAGAGCTGAAGCACAACGACGATTTCAAGGGTATCGATGTGGCCTTCGTCTCCGCGGGAGCGGGTACATCCAAGGAGTTCGAGAAAACCATTACCCAATACGGAACCGTCATGATCGATAACTCCAGCGCATTCCGGATGGACAACGACGTTCCCTTGGTCGTTCCGGAGGTCAATCCGGAAGATGCCTTGAACCGCCCGCGCGGTGTCATCGCGAACCCGAATTGCACGACTATCCAGATGGTAGTCGCCCTGAAGGCGATCGAGAAATTATCGCACATCAAACGGGTACACGTGTCCACTTATCAAGCCGCGAGCGGAGCGGGCGCTACCGCCATGGCCGAGTTAATCAAGCAATACGAGCAATTGCAAAAAGGCGAGGAGCCGACGGTGGAGAAATTCGCTTATCAATTGGCATATAATGTCATTCCTCATGTAGATGTGTTCATGGAGAACGGCTACACGAAAGAGGAGATGAAGATGTACAACGAGACACGCAAGATTATGCATTCCGATGTGGAGGTAAGCGCTACCTGCGTGCGTGTCCCCGTCATGCGGGCGCATAGCGAGGCGACATGGATCGAGACCGAGCGCCCGATTAGCGTCGAGGAGGCTCGCGAGGCTTTCGCCAATGCGGAAGGCGTGGTATTGCAGGACGATCCGGCCAACAAGGTATATCCGATGCCTCTATTCGTAGCGGACCACGATCCGGTTTACGTAGGGCGCATCCGCAAGGATCTTTGCAACCCGAACGGCCTGACCTTCTGGACCGTGAGCGACCAGATCAAGAAGGGCGCCGCCCTCAACGCCGTACAAATCGCGGAGTACCTGCTGAAGGTAGGGAATATCGGATAATAACGGATATACGACTCTTATAATGCCCATTGTAAACACCTTACAATGGGCATTATTTGTATCTCATCATGCCCAGTATAAAGGAGCGATAATAGGCATTATAAATGCCTCATAATGTCCATTAATCACATTTTACCAACATGATTTGCGCGAATATACACATTTTCGTAACATAACAGGCATTACACATAGGGAGAGACTTCACCGTCCTACAAGTTTCCAGCCAATAATTGTCAATCGTCAATTGTTAATTGACAATTACCCACACGCCAAGAAAAGACCTCGAAGAGGTCGAATGTGATTAACCGCTGGTGGAGCGGAGCGACACCTGCGGACAAGCCATCCCTACTCCGGCGGAACCTCGAAGAGGTTCAACAACATCACTCTTGTTCGACCTCTCCGAGGTCGCTTCCGGCAAGGGATACACGCATCCCGAAGGTGTCGCTTCGCTCCACCCTCGGTTACACAGAGTGGGACGGTTCCACCGTCCTATTAGTTTCACGGCCCTATAATTGTTAATCGTCAATTGTGAATTGTCAATTGATTAACACACCCCCTGCCCCCTCTCAAGAGGGGAAACGGTTTCCTTCGAGAGAAACTAAAATTCCCTTCGAAAGAAACACAAATCTCCTTCGAAGAGAATTGAACACACATAAAGCTCTTATTTCAAGCATATATCACGCAAAGAAAAGACCTCGAAGAGGTCGAATGTGATTAACCGCTGGTGGAGCGTAGCGACACCTGCGGACAAACCATCCCTACTCCGGCGGAACCTCGAAGAGGTTCAACAACATCACTTTTGTTCGACCTCTCCGAGGTCGCTTCTGGTAAGGGTTGTCCGGGTGAAGAATGACTGCAACCATTGGTTGCAGCATTAAAAGCAGGTATAAAAAGAGAGAGCGAAGTTAATCACCCTCTTTCAATGAGCCATTTGTGAAGCGTTTATGAAGCGTTTTTACTATTTGCAATTCGCTGGTAACAAGCTATATATGAAAGGCGAAAGATAAGAAACCACTTATTTTTGGAGCGTTTGCGAAGCGTTTGGCAAACCTTTTATCGTATAATAAGTGCTTTTACCCGTAACGCCCTGCATTTCCAGCCATGTTCCCATTTGTTGTAACAAACGATATGCAGTAGTCCGGTTGGTATTCAATATTCTTTGAACGTCCGAATTGGTAACGCTTCCATTTTGGGCTGCATATTCAATGACAGGTATATACCTTTCATCCACACGTTGCGCCAATAACTGTGAACGCACGTCCGTATAATAGGTAATCATCAGCCCGCTTATCATTTCCAGTTTGGGCGGCAGCAGCCTGTATGCGCTGACCGCTTCCAAAATGCGCTTGTAACCACGTCCCCAGCTTTCAATGTCCCCGCTTCTGAAAAAGGCGTTGGCGATTATCGGGTTATAGGGTGCGGACGGATGGCTTTCAAACAGCCTGTCGGTAGTCCAGTCCTCCGGCAACTGCCCGGAGTTCCAGAAAGTGATATGGTCGGGGAACACGCTGATTTGGATGGGTACACCGCTGGCGTAATCCTTGTGGGCGATGGCGTTCATCAGTGATTCCCTGACGGCTTCGACTGGGAACTGCGGCGTTTCCCGCCGGGAAATGTCCTCGTATGAAATCCGGTAGATTTTAAATACTTGGTCTTTATCAAGTCCATAGCCTTGTCCACCTGTTCCATCAAAGCACCGTGAATCTCGTCCTGAAATTCCAGATTGCCTTTATTGTCCCGGAAAAAGCCTATCTTGATATATGCGCCGAACACATATTTTTCGGGGTCGGGATGAAACAACAGCACGGCGGCACGGTTCAAATGCCCGGCATCGTCAATCAGGCGCAAGTCCTGCAACAGATGCCCGGTCGTGTCGTTCAACACCCCTTCGTCCACACGTCCGCTTCTTGCCGCTTCCTTGCGGAAACGGTTCAGCGCACTTTCTGACAAGTCCTCCGCTTTGGCTCGTTCTATGGGGAACTCGTCCCAATGCCTGCCTGTTTTCTGCATGATGAAACGGTTCAAAGCCGCAGCTTTCAACTCCTGTTTCGTGCTGCCGCTGCGGTAATGGTACTGACCTTTGTAGTTGATAGGGTTTGAATAGGGCGGCACGTCAATCTCAATGTATTGCAGCCCGTTTTCTTCCAGCAGGTTCACATCAACCATGATGCCCAGCACATCACGCACCTTGTTCGGAATGTCCTCCAGCAGCTTCTTGGCATCGGCAACGCCGACCACCTTGCCGTTGTCATCCGTGCCGATATATATCTTGCCGCCTGCGGCATTGGCGAAACCGCATATCCATTTCAGGTATTCGTCCCGCCAGCTTTCTTTCCATTCAATATTTTGGTTCTCATTCATAATCATTTCTTTGTCTGCAAAATTAGCAAAAATACTGTGTGTCAGGAAAGAATATCGGTTATTCATCCTCCTCCTTAATCAAATGGCACAGCTCCGGGTCATTCTTAATCCGGATTATCTCGTTCTCGACAATCTGCTGGACTTCCTGACGGATGCGCTCGTAGTTGGCTTGTATTTCCTCCTGCATCCGGCACTTTCTCGTTGTCCACCACCGCACCCACGAACATGCCTTGCGTGAGGTTGGACATCTTGCTGGCACGTATCAGGCTGTCCATCTGGGTGCTTATCGAGGTGGACTTCTCCCGCTGGTTGATGGTCATGCTTTGCCGCTTCTGCAACACTTTCTATAAGTTTCACGGCCCTATAATCGTCAATCGTCAATTGTCAATTCTCAATTGATTAACACACCCCCTGCCCCTCTCAAGAGGGGAAACGGTTTCCTTCGAGAGAAACTAAAATTCCCTTCGAAAGAAACATGAATCTCCTCCGAAGGGAATTGAGCACACATAAAGCGACGGTCTCACCGTCCCGCGCCCCAATGCGACCACAAATTTTAACATAGGTGCGTCAGCCAAGACACATAGGTGCGATAGGCATTTCACGTACGTGCGTTGGACATCGCAGCTATGTGCGTTTAAAAGCCTATTTCAATCTTGCCAAGGAATCTTCCCGGCTTGACGGATATGCTCCATCAACCCATTAAATAAATCTACAAATGTTTTCGACGAACGATCCGCGATAGGCTTCCGCTCTTGAGGATCCTCTTTCAAATTAAAGAACTGGATAGGCTCCCAAGGCGTATTTTGCAGAATCTTATAATCCTTATAACGGGCGGCATAATACGCCATCCCCCCATATTGGGAATTCCCTTCCCGACGGACCCAATAAACCATCCGGTCATCCGTATCCTGCCGTTCTCCTCGCAAAAGAGGCAAGAGACTGATACCATCTATCTCGTGCGAGACCGGGACCGACGCCAAATCGCACAAAGTAGGGAATATATCCGAAAGCATCACGAAATTATCCAGAACAGCGGACTGTATCTGATCTTTCCAATAAATACCACCCGCTACCCGGATTCCTCCTTCATACATATCTTGCTTCGCGCCTCTGAACGGACCGTTATTCGCTCCCGCGTCCGCCTGCCCTCCGTTATCGGAGGTGAAGATAATAATCGTGTTCTCCAACTGGCCGTTTTCCTCTAAAGCCTCATACACACGTCCTATGCTATCATCCAGATGTTCGATCAAAGCGACAATCTTAGCCCGCTTCTCCGGAAGCGACGGCTCGCGTTTCCTCACTTTCTCCAACCATTCCTTCGGAGGCTGTATAGGTGTATGCGGCGCGTTATACGCTAAATATAGGAAGAATGGCTCTCGCTTATCCCGCATATCCGACAGGTAACGAATCGCCCAATCCGAGAAAATATCGGTTGCGTGCCCTTGCGGATCGATCTCTTTCAGATTATCGCGCATATAGTTATTTCCCCATCGGCGATGCGTATAATAATCATCCATCATGTCCCCCAAAAAACCTTTATAAGAGTCGAAGCCTCTTTCCGTAGGCGTGTTCGGTGATTCCAACCCCAAGTTCCATTTGCCAATCATCGCGTTGTGATAACCCGCTTTTTTCAACATCTGGGGCAACAATATCGCCTCATCCGACAAATACCCCCAACTGTCCTCCTCGTGCGTCCGGATCACTCCGGGAACACCCACCATATCAGGGAAACGCCCGGTCAATAAAGAAGCCCTGCTGGGAGACGATACCGGGCAATTCGCATGAAAGTTCGTGAAGCGAATGCCCTCATCCAGCAACTTATCGATATGCGGAGTCCGTATATCTTTCGCCGCCTCTTGACACGACAAATCCCCATAACCCAAATCATCGACTAATATCAGTAAGATATTGGGCGTGTCCGGAAACGCCTTCGTTTGCGCGAACGCGGCGGACGACACCAATCCGCAGGCCGCCGTTATTATATACTTATTCATCCTGTTCTCTTCGTTAAATTGTTCTATTACATATCACAAACCGAAGGTTTGATCTTCATATCCCTCTTATGATTCTCACCCAGTTCTATCAATGCTCGCACAATCTCCGGATGCGATTTCGCTTGATTAAACTTTTCCGAGATATCTACTTCTACATTATACAATAAAGGCTCAGCCGGAATCTCGATCTGGCAAGTCCGTAAATATTGGTCCTTGATTGTTTTGAAATAATATTTCCATTCCCCTTTTCGGACGGCCATCAACTCGCTGCCCCACCAATAATAGACCTCATCACGTGCGGAGCGCTTCTCCTCGAACAAGAATCCGCTCTGATCCACACCATCCAGCACGACACCCTCCGGCCGCTCTATACCCGCCATCGCGAGGAACGTCGGATACAAATCCATCGTAGCCATCATCTCATCATTAATCGCCGGAGCGATCTTCCCGGGCATCCAGCAAATAGCCGGCACCCGGAATCCTCCTTCCCACCAAGTGCCCTTACCATCTTTCAAAGGACCGGCGGAGCCTCCATTCTCACGCTCTGTCAGCCAAGGACCATTATCGCTCGTGAATATGACAAACGTATTATCGTCCAAACCATGCTCCCGCAAAGCCTTTAACACCTCTCCCACGCTCCAATCGATCTCTTCCACCACGTCGCCATACAAGCCACGCTTGCTGGTTCCCTCGAAACGAGCGTTCGTGTACAACGGAATATGCGGGAATGTATGCGCGAAATACAGGAAGAAAGGTTCCTTGGCATGCTCATGGATAAACTCCACCGCTTTCTCGGTATAACGACGAGTCAACTCGCCTTGATCCGGCTCATCCTCAATCTTCTTATCACCCAAAATCAACGGAGTCGGTGGATAATTCCGGGCATGTGACCCCTTATTCTGGGCAGGACTCATATCATTCGAGTAAGGAATACCGAAATAATAATCAAATCCATGATCTGTTGGCAGATAAGGTGAGAAAGCGCCTAAATGCCACTTCCCGACGCAACCGGTAGCGTATCCATTTTGCCGCAGCACTTTAGCGATCGTTATCTCGTCTTGTCCCAAACCCGCCTTCGAGTCGGGAAACAGAACCCCTTTCCGGTCTCCATACATTCCGTTTCTTACCGGGAGCCGTCCTGTCAACAGAGCGCTCCGGCTGGGCGTAGAGATGGCGGCACCCACATAAAACTGGGTTAATTTCATGCCTTCATCCGCCATCCGGTCGATATTAGGCGTCTGGATGGTCGGATTGCCATAGCAACTCAAATCACCATAACCCATATCATCGCACAAAATAATCACGAAATTCGGACGTTCCGGCGCACTCGCATATACATCCATCTGCGTGGAAGCCGCTACCGCCATCGTGGCCAAGGATATAAAATTCAGTGTTCTCATACCATATTGATTTTAGTTCATTACTCTGGGGAAAGGTTCGTCGATGACGCCCGCCGGCCTCTGGTTCCTCCCTTCGTAGCCCCAATCTCCCATATCCGAACGCACCTCCTCAATGAGTTTATTCATCTGACGAACCACTTCCGGATGCCGATCAATCACATTTTCCGTTTCCGACAAGTCCAAGTCCAAGTCATACAACCGAGCTTCGCCAACCTCCGTATCCGGCAAATGAGGACCTTTTATCCGTTCTTGTAAAGGTAAATGATATTTCCAATTTCTCCAACGTACGGCCTGCAATTGTTGCTTCTGGTAATAATAAAACACCTCTGTAGAAGAAGCTATAGACTGACCCTCTAAAATATCCGTCACATCATGCCCGTCTATGATACGATCTTTGGGGACCTCATACCCACAATACGAAGCCAACGTCGGAAGTAAATCCATCGATGTCACCAACTCGTCATTTTCTTGGTTCGCGGGAATCCTCGCCGGCCAACGCATGATGCAAGGAACCCGGAATCCTCCTTCATACGTAGTGCCTTTCTCGCCCCGAAGAGGCCGGTTCGTCCCTCCAAACCGCTCTTGAGCGCCATTATCCGAAGTAAAGATAACGAGTGTGTTCTCGTCCAGTCCGCATTGCTTCAAGGTCTCGAACAATACGCCCATCGACCAATCCAACTCCTCCGTCGCGTCACCGTACAACCCATTCTTAGATTTCCCTTT
>DXEN01000081.1 GCA_019114945.1 Candidatus Parabacteroides intestinigallinarum | reverse complement strand
GAGGATATTTGAATTGGAAATACAGCTTGCGGCAATACTCACAAACCTCTGTAAAGGTAATGAATTTTGTCCAAACAAATCCCGATTTTTCCTCCAAAAATTGTATTTTGTCCAAACAAACCGCGCCATCTGAGGCGGTCAAACACTGTTGTCCAAACAAATTAAATCCCCGCTAATCTATCTGATTAACAGGGATTTAATAATTATTCCGCGCTTAAAAACGCATTAATATTCTTCCTCGTTGAAGAAGAAATCCTCCTTGCTGGGATAATCCGGCCAGATATCCTCCATGCATTCGTAAATCTCCCCTTCGTCTTCCATCTCTTGCAAATTCTCGATTACTTCCAATGGCGCTCCGGAACGTTGCGCATAGTCAATCAATTCGTCCTTGGTGGCGGGCCAAGGCGCGTCTTCCAGTTTTGAAGCCAACTCTAATGTCCAATACATAGTTGTCAAGTATTAATAACCGCCTGAGCGATTAGGTTCTCTATTCTATTTTTCCCGCGAAAATAGGATTTTATTTATTAAACGCAAGTGGAATCCCAAATTATTTCTGTTCCATTATTACGCACGCATTCCATACGGGCCAATACGAAGAGATAATCAGACAGTCGGTTGATGAATTTCAATACCGATACCTCTACCTCGCTATGTTCCGCCAGGCGATAAATACGCCGTTCGGCACGGCGGCAAACGGTCCGGCAAACATGCGCGAGAGCCGCCGAATGGCATCCGCCCGGCAAGACAAACGCCCGCATCTTGGGCAACGCCGCATCGAGGCGGTCGATCTCCCGCTCGATACGTTCGATACTCTCGGGTACGATTTGGCTTTCGATTCGTAAAGTCGTAGTCGCTTGGTCCGTAGCCAAATAGGAACCTATCGTGAACAGTTTATGCTGGACGAACAACAAGAAACGCTTGTCCGCCTCGTCGCCCAGCTCCGTGATTAATAGCCCGATAAAGGAATTCAACTCGTCGATAGTCCCGTAACTCTCGATACGCTCGTGCGCTTTCGACACACGTTGCCCTCCGACCAGCGAGGTCGTGCCATCGTCGCCCGTCCCGGTATAAATGATACTCTTTTTCATGGTCGACATTTAAAAATAAGCGATATAATCTTTCTTATATAATTTCTTATTGAACAGGACAATTCCCAAGGAATATAAATCCAGCGTCACCGTTACCTCGGGTGTCGCGCGGATCTCTTTCCATAACTCGCGTGAGCGTTGATTTGCGTTGATGCCCTTGAAAACAAAGACCGTCTCGTTGTGTGCGTACCGTAAGCATTCCTGAAAGAGCCAGCGGTTGTTTTGGGGCTCGTATAACGTATTGAAAAAGACAAGGTCCACGTTTCCCAAATCTTTCAGCGCTTGTGGAAGCGACTCCTTATAGCCGCCTACACGCAGGTCGATGGGGTTACGCGCTTTCTTCTCGAACGCTTGACGGGCGATTGTAGCGAAGCCGGGTATATTTTCCAAGGCGACACATCGTAAGTCGGTGGAGTAGGAGGTCAGGTATAAGGTCGATATACCCATCGTTGTCCCGATCTGGAGGATATTACGGGCCTTGAAATAATTGGCTAACCGGAACAGTAAGGCACCGAGTTTCGGCTTGACAGCCTCCCGCCGTACGATATCGGCGACCGAGCGGCATCTTAACCGCCCATTATCCTTGGGATCCGGATAGGTGATGGAATCGATCTTATATAGCAATTGTTTACGGTACAACTCGATATCCCGAAAGCTATAATAAGGGCATCGTTCCTCGATAACCTTCGTGATAAGGTTGTATACGAAAGGCGAGTGCACGCCAAATCCCCTCCGGTACCGGATGCCCCGGTATAGAAGCGTGCCTTTTCGGCGAAGGATATTTAAACCCGATAACGACCGCATATCTTTCTGTCTTTTAATGATTCCTTGGGAATTCCAGCTTTTTTGACCCCGGAAATGAAAATTCCTGAGGAAAAACCATTTTCTTGTTCCGGAAAACGAAAATTCCTCAGGAAAAACTACTTTCTTGTTCCGGAAAACGGAAATTCCTGAGGAAAAACCATTTTCTTGTCCCGGAAAACGGAAATTCCTCAGGAATCTCAATTTATGTGAGAATTAAAGCTTATGGATCACGTTCATCATCTGCTCGCCCAAACCGATCGTATAGCCTTGCGATACGAAGACGACGCGGTTGAACGTATCCGCGATCAAGAAGATCGGCAGGTTATGAGCGTTTTGCAACTTCATGTTCTTTACCATCTCCTGCAGGATCTTTCCGTCGATGTCCCAACCGTAGGTAATCGTGTTGGGTAGGTTGCCGAACTCCTTCGGATCGAAGCGTTTGTAACCCTTCTCGTCCGGGAACAGGAGGACGATGCTCCGGCCCCACTTCTCCAAATCGTCCTTCACGGCGGCGATATCGGTCAGCGCATGGTTGGTCGGCTCCTCGCGGGCACCCAGGATAGCGACGATGTAATAACCGCGTCCGGTCGTAGCCAGCAAGCTGGTCTCTTTCCCGTCCTCCGCGCGGATAAATTTATCCTCGGAGTTGAAGTCGCCGATTACCTGTACCTCGTCATCGCTCTCGCGCAACACCAGCTTGAGCGGCGTGGTCTGGCCCGGGGTGACATTGAAGAAACCAACCGTAGCCAATACCGTACCCTTCGCCATACGTGTGCCGGTTACCAGCATATAGTTGCCCTCGTCGATGGGCAGCGGGGTCTTCAATAAGGTACTCCATGCGTTACCCTCGCCCATATCCACGTTACTCTCGCGCGACAGGTTCAGGGTCTGCGTCGTACCGTCCGGCAATATCTTGGCTACGGAGAAGTGATTGTGGTATTTCGGATCATCCACCGTCTTGATGGGCTTGTAGGTCGCTACGATCTTGCCTTGCTTGGCGATGGTCTGTTCACCGGCCTCGAAGTCTACGTCCATCCAGACATTATCCTTGAAGTATTGCACCTTGCGGGCCACGCGCTCGATACGGGCGGGAATGCCTAAGCTACGCGCCACGGCGATGAAGAAGATGTTCCGCGAGCCTTGGTCTGCCACGCGGGCTTTCCATACGCCCATCGGCATGATGGGGATGCGCAGCGGGTTCAGCTCGTTGTTTATCGTGATGTTCGCTTTTACCCAATCCACTAAAGCCTTGGGATCGGCCTTCGCTTGCTTGGCCAGCTCCGGATCCACGTTCGCGGCGAAGAAGCTCTTATACGGGGTCAGGAACTCGTTGGCGACGCGCGGGCTTAGGATATAACGGTTGAACCACTCGCTCTGTACGGCCGGCGTATTATTCAGGTGGTCGGCAAGAACAGAGGCGGGCGTGTCGCGCAAGTCTTTTGCGGAGATGACTCCCAGCAACGCCATCGCTGTCTCCCGTTTGTCAGCAGGTGTATCGCGTAAGAACTTCTCGATCTCCATCCAATTGCCACGGCTCGCGATCATGTACCGCTCGGTTTTCTGCGGGTCGATGCCCAGCTCTTTCGCCAGGGCTTGCGCCTTCTCCGGCGTATAGAACGTAGCTACATATTTATTACGGATAACGTCCTCCTCGGCCATGCGGCGTGCGTTCTCATCCTTTTGCTCCTGCGTTACCTCGGCGGGGATGGAACCATCCACCGGCGGCACGATATCCAAGCTAATCGTCTCGATCGCGTCGCCCGGCTTCTTGTCCAAAGCGATCGTTACCTCGGCGTCTTTCCCGAAAGACACCTTGCTGAAACCAAAATTGCCGTCCTTGCTAGCCCATACCAACATATCGCCCTTCCCGGCGGACAAGGAGCATTTACCTTGCGCGTCCGTATTCTTGCGGGCTACCGTGTAGAACTCCGAGTAATTGTAAATCTTGAACTCTACGTAAGCGCCCTCGACGGGTTTCCCCTCCTTGTCGTTCACCGTGATAACGGCTTTGGCGGAAGGAGCGTAGTTGTCGATGACGTTGATTTCCGTATGGGTGCTTGTCCGCTCCATGACCTCCTCCGGTCCGTTGTATTTGCCGAATACTTTCGTGTGCATCAACATGCCGCGATAGGCGGGTCCGTTGAACCAAGCCAGGTTGAGTACGGGCTCCGGCTCGCAAGCGCCGAAGAAATACCATTTACCGTTCACCCAGGCCTCTACCCACGCGTGGTTATTGTCAGTATGCGCCCAACGCGGCGTGTACACCTGGCGCGCCGGAATGCCAACCGAACGAAGCGCGGCGACGGTGAAGGTCGACTCCTCACCACAACGTCCATAGGCGGTCTTCACCGAAGCCAACGGCGAACTGGTACGTGCGTCAGAAGGTGTGTAGATGACCTTCTCGTGGCACCAGTGGTTCACTTCCAGCACGGCGTCGTACAAGGAGAGGTTCTTGACGCGCTCTTTCAACTCGGCGTAGAATACCGTACGGCTCTCGTCCAGGTTCTCGTTATTTACCCGCACGGGCAATACGAAGTGGCGGAAGATTTCCTCCGGGATGCTGTCGCCCCAAGGCATCTCCTCGCGCGCCTGGAAAGAGGCGCGGACGTTTCGCAGATAAAAGTCACCGCTATAATCCGTGATATCCCCAATAGGCATATACGCGTACATAAAAGTCAACGCCTCCCGTTCCGCGGGAGTCATTTGCTCGTTAAACACAGCGAAAAGATCCCCATTCGGCAAAGCGGCCTGCTTGGCCTGGAAATCATTCTCTACCTCAGCTCGATAAGAAGCATCCGTGATGAAATGCTGTTGATTATCGCATCCTGTCCATGCGACAAGCAAAGCGAACAGCCACAAAAATAAATGTTTTTTGTTCATAACACATATTTAAATAGATAATTGCCAAAGGTAAGGCTTTTACTTGGAATAAAAAAAATTTTTGATTATTTTGTCCCGCTTCCAGAATCACTCTTGGGTCGTTGCATAAATCCAAAAAGTTTGCGAACTTTGCGGAGAAATATCAATATATGATCATAAATTCCATTTTCGTCTATGTTTAGTAACCCCGAACAGGTCGTATTAGTCGCATCTGTCATTTTATTCTTTAGTATTTTCGCAGGCAAAGCCGGTTATCGATTTGGATTGCCGGCGTTGTTGCTATTCCTCGGAGTGGGGATGTTGTTTGGCAGCGATGGCTTAGGCATCCAATTCAGCGATCCGAAAATGGCGCAATTTATCGGCATGCTGGCATTGAGTATCATCTTGTTCTCAGGCGGTATGGACACGAAGGTAGCCGAGGTGAAACCAATCGCATCTCAAGGAGTTGTGCTCGCCACATTGGGCGTGCTCGCCACCACGTTTTTAACCGGCTTATTCATTTATTGGCTTTTCGGCTTTTTCAATAACTATCTGAGCCTGACTTTCCCGGAGTCGTTATTGTTGGCCGCGGTTATGTCATCAACCGATTCGGCCTCTGTTTTCTCGATCCTCCGCAGTAAAGGCGTCTACTTGAAGGAACGTCTACGTCCAACCTTGGAGTTAGAAAGTGGAAGCAACGACCCAATGGCCTATATGCTTACGCTCCTCTTGATCGCTTACATACAAAGCGGAGGCATGAATATTTGGGAAGCGGGGCTCTCATTAGTAATCCAATTGGTACTGGGCGCCGTGGCGGGTTATCTGTTAGGGCGGTTAGCCGTGTGGATTATTAACGCGATCAATATTGATAATGAATCACTTTATCCTATCTTACTTTTGGCGACCGCTTTCTTCACTTTCGCGGCCACTACGCTTTGCAAAGGCAATGGTTATTTAGCGGTCTACATCGCTGGTTTGGTGGTGGGCAACGCTAAGATTGTCCATAAGAAGAGTATCGGGACTTTTTTCGATGGATTCGCTTGGTTGTGGCAAATCGTGATGTTCCTCACGTTGGGCTTGCTGGTCAATCCGCATGAGCTATTGCCGGTGGCGGGCGTGGGTCTGTTAGTTGGTATTTTTATGATCCTAGTCGCGCGTCCGGCCAGCGTATTCCTTTGCTTGATTCCTTATAAGAATTTTTCAAGGAAGGGAAAGCTCTATATCTCTTGGGTTGGACTAAGAGGCGCTGTGCCGATTATTTTCGCGACTTACCCGATGATTGAGGGATTGCCCCATTCCGGTATGTTCTTTAATATCGTA
The DNA here is from genome assembly GCA_019114945.1 of Candidatus Parabacteroides intestinigallinarum. GTDB lineage: Bacteria > Bacteroidota > Bacteroidia > Bacteroidales > Tannerellaceae > Parabacteroides > Parabacteroides intestinigallinarum. The sequence goes on along the minus strand of DXEN01000081.1, from coordinate 507 downwards.
TTCTTTATCACGATCCTTTCTTTGTTGATACAAGGGACTACCGTTACCCAAGCCGCTAAGTGGTTGGGCTTGGTCGATGAGCCGGAGCGTAAGGACGAGTTCGGTATCGAGCTTCCGGAGGAAATCAAAAGCGTTATGAGCGAGATCGATATGACTCCCGCTGTGTTGGCGCATGGGAATAAGTTGATGGAATTGACCTTGCCGGATCATACATTGGCTGTAATGGTCAAACGGAACGGACGTTACTTTATCCCGAAAGGTAATACGGAATTGAAAGAGGACGATAAGCTATTGCTGATCTCGGACGATGATGAGGCGCTACGGCAGGCATACGAATCATTAGGAGTAACGAATTATACGATGAAGAAAAATTAAGGTCGATGAGACCTCGAAAAGGGAGTCTTATTTTCATTGCTGAAATATTTCTTTAATCGTTTGCGCGAGAAAATGATTTAGCATACCTTTGCATGATAGTAACGTCGTTTAAGCAGAAAATTCTAAACACAA
>DXEN01000080.1 GCA_019114945.1 Candidatus Parabacteroides intestinigallinarum | reverse complement strand
TCTACCACGTAATTGGGCAAAATCCAATCAAACTTGTTACGAATAGATACTATTAGTTCCGAATCGACTACGAATTGCACCGATTCGGAACTAATTCACAAAATTTACAACGTGGTTTACCGAATGCTTACGATTTTCAAGACTATGATTCGGATGTCCCTTTCGAGGGGCATTTGGATGATTTGTATGATCCGGAAATCCATCGGAATCAAGAGTTGCATGATCAGCATTTGGAGGATGCCCTTCATGCGGCTACGCCGGAAGATTTCTCTTTTCACGTGGAGCAGGCGAATGAAGCGTTGCATATGTCGGAGTACTTTCAGGATTGTAAGTCCCAGGCTGTCCTTGATCAACAGTATCAGCAGGCGCGGCTGGATAGTATAATCCAACCTGCGGAAATCGCAGATAAATATCAGCGTGAACTCGAGGCAATTATTAATCCCAATGCTTCCAATGGGGTATTATAGGGTAAATAGACGATGATTTAATTGATTAAATTTGTAAATGGATTAAAATAGTTATGTGCTTGATACCTACACTTCGATTTCTTTGTATAGCGTCCCTATTTGTCGGGCTATTGGGGGCGTGTCAGCCGCGTGCGGCGACGGTGCTTCCCGGTCGTCGCAAGGAACATAGAGACCTGTAAAGGTGTATGGGCGGAAAAGAAATACCTTCTCATGTACGCGTGTTCCTTGACAAAATATATATATTCGCGTAAATTTGGTGACGCCATCGAGGCGGGTGGCACCAGGAATGTTTCAAAAAGCCCGTATGCGACAAGGATACGATATCGAGAAGGTAAAGCTGGGCGATCCGATCGCTTTCAAGGATTTCTTTTGCCATTTCTACCCCAAGATGATGGCGGTAGCCTCGCGTTTCGTGGATGAGGAGGAGGCGAAGGATCTGGTGCAGGATATCTTTTGCTCGTTCTGGGAACGGCGAGCCTCGCTGCGGGCGCACGACGTGGAGTCGTTCCTTTACAAATGGCTACGGAACCGTTGCCTGAACCACCTGAAGCACTTGGAGGTAGTGGATACGCATAAGGGCGAGATCCTCCGGATCGCGGAGGAGCGGATCCGGTTCATGGACGAGCGTAGCGATCATAATCCCATTCTCAGCCAGATGCAGGCGCGCGAGTTGCGGCAGCGCGTCGAGGAGGCTATCGACAAACTACCCCCAAAATGCGCGCAGGCGTTCCGCCTGTTCTATGTGCAGGAGATCAGCCAGAAAGAGATAGCGAGCGTGATGGGCATCTCCGTGCGGACGGTGGAAGGGCATATCCGGCAGGCGATGCGGACGCTGCGGGAAGAGCTGAAGGACCTTTCCCTCTTGTTGGTATGGTTGCTCCTGACACGTTGAGAGTCCCGCAGGTGAAATTTTTTTATCGTAAACCTATTTTTTCCGCGAAATCCACCACGTAGTTTTTCCCGCTCGGTTGTCTTATCCTAAAAAAGGACACCATGGATGAGGATTTATTGCTGAAATTCTTGACCCGGACCGCGGACGAGCGGGAGTTGGAGGAGATCGGGCGCTGGATCCGCTCCGATAAGAAGCGGGCGGACGAGCTGTTCGAGATGGAGCGTTTGTGGAGCTTGCGGGACGAGCTGCGCTATTCCGACGAGAAGCGGCTGGATGAGGCCTATAAGGAATTACTCGGGCGGCTGGAGCGTCGCGGTGTAGGCGTGCGGAAGGAAAGGAGGCGGTCGCGCTTACGCTCTATCCTCGCGGCTTGCCTGCGATACGCCGCTATCGTGGTGCTCGTGTCCGTGGTATCGATTGAGGCGTACAAGTACGCCACCGCCGAGGCGGAGCCCGCGCCGGTGGAGAACCATATACAGGTGCCAGGCGGGCAGCGGGTCCTCCTGACGTTGTCCGACGGGACGCGCGTCTGGTTGAACGCCCGTTCGGAATTCTCTTACCCGAGCCGTTTCTCGAAAGACGCACGGAACGTGCGCCTGGAGGGAGAGGGTTTCTTCGAGGTCGCCCACGATGCCGACAGGCCTTTCGTGGTGAAAGGCGGGCTGCTGGATATCAAGGTATTGGGAACTAAGTTCAATATGCGAAATTACGAGGACGAGGCGAGCAGCGTGACCTTGGTGGAGGGAAAAGTGGAAGTGGCCACAGCCGATGAGGGGGAACGGTTGACACTGCGTCCGAGGGAACAGGTCGTGTACTCGCCGGAGACGGGCATCACGCTGAACCGCGACGTGGACACCGACGTGTGGCGGGCGTGGACGAAGGGAGAGTTGATCTTTCGGAACCAGCCGCTGCGGGCCATCTGCCGCGAGCTGGAGCGTAAGTTCAACGTGCGTATCGACATTCGCGATCCCCGGTTGGCGGAGGAGTTGTTCACGTGCCATTTCGATGAGACCGTGGGGATACAGGACGTCATGTCTTTGCTTGGGGAGACGAGGAAACTGACGTATTCGTTCGAGAAGAATAACATCATCATACGATCACTTAAAAAGTAACGATTATGAACAGAGCACAGGAAAAACACGTCGCTCGGTATAAGGGTACTACCGGGCGAAAGAGACATCTAACTGTCATGAGGAACGCATTTATTTTGCTGTTGGCCGGCAATTTGAATCTCTCGGCGGGCAATACGGCTCCCTATTGCCAGACCGCCCGTTTGTCCGTGGAGGCGACCGGCATGACCGTCAGCGATGTCCTGCGGGCTATCGAGGAGCAGAGCCAGTTCTATTTCACGTACAACTCGGGGCAGATCAACACGCGGCGCACGGTGTCGATCAACATCAAGGACCGCCCGGTGAACGAGGTGCTGGACGAGTTGTTCAGGGGAGAGAACGTGGGGTACACGATCAACGATCGGCACATCGTGCTGTATAAATCCGACAGCCCCGCCGCTCCGGCTCCGGCCCAGGCCGACGAGAAGCGGATAACGGGTACGATTGTCGACAACGCGGGCGTTCCGATCATCGGGGCCAACGTGAGCGTGAAGGGCACGACGACAGGTACGATCACCGACGTGGATGGCAATTTCTCGCTCAGCGTACCGGCGGACGCCGTGGTGGAGATCAGTTATATCGGTTATCTGACGGAGACGTTCAAAGTGGGTAACCGGAGCCATCTGGAAGTGGTGTTGCGGGAGGACTTGCAGAAACTGGACGAGGTAGTCGTCGTCGGCTATGGTACGCAGCGGAAGAAGGACGTGACGAGCTCGATCGCCAAGGTCGGGGGCGAGGATATCGCCCACTTGGCAGCCGCCTCGTTCGACTCGCAGCTGGCGGGCCGTGCGGCCGGTGTGCAGGTGAGCACGCCGAACGGCGTATTGGGCAGCACGCCCCAGTTCAAGATCCGGGGTATGAGTACCATCTCCTCCAGCTCGCAGCCGCTGTTCGTGATCGATGGCATGCCCATCAACGGTGGCGCGAACGGCGACGGGGACGACCAGAAAGGTTTGGGTAAAGGCGCCGTGACCTTCAACGCGTTGTCAGATATTAACCCGAACGATATCGCCTCCATCGAGATCTTGAAGGATGGCGCCGCCACGGCCATCTACGGTTCCCGGGCGGCGAACGGCGTGGTGCTTATCACCACCAAGAAGGGCTCGAAGGGACGTACGCAAGTGAGCTATGACGGATACATCACCGCCGCCAGCCCGGCGAAACTGCATGATTTGCTGAACGCGCGCGATTTCGTGACGATCGCCAACGAGAAATACGAGAACCGCGGTAACCCAGGGCAGGCGGTGTACGACCCCAACGGGCCGGACACGAATTGGAACGATTACATCTACCGTACAGGTTTCCAGCAGAGTCATAACTTATCGGCAAGCGGAGGCACGGAAAAGAGCCAGTATTACGCCTCGCTCGGGTATACGAACCAGACGGGTATCGTCCGCTCCAACGATTTGAGGCGTTATAACCTGAAAGCGGATTTCACCCAGGAAGCCACGAAGTGGTTGCGCCTCGGCATCAGCGGGCAAATGTCGCGTACCACCATCCAAGGTTTCTCGAACACGGAGGGTGCCTTGGGCAGCGTGGGATTCGGTGTTTTCATGTTGCCGAACGTGGCCGTGTATGACCCGGACTCGCCCACGGGCTACAACATCGACCCGGAACGTTTCTCCTTGGGCCGGGGCTCGAACTTGAGCGTCATCGATAACGGTTTGTCGAACATCGTGTGGTCGCTGGACAACAACGTCAACAAATCGACCAACACCCGCGCCTTCGGGAATGCTTGGGCGGAGATCACGTTTATGGACGGCCTGACGCTACGGACGCAAGGCGGCTTGGATATCTCCAACGTGAACGATTTCAACTACCAGGATCCCGCCGCGGGCGAGGGCCATGGCGTAGGCGGAAGGATTTACGAGTATTATTCCCAATACGAGACCTGGAACTGGCAGAATATGTTGAATTTCGTTCGCACGTTCAACGACGTCCACAACCTGACCGCTACCGCCGTGCAGGAATATACGCACGAGACGCAGGCATACACCATGGCGGAGGTCTCGCAGTTGTCCGATAACTTCTTCAAGGAGCATATCATCTCCAACACGTTCGACGAGAAAGACGTGAAAGGATACAAATCTTCCAACGGATTGGCCTCGTATATGGTCCGGGCGAACTACAATTACGATAGTAAATATTACATCGGCGCTTCCGTGCGCTGGGATGGCCTGTCCCGTCTGCCGGAGGATAATCGCTGGGGTACGTTCTGGGGAGCCTCGGTGGCCTGGCGTCTGTCGAGGGAGAAATTCTGGAGCGACTCGCCCATCAATGATTGGTTCAACGACTTGCGCATCCGCGCCAGCTACGCCACGATCGGTAATTCCCAGTTGGGCAGCGATTTCCCGTATCTCGGTACGTATGAGGGTGTCCTTTACGGACCTTATTCCGGCATCGCTTGGAAGCAAATGGGTAACGACCAGCTGAAATGGGAGACGACGGAGACGTTCGATATCGGTCTGGATGGGGCGCTTTTCAACAATCGCCTCTCGTTCGAGCTGGCTTACTGGCAGAAGAACTCGAAAGACCTGGTGCTTCAGGTCCCGACCGCCCCGACGATGGGTGTCCCCTTGAACTCTTACTACGATAATATCGGACGGATTAAGAACTCCGGTTTCGAGTTGACGCTGAACGCCACGGTGATCGCTACGAACGATTGGACCTGGCAGACGAGCTTCAACTTCTCGACCGTGAAGAATACGGTGGAGGAACTGTATGGCGGCAGCGATATCATCGATAACTGGACGATCATCCGCGAGGGAGAATCCTACAGGTCGTTGTATGGATACGATTATTACGGCGTGAACGCCGCCAACGGTAATCCGATCTGGCGCAAGGCGGACGGCTCGTTGGTGCAATTCGATACGTTTGGCTCGTACGATTACGCCGTTTACGACCCCAACAACCCGAGCGACGTGTCGCAGGCCTCTACGCTGACCACGGACGACCGGAAGGTGTTGGGCTCTTCCATGCCTACTTGGTACGGTGGCTGGGGAAATACCGTCACGTATAAGAATTTCGACCTGAACGTGTTCTTCCGTTTCTCGAGCGGCAACAAGATCATGAACCAGTCCCGCTCGATGTTGCTGAACACGAACTTCTACAACAACGGCACGGAGATACTGGGCCGCTGGGTGTCCCCGGAGCAACCGGGCGATGGCGTGACGCCGAAGATCGGGTATGGCTACGACACGAAGATATTCAACTCCGGATTCACCGATTCCCATTTCGTGGAGAGCGGGAATTTCCTGAAACTCTCGAACTTGACAATCGGTTATACGTTGCCCAAGGCTATCGCGGAGAAACTGAGCATGTCGAAACTGCGTTTCTACATCCAAGGACAAAACTTGTTCACGATCACGCCTTATTCCGGTCTGGATCCGGAGACGAGCACACGTCTGGGCGTGGATAACGGCGGTATGCCGCAGCAGCGGTCGTTCACTTTCGGGGCTAATGTAACTTTCTAAAATATCAACCTTTAAAAATGGAAATATTATGTCACATCTAACGAATATACGAAAAAGGACAGCTATCATTCTCTCTTGCGCGGCATTGGGATTCAGCCCGGCGTTCATCTCGTGCGAGAGCGATGTCATCGATTTGGAACCGGTGGATAAATTCTCCGAGATCTCGGCCTACTCCTCGCCCGATAGGTGCGAATTGTCCGTGATAGGGGCGTACGATGCCGCCCAGAACAGCCGGTACACGCCGAACGGCTCGTACGAGCGTGGCTATCCGTTGGGCTCCGCCAGCATCCTGCAAGGCGAGATGCGGGGCGACGATATGGTCTCCACGGCTACGTTCTTCGATAAGACCTACACCGCTATCTATACCGTGACGACACCGAACAACACCGCCTTGTGGGAGGCCTCCTTCGAGGCTATCAGCCGTTACAATACCGTGATAAAAGGCATCCAGGGCGCCATCGATGGTGGTGTATTGACGGAGGAGCAGGGGCATGCGTATATCGGGGAATGCCTATTCTTACGGGCGTTGACGTACCATGTGCTGGCGATTCATTACGCGCTGCCGTACGGCATGGAGGGGAACAATAACTACGGTTTGCCGATTTATACCCAGCCGGTCAACAATACCTCCGACATAGAGGCGCAATTGAAGATCGGTCGCTCGACCGTGGAAGAGACCTACGCCCAGATATTGGCGGACTTGAACCAAGCGGAGGAGTATCTGCCCGAGGTGAATAGCACCGACCGGATCGGCCGTGCGTCGAAAGGGGCGGCGATCGCATTGAAGACCCGTATCTATTTGCACATGCGCGATTGGAACAACGTCATCGCGGAGGCCGATAAACTGGAAGGCGGGATTTATGAGCTGGAGAGCGATCCCTCCACGCCCTTCACGGCTTACTCCGATAATAAAGAATCAATCTTTTCTATCGCGAACAGCTCGTCGGACAATCCTGGGGTGAACGGTGCGCTCGCCCACATGATATCCGCCCGCGAGGGAGGACGAACGCTCTGCACGACCTCTCCCATTATCTATAATTCCGCGTATTGGTTGCCGGACGACAAGAGACGGGCTTTGTTGATGTATCGTTCGAGCGACGATTACTATTTCGAGGATAAATACGGGGATCCACAGGTGGACGACGCTTACTCGCCCCATCTTCGTTATGCGGAGGTCTTGCTGAACAAGGCCGAGGCCGAATTGCGAATCGGGAACAAGCAAGAGGCGTTGGATTTATTGAATCAGGTCCGGAACCGTTCTTTGGCTTCGCCGGAAACGCAGGCTTACCAGGCTTCCGATTTCGCCGATACGAAAGCGCTTCTTGAGGCTCTTTTGTGGGAAAGACGAATTGAGTTCCACGGGGAAGGGCGTCGTTGGGAAGATATCCATCGCTTGGCGAACGACGATATCTGCCCGTCCGGAGGCATTCCAGCCAAGATTAATTACAACAATTCCAAGAATCAAGGCGCGTTCGTCATCAACGGGGAAATCAAGCCGGAGTGGTACGACGCGAGCGCCGTATTCATCCCTTATACTGACCGGCGCTTCATCTGGCCGATCCCGCAGGACGATTTGTTGAGGAATCCGACATTGGCGGCCCAGCAGAACGAGGGTTGGTAATAAATCGCGTGAGCTATGAGGATGAAAGATATAAACCGATTATTAGTTATATGCTTGTTGGCGACATTGAATTTGTCAATGTTCGCACAGGAGAACGCGGCCCGTTTAGTCGTCCGGATGGACGACTTGGGCGCGTTCCATTCCGTCAACAAGGCTTGCGTGGATTGCTATACGCAGGGTATAGGCACTTCCGTGGAGGTCATGCCGGTCGCAGCGTGGTTCCCCGAGGCGGTCAAGATGTTGCGGGAGAATCCCGGCCTGGACGTGGGCGTGCATCTGGCGATTACCAGCGAGTGGGAGAATTGTAAGTGGCGGCCGTTGACCGACTGCCCCAGCTTGGTGGACGAGAACGGGTATTTCTTCCCGATGATGTCACCGCGGGCGGCTTATCCCGGGCAAAGCGTGAAGGAGAACAAGTGGAACCTGGCGGAGATAGAGCGGGAGTTCCGGGCGCAAATCGAGTTGGCGTTGCGGGAGATTCCCCGCGTCAGCCACTTGACGGGGCACATGGGCTCGATGACGTTCGACCCGGCCGTGTGGGAGATGGCGAACCGCTTGGGCAAGGAGTATCATTTGTCCGTGATCGGTTCGGCCAACGGGAAGAAAGAGGGCTATTCGTTCGTCTCGTACGACGGGAAATCCGATACGCCCGCCGAGAAGAAGGAGAGCTTCGCCCGTATGCTGGCGAAGCTGGAACCGGGGAAACGGTACATCTTCCTCGACCATCCGGCGTACGCCGACTCGGAGATGGAAACGGTCATGCACATCGGCTACGAGGACGTGGCGGCGGACCGCCAAGGAGTGACCGACGTGCTGACGGACCCGGACATCCGGGGCACGATAGAGGAGAGAGGCATCCGGCTTATTAGCATGAACCAATTGACGAAAAGCCTTCCACGGGGCGAGGCTTCCGCTAAGATGGATAAGGCTTTCGACCGTTACTTGAAGGCGGTGGAGAAAGAGAAGCAGAACATCCATAGCATCATGATCGTGCAGGACGGGAAGGTGCTCAAGGAGAAATGGATGGGCGAGGGCGCGCCGGACAAGCCCCACCTGCTCTACTCCGTGAGCAAGACGTTTACCTCGCTGGCGGTGGGCTTCGCCGTGGCGGAGGGAAAGCTGAGGGTGACCGACAAGGTAATCTTTTTCTTCCCCGAGCAAACGCCGGAGCGGGTGAGCGAGAACCTGGCCGCGATGGAGGTGCGCCATTTGCTGACCATGACCACGGGCTACGCCTCCGAGCCGACCGGACGCATCCGCAAGGCGGACACGGCGTGGATAAAGGGCTTCCTTGCGGGTCCTATTGAGGAGAAGCCGGGCTCGCGCCACGTCTACAACACGCTCGCCAGCTACATGCTTTCCGCCATCGTCCAGAAGGTGACTGGCGAGAAGGTTATCGACTATCTCTATCCCCGCCTGTTCCGTCCGTTAGGCATCACGGGGGCGGTTTGGAAGGAGAGCGCCGAGGGCATCACCTGCGGTGGCTGGGGATTGTACCTGAAGACCGAGGATTTGGCGAAGGCGGGCCAGTTCCTGCTCCAGAAAGGCGAGTGGAACGGCGAGCGGCTGTTGCCCGCGTCGTGGATAGAGGAGGCCTCGTCGCCACAAGTGCCCTCTTATCCGGCCTATACGCCGAAAGAGGAATGCGCCAAGATGAGGCAGGGCGACCCCAAGAGCGATTGGCTGCAAGGCTATGGCTATCAGATGTGGCGTTGCCGGCATAATGCGTTCCGCGCCGATGGCGCCAACGGGCAGTTCATCCTCGTCATACCGGATAAGAACGCCGTGATCGCCATGACCGCGTTCAACGAGGATATGCAGGCCGAGCTGAACTTGATTTGGAAATACATTTATCCGGCGCTTTAGCCGCATGGATATTTCCTTTTAATAGAGGGGACGCGCCCCCATGCTGGATGGCGCGTCCTCTCTTTGTTTGGGTGGGCTGCTTGTTCAAACACGTGTGGCGTTAGAATAAACGTATTCCAGCGCTTTCGGAGTCGTGTGGCGTTAGCCCAAACTTATTCGTCTCTCTTGTAAGTTAGCGCGAGCATCGTCACGTCGTCATTCGGGTCGGCTCCCTCGGCGAAGGTTCGCGTGGAAAGCGAGACGGACGCTATCAGCTTGCGCGGAGAAAGGCCGCGCGCGTCGGCGCAGGTCCGCATCAATCGAATCTCGCCATATTGTTCTCCCCGCGGGTTCTGCGCCTCGCTGACACCATCGGTATAGAGAAAGAGGCTGTCGCCGGGCGCCAGGCGTATGGAACGCTCGGCGTAGGTCAATCCCGGTACGACGCCCAGCGCCATGCCTCCGGTGAGGGGCAGGAGCGCGGTGCCGTCGGTGTCGCGGATCCAGACGGGCGGGCAATGTCCGGCGTTGCAATAAACCACGTCGCCGGTATGGACGTTGAGGATGGCGTAAAAGGCGGTGACGAACATCCCGTTGACGCTCTCTCGGCAAAGCAGCTCGTTGGATCGGGCCATGCAGGCGCCGGGCGAGAGCTGGCTCAACGCGGTCGCCCGGATGACCGTTCGGCTGATGGCCATGAAAATCGCCGCGGGGACTCCTTTGTCCGATACGTCGGCGATGGTGAAGCCGAGGTGGTTCTCGTCCACCAGGAAGAAATCGTAGAAATCGCCGCCTACGGCTTTCGCCGCGTTCATGGTGGCGTAGATGTCGAATCGCGTGTCGTCGGGAAACGCCGGGAAGCGGTCGGGCAGGATGGAGCGCTGGATCTCGCGGGCCACGTTGAGGTCGTATTGGATTTCCTCCAAAGCGTGGTGTTCCGCCTGTGCTTGTTTTACGAAAGCGATCTCCTCCACGGCCTTTTGGATGGTACGTTCCAGGTCGTCCATGTCGATGGGTTTCGTGGCGAAGTCGAAAGCGCCGTGATTCATGGCGGTCCGTATATTCTCCATATCGCCGTAGGCCGATACGATGATGCATTTGAGCGCCGGGTCGCGCATCTCGTTTATCTTGGCGAGAAGCGTCAGCCCGTCCATCTCGGGCATATTGATGTCGCTTAGGATGATATCGAAATCCGGGTGCTCCAGCAGGATACGCAAGGCCTCCACGCCGTCGTGGGCGAAAGTGAACTCGTATTCGCCACGGCGGATCTTGCGGCGGAAATATTGGGTGAGCAACGCTTCCAAGTCCTGCTCGTCGTCTACGCTTAAAATCTTGATAGCCATATATATCGTAGTTTTTTATTTCGTTATGGGAAGATAGAGGGTGAAACGCGTGCCCTCGCCCTCTTTCGATTCGACCTCGACGCGTCCCTTGTGTTTCTCCTCGATGATGGAGCGGGTGATGGAAAGGCCGAGCCCTGTGCCCTCGCCCGCGGGCTTGGTGGTGAAAAAGGGCGTGAACGCCTCCTTTAGCGTCTCTCGCGACATGCCGATGCCATTGTCCGCGACGCTGACGAGTAACCAATCGCCCTCGCGCCGCATATCGACGGCAATCGTGGGCTCGTAGCTGGATGGCGCTTGCTCCGCTTTGACGCGTACGGCGTAGCAAGCGTTGCTCATCAAGTTGAGGATGGCCCGGCCCAGGTCCTGCGGTACCACTTTTATCGGCGGGACGCCCTCCTCGTAACGTTCGCGCACGCATACCTTGAACCCCTTGTGGTTGGCGCGGGCGGAGTGGTAGGCGAGGCGCACGTACTCGCTTACCAAGCCCTTGATATCGGTGGGGACGAGCACGTCGTCTTTCCCGCGGGAATACAGCAAGATGCCGCGGATGACGCTGGTAGCCCGTGTGCCATGCTCCTCGATGCGCAGGAGATTCTGTCGTAAATCGGCGAATACCTCGTCGAACTCTGCCCGGATGGAGGCGATCCGCCGGCCGTATTCCGGCGGTAATTGCTCCCTCGCTTCCGAGAGTATCTCTTTCATATCGTCCGCTAACTTTGTCGACAACTTGCTGAAGTTGATGATGAAGTTGAGCGGGTTCTGTATCTCGTGCGCGATGCCGGCACTCAGCGACCCCAAAGAGGCCAGTTTCTCCAGATGCTTGATGCGTGCGCGCAAGCGCTCTATCTCTTTATTCGCGTCTTCCATGTTCATTCGTTTTCTTTAGGTGTTTCCGGCTTTCGCGTTTGATAAATAGGCAGTGAGATCACGAATCGCGTGTAGGCGCCCTTCTGGCTTTCCACCTCGATCGTTCCCCGGTGGTCTTGTATGATCTCCCGGCACAGGTAAAGGCCGATACCCGTAGCTTCGCCCGTCGGCTTGGTGGTGAAGAAAGGCGCGAATATCTTGTCTTTGATAGGTTCGTCGATACCGGTGCCGTTGTCTTGGATGGATATTTCCAGCCTATCGAGATTGATCTTGAGGCCCAGGCTTATTTCCGGGGCGAAATCGGTAGTCTCCCGTTTCTTACCGATGGCATAGATCGCGTTCCTCAGGATATTGGAAAGCACTTTCCCGATTTGCTCTACGTTCACCTCCAGGAGGATCGGTACGGATAATCTTTTGAAGGCGATGTGGATGCCCCATTCCCGTATTTCCCGCTCGTACGTTTTCTTGAGTTTCTCCAGTTCGATCCGGCAAAGGTCGTTGATGTTGGCCTGGGTCAGGTTGGTGTGGCGGTCCTTCAACAACTCTTCCATGGCCTTAACGATGCGGACGGTATTGAACCCGTGTCCGGATATTTTCCCCAGATTGGCGCTCATCAGGTTCAATAGCTCGATGGAATCCTCGTACACCTCCGCGTCCATGCGTGTCTTTTGGCTCTCGATATTCGCACGCAACTCGTTGGCGAGACCGCTTGTCAGGCTCGCGAAGTTGTTGATGTAATTCAACGGATTCAGGATGCGATCCACCAGCCCTTTCGTCAACTGCCCCACGGTGGCCATCCGTTCCTTGCGCACGAGCTCGTCTTGCGCTTCCGCCAACGCCTTCAGGGCGCGGGCCAATTTGTCCGATTCCTCTTGAATGGCATCTTTCTCCGAGCGGATCTCGCGGGTGCGTTCCTCCACCTCGCGCACTAAATATTCTTTTTGTTTCAGTTTCCGCCTAAGGACCAGCTTGCCGATTTGGCACGCAAGAATCAGTATGAGCAACCAAATCCACTCCTGATGGCCGAACTTGATGGATATGATAATGCCCACGAGGCTCGCGAGCGTGACTCGCTCGCAGAGGACGATCCTCTTCTTCAGCTTTTCAATCTCTATGTGCAAATCGTTTACCATGCCGAGTTATCTTATCGCCTTGTTTGTCTATCCGTTTAGAAGTTGATATTCACGCCAATCATCGCGTTAAAGCCCTGCATCGGGTAGCCATAGTAAAGCTCATACTTCTGACAAAGGATGTTTCCCAATTTGGCGTACACGCCGAACGTGTCGTTGAGGTTGTACGCGGCGGTCAGGTTCAGTTCGTTGATGTTATTCATCTTATACGTCTCGGCTCCGCCTATCCGCATGTATCGTCCGGTGGCCAGGTTGTAATTCAAGGCGACCTCCAGCGGCCGGATGGGGCGCACGGCCAGGCCCGCCGTCAGTTCCATCTCCGGCTTGCCCCAGGCGTGCTCCAGTTCGCCGTTCGGCTCGCCACCGACCCAACTGTCGCCGTAGTTCGCCTTCCAGTTATTGTAAACGCCCTTCAAGGTGATTTCGAAGAGTTGTTGATAACTGTATTTCAGATTCGCACCGACGAAGAGCCGCTTCGTGTCGATATCGCTCATCGCCTCGCTGAAGTTCCCGAAATGGCCATCCATGAAAGTCCTCGACGGTACGAACAGCACGTCGCTACTCGTAATCTTATACCCGGCGAACACGTCGAACCAAAAGCCCGGCGCCACGCCGCTCTTGATGCCTAATACGGCGTCCAGCCAATTGCGGGAAGGAGCCAGTTCCCTCGTCGGATTCACGTAACGATTCACCAGAGAGGTCTCGTACATGCTGTTAGAATATAGTTTTCCGCCGGCGTTCAAATAGAGTTGGGTTTTCTCCGCCACCTCTACGTCCATCGCGATGTTGGGCGAGGCCATGAATTTGGTCTCCTCGCCGGTTGCTAACATCACCTTGGCGCCTAACTTCACGTTCCAATTGTCGCCCATCACCTTATAATAAGGCGTCAGCATGATCTCGGCGTGGTTCTCGAACTCATAGGTATAATAGGAACCGTCCACCGCCTGCTCTTCTCCTGGTAAGCTGTAGTTGAAGTATTCCACCTGTCCGCCCAAGCCAATCCGCATATTTCCGTTGAAGCCTGCGTTCAAATCGAACCTTGCGTCGAAAGTATGCTCCGTCGGCCCTTCCGCCGCCTCGCATAATCCATATTTATGCGAGAAGTTGATATAGCCCAAATCCAATAAATAGCCGAATGGAGCGCCCTCCTTCGACTCAAACCCGATCGTGGCGGCGATGGTCTGATTTACTTGATTGGTTTCCCGGTCCGCGCGCTCCAGCATGGCTTGGTAATAGTCGCCGGAGGTGGCGTAGACGGGCATCCCGTAATAATTGAACGCCGAGTAGCCGTATTTCGCCCCGATAGAGAAGATGGTCTTATCGAAGGCGTGTTTGAAGTGGATGCCACCCAGATTGTCGTTTATCTTCGCCTTCACTTTCTCATCCTCCAGCTGGATATATTCCACGTTCCCGTTCATCGAGCGATGTGAATACCACACGTTTAGCTGGTCTTTCTTCGTGCTAAGGATATGATACCCGATGTCACCGTTGATGTTTAGGCGTGTACCGATGCCGAAATTCAAATATCCGCGGCGTTTGTTGTAATTCATTCCCGTCATGATATCCCCGGAAGGCAGGATGTTGATCTCTTTCTCCGGTTCTGCGGGAAGCGTATAATCCGCGTAATCGATCGGCACCTTCCGTGCCTCCGGCTCCTTGATGACGGGAAGCGTATTCACCTTGTTGGCATCCTGGACCGACGGATCGTATTCGCGTTCCAATGTCATCTCGCGTCGCAAGCTCTTCTCGTTCGTGACGTCCTCTTGCGCGATCGCGTTGTTCGCCGATCCGAGCAAGGCCACCATGCACAATCCCTTTATCGTTGTATAGAATGTTTTCATTTTCTTCGCTTATTTCTTAAGTTTACCCAATCTATCCTCAATCATCGCGTCGATCTCGGCGTCGCCCTTATAATTGTTCCGCAAGCTGGTCAGGTATTGACGGGCTTGGAAATCGTCTCCTTGCCGGATGTAAATATCCGCCAGCAAGATAAATCCGCGTGCCAACCAATATTGGTGCGGGGTGCCATCCTCGATGAATTTCATCAAGACTTCCTCGGCGTTCTTGTCTTCCTGCTTGTCGTAGTACAATTGGGCCAATAGATACTTCGCTTCCGCTCCTTGCTCGGTGCGCGTGTCCTTGCTAATATCTTTTAAATCCGCCAAGGCTTTCTCCTCCTCGCCCAACTCGATGTAAGCTTTCGCCCGTGTATAGCGTGCCTCTGTTTGGATCTCGGGAGAGAGCTTGGGCTCTTTCAGCAAATCGTCGGCGGCTTGCGATGCCTCTCGCGGTTGTTGGGTGAACGTAGCGCAACGCATGATGCCTAACTTCGCCGCCTCTTTGTTCGAGGGATCCTCGGCCACGGAGCGAAGCTGCTTGAAACTTTCCAGCGCCCCGGCGTAATCCTTGGTCAGGTATTCGATCTCGGCCTTGCGAGCCCATGATTCCTCCCGGAATTTCGTGTCGCCACTTTCTAATACCAGCGTATAGAGGCGTTTGGCCTCGTCGTGTTTTTTCTCGGCGAACGCGATGCTCGCTAAGTAGAAATTCGCGTTCGAGCTAAACGCTCCTTGTGGATACGCACGTAAGTAGTTGGTCAAGCTCTCGCGAGCTCCTGCGTTGTCTCCTCGCATATACAGTTTCTCGGCGGCCAGATAAGTCAGGGAATCCTGCTCGCTGACTTCTAAGCGGACGTTGCCGCCCAAAGAGTTCGCGTACGCGGCGAACGCGTTGATATCGTTCAGTTCGATATAGACGGTTTTTAGGTCTTGCAGGGCGACCTTCGCCTCCTCGCTTCCCGGATAATTGGCGATTACGGCTTTATAGGCCTCGGCGGCTTTCTCCAGCTGATTCTCGTTGAAATAGATAAGTCCTAATTGGACACCTGCCTTACGAGCCAAGCTGCTTTGCGGATATTCCTCGATCAACCGCTTGAAAGTTGTAGCCGCGGCCGGATTATTCTCCAATAATACGTAGGAACGGCCTTTCTCGAACAAGGCGTCGTCCACGTATTGCGACTCAGGGTATTCTTGGATCAAGCGGTCCATCACCTCGATTTTCCCCTGATAATCTTTTTGTAAGCCCAATAGGAAGCCTTTCTGGTAAACCGCGTAATCGCCCGCCGCGGGCAGCGCTTGTGCCGCACGGGTGTAGTTCTCTTCCGCCGCGGCGAACTGACGGTTGTGATACAGGCAATCGCCGATGCGGTTGTAGGCATCCGCATAAGAGGGCGTTTGTTGGTCGCTTTCCAAATTGACATACCGCCGGAAGCGAGCCAAGGCCTCGTCGTAATTCTTTTGCTTGAAGTAGCTATATCCCAAATTATAGAAAGCCAACGCATACATATCCGTGTCTCGTTGGCGGGTATTATTCAAGTAGGTCTGATAGTCGGAAATCGCCTGCGAGTAGTCGCCTTGGCGGTAGTACGATTCCCCGCGCCAGAAATAGGAGTTGCTTCGCGCTTCTGCGTCATAGGTGCCCATGGCGATCGATTGGCCGAACAGGTCGATCGCCTCGTCTAACTTCATGTTGGTGAACGCTTGGGTTCCCAATTGGAAGAGGATATCTTGCTTCGCTTTTAATATTTTCGCGTTGGGCCGTTGGATTTTCTGGATGGAGGTCAATGCCGCTTGGTAGTTCTTGGTGGTCAGATAGACCTCTACCAGATAATCATTCACCTTATCCGCGTATTTGGAGTTGGGGAAGTCGTTCAGGAAGTCCTCGAAGATCGTGACGGATTCGCCAAAGCCGGTGAAAGCGGTCTCATGAATCAGCACCGCATAGTTATACAGGGCCACCTCTTGCGCTTGCTTGTCGAACGAGGCGGTAGCGGCGGCCTCGAAAGCCATGCGTGCGTTGTTCTTATCGTTCATCTTCAAATAGCACTGACCTAAATAGAGGTATGCGTTTTGCGTAAGGGCGTCGTTCTCGCCTACGGTTTGCCCGATAGCTTGCGCCGCCTTCTCGTAAAGGCCTTGGTTGTATAGGCAAACGCCCCAAATGTAGAGATCGCCCCGCAACGGTTTATCCGTCGTGTCCATATACGCGTCGAGCATACGTATCGCCTGTCCCTCGTCGCCCAGATGGTAATAGGCGTTTCCCAGCATCCGATAGATTTCGCCGTTGTCCTCACTGTCCGGATAGGCGGCAAGCAATTCCTTCCCTTCCCGGATCACCCGCTCGTATTTGCTTTGGATGAAATAGATTTGGGTGATGTAATACAAGGATCGCTCCCGATAAGCCGGCTGTTCCCGCAAAGAGGCGAATTCTTCCAGCGCCTTGTCGTATTTCCCGGTGGCGTAATCGATGTAGGCGATGTAGTAAGAGGACGCCTCTTTGTAGGTCGTGCCGATTTGTTCGATACGGGCAAAGTAGCCACGGGCTTTTTCCCATTCGCCGGTTTGTAACAAGGAATAGGCCAGCCGGAAGCTGTAGGTCTCTTGTTGCTCAACGCTCAGCAGGTCTATGTCCGATTCGTTGAGCCAAAAGATGGCCTTCTCGTATTCCCCTTTCCCGAAATGGGCGGAACCGATCCGATATGCGACCTCGTCGCCGTGGCGGGAGTCGGGATACCGGCTGATATAATCTTTCAATGCCTCGATCGCATCCGGACGCCCTTGCTCGTAAGCGGCGCAGACCAGCATATAGTCGGCTTCTTGAATCAAGTCGGCATCGGTAGCATGTCGTTTATAGGCCTCCAATTTGTCGATACAGCCCGAGTAATCCTTTAAGCTATATAGTTCCTTGCCTTCCACGAACAAACGGTCCGCCGCGTCGTATTGATACGCTCTTTGTCCGTTTGCCACATGGCTACCTATTACCAGGCATAGTGGAATAAGAATTCGTTTCATCATTCATTCGCTTTTTCTATTAAACACACCCTCTGTTTTTTATCGCAAATATAGGGAATATGTGCCAAACCGTAGATAAGTTATCGTAATATTTCGGGGAACAGTCTCCAAATCCGGTCTTCGTGCATGGCGGTTGAAACGTGAGCGTTCACGAGGACACGCACGAATATCCGCGTGAAGCGGCGTGAATGTTCATGTAGCCCCACGTGGATATTCGCGTGAGCCGATGCGAACGTTCGTGTTTTCAGTGAGCGTTATTCGGGATTGGAAGGATTGTTCTTGAGCCCGTTCAAGTACATCGGGACGGCTTTCTGGATCGATCGCAGGCCGAAATCTTCCGGATGGATTTCCTCGGGACGCCGGATGGCGATCTCGGCCGCGTCGTCTTCCGCATGGACAGGCCCGAAGTCATCGACTAGGCATTCGTAGAACATATCCAACGTGTGTACCTCGAATCCTGAGTACATATATAAATTCGGTAAGGAGAATAGATAGCGGCAGTTCGCGACGTCTAATCCGGTCTCCTCTTTTATTTCCCGACGTGCCGCTTCCTCGCCGGTCTCGAAAAGGTCGACGAAGCCTCCCGGCAAATCCAATGTTCCTTTCGCCGGTTCTTTCCCGCGCCGGACCAATAATAGTTCGCCGGCTGCATTTCGTATGAAACAAGCTACCGCGGATGATGGATTGAAATAGTAAATGAATCCGCACGCTTGGCATTGTTTCGCTTTCACGTTGTGTTCCACGAACGCTTTCGCCCCGCATATCGGGCAATATTGAAATTGGTATAACGGATGTCTCATATTAATCGTTGCTGAAATGTAAGTGTGAATCGAATAAAAACAAGATGAGCCGCATCTATCAAAAGATGCGGCTCTTGTCTCTTTATCTCGCCTAAGAGGATTAAAGGTCTAAAGCGGGATTTTGCTCTTTGACCTCCCAGCCCAATGCGCTCGCTCCTAAAACGGCCGCGTCGCTCTCTTTCAATTGGGAGAACAACAGTTTTGTCTTGCCAGCGTAAATCTTCAAGATGTTCTTGTCCAACGCGCGTTTGATCGGGTTCATCAACAAGTCGCCCGCCTTGGTCAAGCCACCGAACAAGATGATTGCTTCCGGACTCGAGAAAGCGATGAAGTCGGCGAACGCCTCTCCCAACATCGTACCTGTAGCCTCGAAGATCTCCAAGGCGATTTTGTCGTTCTTCATAGCTGCGTCGTACACGTCTTTCGAGGTGATCTCTGCCGGATCCAAGTCGCGTAGAACGCTCTCGTCCTTACGGATTTCCAGATACTCGCGTGCCGTACGTGCCACGCCGGTAGCGGATGTATAAGCCTCCAAGCAACCTTGACGACCGCAACCACATAAACGTCCGTTGTTGCGACGAACGATTACGTGACCCAACTCGCCGGCAAAGCCATCGTGTCCATACACCAGATTGCCACCAATCACGATACCGCTTCCTACGCCGGTACCCAACGTAATCACGATGAAATCTTTCATACCGCGCGCTGCGCCGTAAGTCATCTCGCCGATAGCGGCGGCGTTTGCGTCGTTCGTCAGCGCTACAGGAATGCCATCCACCGCTTCGCTAATCATTTGCGCCAAAGGAATTTTTCCTTTCCAAGGCAAGTTCGGGGCGAATTCGATGCAACCGTTGAAAAAGTTTCCGTTCGGTGCGCCCACGCCAATACCTTTGATCTTCTCCGGACCACCGGCTTGGTCGATTACTTGTTTAAGACCCTGGGCCAAAGCGGAGACGTATTCTTCAATCTCCGAATATTTACCTGTTTTAATCGATCCGCTGTACAATACTGTACCTCTCGCGTCAACTACACCGAATACGGTGTTGGTACCACCTATATCGATACCTACTACATAAGGCTTCTCCATGATTTTTTATTTAGGATTAATAATGATTTAGTTCTTTGCCTTTATTTTGATGTAGCAAATATAGGAGGTTTGTCACAAGTTGCAATACAAATCTCGAAAAAAATAACGATTCACTAACATTTTATTCTTTTTTGCCTCAAATTATGTTTAACAACATAGCTGTGCGGTCACAAAACAGTAAAAGTGTACGGATTTGGGTGGAGCGATCCAAGCGTATAAACTTTTTCATTGTTAGTTTGTCAGCCATGCGAGGTTAAACCGGTAATAAAGTCGGCTGCTGACGAGATGGATCATTCCATCCGGCGTCTGGGTCGCGGCCATATAGCCTCGCGGTTCGGCGTGTGTCTGGTCCATTAGGAAGAAGCGGGTCCAGGCCCCGCCGTTCAGGAAGCGGGTCTCGCCGTCTGTCAGGAGCTTCCGGACGGGCCATGTCTTGCCTTCGTCGAAGGAAAGGGCGGCGTACAGTCCGTAACCGCGATAGTTGTTCCCCGCCCGGTCCGGGAAGAGCATGCCCCGTTCGTTCTCCGGGGTACGTAGCGGATGGTCGGTAAAAGAGATGAGCAGGAGCGGTCCTTCTTTGAGCCGCATGAACACCAGGCGTTGTCCGCCATCGATGGGTGGGAACTCGCTGGCGTGGTATTCCCATGTTTTCCCGCCGTCTTTCGAGAGGCTCATGGGCATACGGAGCCTGCCTTGTTCGTCCTCGATGCTGTTGCCGCGCGCCAAGGCCATCAAGCTGCCATCCGCCAATTGTACCACGCCGGCATGAATGCCCGCTATCGTGCTGCCTGAACCGCCTTCGTGGAAATCAGGCAGGGGAGCGCCGTCCCAAGGGTCGTGCCAAGTCGCTCCTCCGTCTTTGCTAATGTGTATCGCCGCCCCGTCATGACTGCCCGGGCCGGCGTCGCACGCTTGGATAAGCCATCCCTCGCGGGTGCGGATGGTTCCTGCGATGATTTGGTGCCGTTTCGTATGCTCGGGCGCGATGAGGCGAGGAGCGGACCATGTCGCTCCATTGTCCGTGCTGACTCGCAGGGCCATCGCCAGGTTCTGCCAATCGCCGGCGGCTTCTACGCCATTGAGATGATACAAGCGGCCTTCGCCATCGTTGAATAACGCTAATCCGGTCATGTTCCGGTCCGGAACCTTAAAGAAGAGAGAGGCTTCCTCCCATTGGTCGCTACCCGCCCGTAGCCGGGAAGCAAGTACCACCATGCCTCGTCCGTTCTCCTCATCCGCCGAGAACCAAGCCGCTAATAAGTCGCCGTTGTCGCACCAGGTAATGGCGGGTTGGTGGTTGTGGCGGAAGAATGGCTCGCTCGAGCCACAAGCGGGAGTGATTACGTAAGGCACGGGAGCCGTAAAGAAGGGCGTGGTATCGTTCTTGCTCCATGTGAACGCTTGCTGGCGGACGGCGTTGGCGTGGCGGTGGGGCGTCTCGTCTATCAGGGTCGGTTGGGACGGATATTCCGCTTGAACGACCCGGAAGCCGGTCAAGGCGTGCTTGTCCTCCGGGATCATCGCCATGCGGTTCGCGCTGCGCAGGTATTTATCCGGCGTGTTGTGGCTGCCTCCGCGGGTCACCCGATAGAAACCGGTTGCGTATCCGGCGGGATCGGTCTGTTCCTCGGCGGAGTAAGGACCGTACCAGTCGAGGCACCATTCCTCCACGTTGCCATGCATATCGTAAAGGCCGAAGGCGTTCGGGGGAGTCTGTCCTACACGCAAGGAAACGGCCGCGTAGTCGCGGGTCGTTTGTTGGTGCTTGCGGTAATTCTCCGGTAATCCATCGCCTGTATAGAAATCATAATATGTTCCCGCACGGCAGGCGTATTCCCATTCCGCCTCGGTGGGAAGCCGGTAGGTCTTCCCTTCTTTTTGGCTCAGCCATTCGCAAAAAGCGACAGCGTCGTGATAGCTTACGAACGTGACCGCCTCGTCATCGCCGCTCGATAATCCATTTTTGCCCCGATAGGCCCGGTGCTCCGGGCGGAATGCCTCGAACTGCGCGTTGGTTACCTCTGTTTGCCCCATGCGGAACGGGCGGGAGATTGTCACCTTGTGTACGGGCGCCTCGTCGAAATCCTCGCCTTCTCCCGTGCCGCCCATATAAAAGCTACCGGCCGGTATTTCTACCGTCGGGATGAACGGGTCTTGCGCATAAGCCTTGAAAAGGCAGCTTCCGCTTGCGAGCGCTATCAATATCAGTGTTCTCATGGGGCGATGGGGTTTATTGGTTATACATATCTTTATTGTAAAAGTCCAGGATTTGAATCGCCATATTGTAGGCGCTTCGCGCGGGACTGTCCGGATTCAGTTCCATGGCCCGCAGGTAGCTGTTGAGGGCGAGGCGTATCTCTCCTAATTTGTAATGCGCCTTGCCTAAGAGGAACCATGCCTCGTCCGATTCCGGTTGCCTTTTTACATATTCTTCCAGCAGGCGTATCGCCTCGTGCGGGTCGCCTTCCGTGATCATCCGTTTTATGGATTGTATTTCTTCCATCGCTTGTTTGATAGATTAAAATCGTAAAACGTCCGCTAATATAGTGTTTTTTTCTCGGGTGATACGTGGTTACGTTAATTATTTATGTATGTTTGCACTCGATTTAGAACAAGCGAACAAGAAATATGCAGAAGAATCTGGTTATAGTGGAGTCTCCCGCCAAAGCGAAAACCATTGAGAAGTTTCTCGGGAAGGATTATAAGGTCATGTCGAGTTACGGCCATATCCGCGACTTGAAGACGAAAGAGTTTAGTATTGATCTCGCGCACAATTACGCGCCTCAATACGTAATCCCGGCCGAGAAGAAAAAGCTTGTGACCGAGTTGAAAGGCGCGGCGAAAGAGGCGGAGCAGGTCTGGCTGGCTTCCGATGAGGACCGCGAGGGAGAAGCGATCGCCTGGCATCTGTACGAGGTGTTGGGCTTGAAGCCGGAGAACACGAGGCGTATCGTTTTCCATGAGATTACCAAGAACGCTATATTGCATGCCATCGAGACGCCGCGTGGCATAGACATCAATTTAGTGAACGCGCAACAGGCTCGCCGTGTGCTGGATCGTATCGTGGGTTTCGAGCTTTCGCCGGTCTTGTGGCGTCGGGTCAAGCCGGCGTTGTCGGCGGGACGTGTGCAATCTGTCGCCGTTCGTCTGATCGTGGAACGCGAGCGCGAGATCAACGATTTCGTGCCGGAGGCCGCTTACCGGGTGGTGGCGACCTTTGTCTTGCCCGATGGCACGACCTTGCTGAAAGCGGAGTTGAACCGCCGCTTGAAAGACGAGAAGGAGGCACGGGCTTTTCTGGAGGCATGTGATAAGGCGACGTTCACGATCGATGAGATTACGAAGAAGCCGGTACGGAAATCGCCGGCGCCTCCGTTTACCACTTCGACCTTGCAGCAAGAGGCCGCCCGCAAGTTGGGTTACTCGGTCTCGCAGACGATGATGCTCGCGCAGCGTTTGTATGAATCCGGATTGATTACCTATATGCGTACGGATTCCGTGAACTTGAGCGACTTGGCTTTGGGAACGGCGAAGGAGTGCATCGTGGAGACGTATGGAGAGCGATATTATAAGTTCCGTAAATATCATACGAAAAGCAAGGGGGCGCAAGAGGCGCACGAGGCGATTCGCCCGACTTACATGAACCGGGAGAGCGTCACCGGAACCGCGCAGGAGAAGAAGTTGTATGAGTTAATCCGTAAACGGACAATCGCTTGCCAGATGGCGGATGCCGAATTGGAGCGGACAACGATTTCCGTCGCGATCGGCGGACGGAAGGAGAAGTTCGTCGCGACCGGCGAGGTGCTTACTTTCGATGGTTTCCTGCAGGTGTATCGGGAAAGCTCGGACGATGAGAACGAGAAGGAACAAGAGAATGGCTTGCTTCCTCCGGTCGCGAAGGATGAGGCGCTTACCTTGAAGGATGCCGTGGCGACCGAGCGTTTCACCCAGCGCCCTCCTCGTTATACGGAGGCGAGCTTGGTGCGCCGCTTGGAGGAACTGGGTATCGGACGACCTTCTACCTACGCTCCTACGATCCAGACAATCCAGAATCGCCAATATGTGGTGAAAGGAGATAAAGAGGGCGAGGAGCGCGCTTATACGGTTATTACCTTGGCGAAGGGCAAGATAAAGGAGGCACGGAAGAGCGAGGTCGTAGGCACCGACCGGAATAAGTTGATGCCGACCGACATTGGTATCGTGGTGAACGATTTCTTGATGGAGTATTTTCCCGGCGTGATGGATTACAACTTCACCGCGAGCGTAGAGAAAGAGTTCGATACCGTGGCCGAGGGAAAAATGGTATGGACGGACGCGATCGATAAGTTCTATAAGATATTTCATCCCATCGTGGAGGCCGCTACTTCCGTACGGATGGAGCATAAGGTGGGCGAGCGCGAGTTGGGTATCGATCCTAAGAGCGGCAAGCCCGTCTTCGTGAAAATCGGACGTTATGGCCCTGTCGTGCAGATTGGTGTCGCTCGCACGGACGATGGCAAGGAAGAAGAGGCGAAGCCTCGTTTCGCAACCTTGATGAAAGGACAGTCCATCGAGACGATTACGTTGGAGGAGGCTTTGCGCTTGTTCGACCTTCCTCGTACGATAGGTGAGTATAACGGAAAAGAGATGGTCGCTGCGGTGGGGCGTTTCGGGCCGTTTATCCGCTATGAGGGCAAGTTCGTGTCTATCCCGAAGACGTTGAATCCGCTAACGATTACGTCGGAGGAGGCTATCGAGTTGATCGAGGAGAAGAAGCGGAAGGATGAGCAACGCTTCGTGAAGAAGTTCGCTGAGGAACCGGAGTTGGAGATCCTGCAAGGCCGTTTCGGACCGTATATATCGTATAAGGGAAAGAATCATCGCATCCCCAAGACGGTGGAGAAACCGGAGGCGTTGACCTTGGAGGAATGCCGGGCGATTATCGCCGAGGCGGACAAGGCGGCGCCCAAGAAGCGGGTCGTCAAGAAGAAAGAGAAATAAAGGTATAAAAAAAGAGGGCGCATCATTTGGATGCGCCCTCTTTTTTTATGCTCTTACATTCGTTCGGGCACCTCGATACCCAGCAAATTCATGCCGGAGCGGACGATTTTCGCCACGTTCGCCGACAATAGCAAGCGGAAATCCCGCGACTCCGGATTCTCTTCCCGCAGGATCGAGAAATCGTGATAGAACTGGTTGTACTCTTTCACCAAATCGTAGATGTAATTCGCGACGCAGGCGGGGCTGTACAACTTTCCGGCCTCCTTCACGATCTCCGCATAATCGGCGAGCATTTGGACGAGTCCCTCCTCTTTCTCGGAGATGGAGAAAGTAAGTGGCAGGCGCTCCGGTAATACGATGCCTTGTTCCGTCGCCTTCCGCAATACGGAGCGGATACGGGCGTAGGTGTATTGGATGAACGGTCCCGTGTTCCCGTTGAAGTCGATGGATTCTTTCGGGTTGAAGGTCATGTTCTTTCGCGGGTCTACCTTCAATATGAAATATTTCAACGAGCCCAGGCCGACAATCCGGGCGATGTCCTCTACCTCCTCGGGAGTCATCTCGTTGGCTTTGCCTAATTCCCGGGAGATATCCCGTGCCGTGTTGATCATCTCCTCCATCAAGTCGTCCGCGTCGACCACGGTTCCCTCGCGGCTCTTCATCTTGCCATCCGGCAATTCCACCATGCCGTACGAGAAGTGAACCAGCCCTTTCCCGAAGGCGAAGCCCAACTTATCCAGCAAGATGGACAAAACCTGGAAGTGATAGTTTTGCTCGTTGCCGACGACATAGATCATCTTGTCGATCGGGTAATCGTCGAAGCGCAATTTGGCGGTACCGATATCCTGGGTCATATAGACCGACGTGCCATCCGAGCGGAGCAGCAGCTTCTCGTCCAATCCCTCCGGTTTTAAATCGGCCCATACGGAGCCGTCTTCCCGGCGGTAGAAGATGCCTTTCTCCAGCCCTTCCAGCACCTTGGCCTTGCCTTCCAGATAGGTCTGCGACTCGTAGTAAATCTTGTCGAAGCCGACGCCCATGAGTTTGTAGGTCTCGTCGAAGCCGGCGTACACCCAGCTGTTCATCATCGCCCACAGGTCGCGCACCTCCTTGTCGCCCGCCTCCCATTGGCGAAGCATCTCGCGGGCCTCGGCCATCAAGGGCGATTGGGCTTCCGCCTCCTCCTTGCTCAGGCCTTTCGCCTCCAGCGCGTTGACCTCCTCTTTCAGCTTGTTGCTGAATAATACGTAGAAATCGCCAATCAAGTGGTCGCCCTTCTTGCCC
Organism: Candidatus Parabacteroides intestinigallinarum; assembly: GCA_019114945.1. GTDB lineage: Bacteria > Bacteroidota > Bacteroidia > Bacteroidales > Tannerellaceae > Parabacteroides > Parabacteroides intestinigallinarum. Next base: position 113,387 of record DXEN01000080.1, on the reverse strand, counting down.
GTCGATTCCGGGGTGGCGCCGTTGCCCCACTTCTTCCAGGCCAACATCGATTTGCAGATGTGGATACCCCGGTCGTTCACGATATTCGTCTTTACGACCTTGTTGCCGTTCGCTTCCAGTATCTTGGAAAGGCTGTGGCCCAGCAGGATGTTGCGCACGTGCCCCAAGTGGAGCGGTTTGTTGGTGTTGGGCGACGAGTATTCGATCATCACCAGCGGCGATTGGTCGGTGGCGGGAACGATTCCGTAGTCCGCTTCTCCGTTGATGGCGTTGAGCAAGTCAATCCATTGGGAGCAAGCTATGGTGAGATTCAGGAATCCCTTGATTACATTAAACTCCGCTATGGCCGGCTCGTGTTCCAGCAGGTAATCGCCAATTTCCCGGGCGGTTTGCTCGGGGGCTTTCTTGGAGATACGCAGGAATGGGAAGACCACCAGCGTCAGGTGTCCCTTGAATTCTTTCTTGGTTTTTTGCAATTGTATCTGGTCGGGGTTCACCTCCGCTCCGTACAACGCTTGGATGCCGGCTTGGATAGCCTTGGTAATCTGTTGTTCGATGACCATATCGTATGAATGTATCTTGTTGTTAAAATTATACGCGAAGGTACGTAAAAAAGCGATGCGTTCCGCTACCGGCTTCCGATAATTTCCGGGCACCGCCGGGTGACGAGAATGTCGAGGTGTAAGCAAAGGAGGGCGATTCGCGACGTTTGGTCGCAATCGGGGCGTTTTCGCTGACTCGCCCTTTTTCCGAAAAACGCGAGATAGCGGGCGAAGAGGCGTGGAAATAGGCGTTTGATGCCCTAAAAGCAGGCTTTAGGAGGGATAACGATAGGCACTTTGGGGTGTTTATAACCCCGTTGTTGGATACGTACGATGGCGATTTTGGTTTCTTTCGGACTGGATTGTCATCTCTTTCGAAAGGAAAAGGAATCTTTTCCGAGTAAAATCGCGGCGTAGGGTGGCATAAACGAGTGTTCGGGCCTCTCTTTGGAAGCTAAAATAAAAGGCTGTTTTTGGGTATCATATTAGGGTACAAGCGATTGCTGATATTTTTTCTCGTTTTTGGAGTCGTCCCGTCCCGTGGCCCGAAAAAAGCGATTCTCACGGAGTTTAGAAAACAAAATGTCACTTTTGTCATTTTGTCAAAAGAGGAGAGCGGCAAGAGGATGTATCAAAATAAGAATCCGCGTCTACGCGTGTTTTCCATGGTTTGATACAGCCTCTTCTTGCATGACGACGTTCTCCTTATTGAATCAAGTCGTTCAATTCAGCGCCGGCCTTGAACCGTACGCTCTTGCGCGCCTCGATCTCGATGACCTCTTTCGTGCGCGGGTTCACACCTTTCCGTGCGGACTTCTCGGTTACGGAGAAAGAGCCGAATCCGAGCAATGCCACCTTGCCACCCTCTTTTAGTTCGTTGGAAACTGTCTCGATAAATGCGTCTACCGCTTTTTTCGCGTCCGCCTTGCTGAGGCCTGCTTTTTCAGCGACCGAGCTGATAAATTCTGTTTTGTTCATGATAGTTTGATTATGAATGTATTTAGATAAAAAATTGAGTTCGTTTAGTTGGCCTCAAATATAGTTCTCTTTTGAGATACCACAAAGAAAAAATTCGTTTTTTTGTTGATTTACATAATGTTTTAGCAATATTATGGGGCAATGCGGCTATTTTGTCTTACCTTTGCCTCTAAATTTGTTGAAATATATGATGAATCAAGGAAATTCGGGGTTTCTGAGCAGCATACCGCCGGTGACGAAAAATCTTATCATTATCAATCTCTTGTTCTGGGTGGCGAGCCTCGCCTTGCCGAAGGTGGGGATTGATTTGGTCGACTTGTTGGGGCTTCATTTCCCCGGCGCTACCGACTTTAAGGCTTACCAGATCGTGACGTATATGTTCATGCACGACACGCATTCGTTCACGCATGTGTTTTTCAATATGTTCGCCGTGTATATGTTCGGTCGGGTGCTGGAAAGTGTGTGGGGCCCGAAGCGTTTCCTTATTTTTTACTTCGTGACGGGAATTGGCGCGGGCTTGATACAGGAGTTGGTTTGGTGTTACGACTTGCGCGACGTGTTGCTCGCGTCGGAGGAGTTGGTCAACGTGAATGGCGTGCAGGTGCTTACGAAGGCGCAGTTCTTGAACTATTTCGTGACGATCGGAGCTTCCGGCGCGGTATTCGGCATCTTGCTGGCTTTCGCGATGATTTTCCCGAACGTCCCTCTGTACTTGATGTTTATACCGGTTCCTATCAAGGCGAAGTATTTCGTGATATTCTATGGTCTCGCCGAGTTGTTCATGGGCGTGGCCAGCTTTAGCGGGAGCGGCGATTCGGTGGCGCACTTCGCGCACTTGGGAGGCATGTTGTTCGGGTATGTGTTGATTCGCTATTGGAGAAAGAAAGGGATAGGCAATGGGCAGTTTTTTTACTAATCTGGGGCGTTCGTTCCAATCGGGTACGATTCTCTCGAAACTCCTTTATATTAATATAGGTATATTCCTGCTGGTCCGCTTGCTGGACGTGGTGTTGCTTTTGTTCAACGCGCGGGGGATACCGCTCCTGCTTTATCTGCAATTGCCGGCCTCGCCGGAGTCGCTGCTGTACCGGCCGTGGACGTTGCTGACCTATATGTTCACCCATTTCGATTTCCTGCATATCCTTTTCAATCTGCTTTGGTTGTACTGGTTCGGCGGGTTGTTCCTGAATTTCTTTAGCGAGCGGCAACTGGGTGGCTTGTATCTATTAGGTGGTTTGGCGGGCGCCGTGTCGTTCATACTCGCCTATAACATTTTCCCTTATTTCTGGGATGTCGCCTCGTTCAGTTACTTGATAGGCGCTTCCGCCTCGGTGATGGCGATCGTTTTCGCCGTATCGTTCTACCGGAAGGATTTAGAGATTAACTTGCTCTTCATCGGCCGGGTGAAGTTGATTTATCTGGCGCTTTTTACCTTGGCGCTCGATTTGCTGGCCATGACATCCGAGAACGCGGGCGGGCATATCGCTCATATCGGCGGGGCGCTGTTCGGTATTTGGTTCGCCACCCGGATGCGTGCGGGGAAGGATTTCACCGAGCCGATGAATCGCTTGGTCGATAAATGCGTGAACTTATTCAAGCGGAAGCCGAGGATGCGGGTGACCTATAAGCGGAATGAGACCGATTACGAGTACAACGCGCGCAAACATCAAGAAGCGGAGGACTTGGACGCGATATTGGATAAGCTGAAACGCTCCGGTTACGAGAGCCTCTCCGCCGACGAGAAAAGGCGCTTGTTCGACGCGAGCAGGAAATAGAAACGATAACGAACCATGAGAACACTGCGTTTACTTCTTCAATCCTTATTTGTGGTGGCGAATATAGCGGCCGTCGCGCTATTGATCGCGTCGGCCTATTCCGACCGCGTCTCGCCGGAGAAAGGTTTGCTGTTCTCTTATTTAGGGTTGGCTTTCCCGTTGATTTGCGCGGGCAATTTATGCTTTGTCGTTTACTGGGTCTTTTGGCGGAAATGGAAGTTCCTGTTGATTGGGCTGGGCGCGTTCTTGGTGTGCCTGGGACCGATCCGGCATTATTTCCCGTTGCATGCCTCGAAAAAGGTCGATCGCGAGAAGGTGCTGAAGGTACTGACCTATAATGTCATGGCGTTTGGCTATAGGAACCATACGAAGGATTCGCCCAATCCGATTATCCAATACATCGCGGAGTCGGGCGCGGATATTGTTTGTTTGCAGGAATATGCCGTCGCCCGTTCGGGGAAACACCTCACCTCGTCGAAAGTGTTCAAGGCGCTCGATATGTATCCGTACCGTTCCGTGTTTTACCTCAACGCCCGAGGGGCGCGGCGTCTTGGAATCGCTGTGCTTTCCAAGTATCCGATCTCGCGTTCCCGGCGTGTGGATTATGAGTCGACCTCCAACGGTTCCACCGTGCACGAGCTGGACATCGAGGGGAAAAAACTGACCTTGATCAATAATCATTTAGAGTCGTTTAAGTTGACGATGGAGGATCGGACCCGTTACGCCACGTATATCAAGAGTCTTGATTCGGAAGGACTCAACGACTTACGGGGTGATTTCGGGCGGAAGCTGAGCACCGCTTTCCGTATCCGGGCCAAACAGGCAGAGGCGGTAGCCCGGGAGGTGGAGAACGCGAAAGGGGATTACGTGTTGGTGTGCGGCGATTTCAATGATACGCCTATCTCGTATGCCCATCGGACGATCCAGGGCGATTTGGTAGACGCTTTCGCCGAGTCGGGCCGGGGAATGGGGGTTACTTATAACCAGAACTTTTTTTGGTTCCGTATCGATAACATCCTGCATTCCCCTAACATGACCGCTTTTAATTGCTCGGTCGATAAGGTTTCCTACTCCGATCACTATCCTTTGTGGTGTTATCTGCGATTGGAGTAGGAAGCGTTTACTTCATCCATACCCGTGTGATCTCGCCAATCAGCGTCGCCCGTCCGTTCTCGGGTGTCTCGCCTTGCTTGCGGCATTCGATGATGAGCCACGTTTCGTCGGCCGACTTTCCCGTAGGGTAGAAGTAGAGCCGGTAGCGGTCGTTATCCCCAAGCGTCTGATATACGGGGCTCTCTTGGGCGATAGATATTGAGCAAATCTCCTTGCCCAGCAAATTCCCGATGCCTTTCCACGCGATATCCGAATCGGAGGTGCCGCCGTCCGGGATATGGGCTTGCACGGCATTGCCGGACAGCATTCGTGCGATAGTCTCCGGGATTTTATCGCTTTGGAGGGCCACGAAGCCTGCCTCAGGGGCTTGTGCCGGAGTCTCTTGTTTGGTGGCGGGTGTTAAAGGTGTCATCGGGATCGACGCGGCGGCTTGTCCGCTTGTCGCTCCTAACGCCTTCGCGGCGCTATCGAAAATCTCTTCCGCGAAATCGATGGTCGCTTTCCGGAACTTTCCACTGATGCGTGTCAGCTTCGTCTTGCTTTTGTTCAACGCGTATTTGTCGGTAATCCATTCCTCCGCCTTGTATTTCTCCGGTTCCCGCTGGTAAGACACCTCGTATTCGTAACGGATGCCGGTCAGTCGCAACGTGCTGGAATGATTGTCGCAAGCGATTAGGACGCGATATTTCATCAACGAGCGATCCAAGGACAAGGCGGTGTTCGAGAACACCAGATAATCTTCCCCCACGATAGCGATCTCGCCTTTTCCCGCGTCGTGATAAGCGACCTTGCTCCGTTCCGTGTCGAATCGTTCGTTACCCCATTGGAGCAATCGTTGGAAAACGTGCGCCTTGTCAAGGCCCGGGGTTTCCAACGTCCGGCTAAAAACAATTTTCCCGTCCACCTCGGGCACCGCGCCCTCTAAGTATTTCCGGTCCGGGTTCTCTTGCGCGTGAAGCAAGAGGGGAATCAGTAGAAAAGCGTATAATAACTGTTTCATGGTAACTGTCCTTTCATTATTTTCCCGCCAAAGATAGATATTTATGCTCGAAATAAACGAAATGCGTGGCAAATAATTAGTATAAACGCTCTTTGTCAGAGAAAAAAAGTCTATCTTTGCACCCTGTGAAAAAATGGATATAAAATAATGTAATAACATAAACCTAAGATTCAGATGCAAAACAAAGGATTTGTAAAGGTCTTCGCGGTGTTACTTACGCTTGTGTGTCTGTTCTATTTGTCGTTCTCGTTCGTGACACGGCATTACAACAGCAAGGCGGCGAAGTACGCGGCGGGAGATCCTGTGAAAGAGAGTGCCTACTTGGACTCGTTATCTACTCAGAAGGTGTGGCTGGGCTATACGCTCAAGCAATGCCGCGAAATGGAGATTAGTTTAGGTCTTGACTTGAAGGGCGGTATGAACGTCGTCCTCGAGTTGAGCGTCGCGGATGTGGTTCGTTCGTTGTCGAACAACAATCAGGACGAGAATTTCAACAAGGCGTTGGATTTAGCCTACGCGGACCAAGCGACAAGCCAAAAACACTTTATCGACCTGTTCGCGGAGGAGTATAAGAAGTTGGATAGCAACGCTCGTCTTTCCGCTATTTTCAGTACGTTTGAGTTAAAAGATAAGATTACTCCCCAGAGCTCGGACGCGCAGGTGATCTCCGTGTTGAAGGAGGAGCTGCAGAGCGCGATCGATAATTCGTTCAACGTGTTGCGTACGCGTATCGACCGTTTCGGTGTGGTTTCCCCGAACATTCAGCGGTTGGAGACGGCGGGACGTATCTTGGTCGAGTTGCCGGGCGTGAAAGAGCCGGAGCGTGTGCGTAAGCTGTTGCAAGGTAGCGCGAACCTGGAGTTTTGGGAGACCTATGAGTTGCCGGAGATTTACCAGCAGTTGGTAGCGGCCGACAACGTGTTGGCTTCTATCTTGAGCGCTTCCGAGTCGGATAGCACGCAAGTGGCGCCTGCGGCCGAGGAGAACGCCGCCGAGGCTTCCGGCGCGCAAGCGAACGTAAGCGAGGCGGATTCGTTGTTGGCCGAGATTGGTCAGGAGACGGCGACGGATACGCAAGCGGACCAGAGTATGGAGGAGTTCGCGAAGCAACACCCGTTGTTCGCTTTGTTGCAGATTAGCCAGTACAATGGTCAGTTGGCGCCGGGCGCTACCGTAGGTATCGCGCAGGCGAAGGATATGGAGAAGATCAACGAGTACCTGAACATGAAGCAGGTGAAGGAGGTCTTGCCGCGTAATCTGGCGTTGAAATGGGGCGTGAAAGCGATCGACGAGCGTGAGCAGTTCTTCGAGTTGTACGCCTTGAAGGTGACGAACCGGGATGGCAGTCCGGCATTGGGTGGCGACGTGGTAACCGACGCTAACGCCGACTTTATGCAACAGGCCGGTCGTACCGAGCAAATGGTGAATATGGTGATGAACGCCGAGGGAGCGAAGGAATGGGCTCGCTTGACGAAAGAGAATATCGGTCATCAGATCGCGATCGTCTTGGATGAGATGGTGTACTCCGCTCCTCGTGTGAACGATGAGATCACGGGTGGCCGCTCGCAGATTACCGGAAACTTTACCCCGGAAGAGGCGAAAGACTTGGCGAACGTGCTGAAGTCCGGTAAGATGGCCGCTTCCGTGCATATCGTACAAGAGGACGTGGTAGGTCCTTCGTTGGGACAGGAGGCTATCAATTCCGGCGTAATCTCGTTCGTCTTGGCGTTGATCCTGTTGATGTTGTATATGTGCGCGTTCTATGGATGGCTTCCGGGCTTGATCGCCGATGGTGCCTTGGTGTTGAATATCTTCTTCACGATGGGTATCTTGGCGTCGTTCCAGGCCGTGCTTACGTTGCCGGGTATCGCCGGTATGGTGCTTACCTTGGGTATGGCGGTCGACGCGAACGTGTTGATTTACGAGCGTACGAAAGAGGAGTTGCGCGCCGGCAAGTCGTTGAGCAAGGCGATCGCCGATGGTTATAGCAACGCCTTCTCCGCGATCTTCGACTCCAACCTGACTTCTATCATCACGGGTATCGTGTTGTTCTATTTCGGTACGGGCCCGATCCGTGGTTTCGCTACGACGATGATTATCGGTCTGTTCGCCTCTTTCTTGACGGCGGTCTTCTTGACGCGTATCGTGTACGAGGCGTTGTTGGCGAAGGATAAGCTGAAGAACCTGACTTTTACGACCTCTTTGACGAAAGACTTGTTGACGAATCCGAAGATCAACTTCTTGGGCGCTCGCAAGGTGGGTTATTTGATTCCGGTCGCAATTGTTGTCTTGGGCGCTATTTCCATGATGACGGTGGGCTTGAACAACGGTATCGACTTTACCGGTGGTCGTAACTACGTGATTCGTTTCGATAAGGAAGTGAAGACGGACGAGGTGCGTAGCCTGCTGGATACGCATTTGGATGGTTCGGTAAGCGTCATCCAGATCGGTACGCCGGATCAGGTTCGTGTCTCTACGAACTATAAGATTACCGACAACGATCCGAATATCGACCAGGAAATCGAGGGCAAGTTGTTCGAGGGCTTGCAATCGTTGTTGCCTGCCGGTACGACGGTGGATCAGTTCGTTTCCGATTATATCCAGAGCTCGCAGAAAGTGGGTCCGAGCATGGCGGATGATATCAAGAACGCCGCGTTCTTGGCGGTTATCTTCGCGATGTTCTGTATGGCCGCTTACATCTTGCTTCGTTTCCGCGACGTATCTTTCTCGGTCGGTGCGTTTGTCTCGGTAGCGGCGACCACGTTGTGTATCATTTCTTTCTACACGTTGTTGTGGAAGTTGTTGCCGTTCTCGATGGAGGTCGACCAGACCTTTATCGCCGCGATCTTGACGATTATCGGTTACTCTATCAACGATACCGTGGTGGTATTCGACCGTATCCGCGAGACCATCGCTATCTATCCGAAGCGCGATCGTTACCAAGTGATCAATGATGCCTTGAACTCTACGTTGAGCCGTACGTTCAATACCTCGTTGACGACGTTGGTGGTTGTATTGTGTATCTTCATCCTGGGTGGTAGCACGATCCGAAGCTTTACGTTCGCTATCTTGTTGGGTATCGTAATCGGAACGTATTCGACATTGTTTGTCGCTACGCCGATCGCTTACGAGTTGCAGAAGAAGAAAATCAATAAAAAAGCGGCGTTAGAGAAGGCGAATAATTAATGGGATTGATTCCCTTAAAAGAATATGCGGGAGACGCTGTGTCAAAATTAGGTATTGGCACGCAGACGACGCAGACTGGGCAGATGAACGCAGACTTATAATTATAAATCAAGAAAATAATCTGTGTTCATCTGCCCAGTCTGCGTTGTCTGCGTGCTTTTCCGCGATTTGATGCACGTTTTTTCCCGTAAGTTTGCCCCTGTCTAATAAAAGAGGGTTTTGGGAGATGCCACGCATAGTTATAGCCCTTCTGGGCGCCTTGATAGGGATGCTTTACGCTTGCGACATACGGCGGGAGCCTTATCCCGCGGTGTTGCTACGGATCGATTCGCTCGCGAATACCGATCCCAAGGCCGCCTTGTCGCTATGGGAGGAGGCGCGGGATAGCCTCGCCCGCTTCGATGAGGAGCAACGGATGTACCTCGCCCTGCTCGGCATGAAGGTGAACGACAAGCTCTACGTGCGCCATACCTCCGATTCGTTGATACGCTGCGTCACCGCTTTCTACAAGCGACAGGGCGACCCGGATAAGCTCGTGGAGTCGTATTACTACATGGGCCGCGTCTATCGCGACCTGAACGACGCCCCCGAGGCGCTGCACTATTTCCAAAAGGCCATCGACGTGGCGGACACCGCCCGGCACGCCCCCCTGCTCTCCAAAATCTATTCCCAAATGGGAATGCTTTACGATTACCAAGACGTCTACGAGGAAGCCATCGAGATGCACCAAAAGGCGTATCAATGCGCCCTGCGAATTGGGGATAGCGCCTCGCTTTCCTTAAAAAACAGGGATATAGCGAGAGCTTATAACATGATAGAAGAGAATGACAGTGCTTTACTATATTTCCAAAAAGCAGCGGATTGGGCAAGAAGAACGGGCACTAAACGCCGCCTTTCGGGGATATTGACTGAATTGGGTAGCTTCTACCGAAAAATAGGGTCATACGACAATGCTTTGCACTGTTTAGCTGAATCTTTAACAGACTCTATAAACCGAGATATGCTCCCTACCTATTTAGCATTAGGACATCTATATCTAAAAACGAACAAATTAGATTCAGCGGAATATTATTTACTCAGATGCACACATAATTCTAATATATATATTCTAAAAGATACATATGAATATTTATCCGTATTAGCTGAAAGGAAAAAAGATTATAAAAAGTCTATTCTCTTTTTCCGGCTCTGTCAACAAGCACAAGATTCCATTAAAAAGATAACTAATTCGGAAGAAATTCGGAAAACAACGGCCCTCTACAATTACCAAGAGAAAAAGAAAGAGATTATCCAATTGAAACGAGAGAACAACCGGATACGCATCCGTAATTATCGGATAATAGCCTCGTGCAGTATCTTCTTTAGCGTCATGATTCTATTGATATATCGCTCCAAAAGAAAAAGGGATCGCATCTCTTTACAACTCCAAAAGCTCCAGCGAGAGAAGCAAGACCAATACGAGCGGAGCGTGCAACGCATCGAGGAAAACAACCGGAAACTGCGTGAGATGGAGCACCTGTTATCCCAAGAACGGGACAACAAGAACGCCTTGCTGCAAGTGCAAAAAGAATTATTGGAGGTATCGAACCAACGCATCCAATTATGCCGTACCGAACGGGATTTGATGGAGGCGGAATTGAAGCGCTCCGATATCTACCAAAAGTTCCATCAAGCGGACGAAATGGGCGTTCGCGTCGAGGAAGAGGATTGGCTCGCCTTAGGAAAAGCCTTGGACCAAACGTACGACGATTTCACAGGTCGCCTGCATCGGCTATGCACAAATATATCTCCTGTAGAATTACGGATTTGTTACCTAATCAAGATCTCCATCAAGGTAACGGATATGGCGAAATTGCTGAATCGCTCCAAATCATCTATCTCTTCCGCACGCGCACGGCTCTATAAAAAGATAACCGGAGAAGAGGGCGGAGCCAATAAATTAGACGAATTATTATCTGACACATAGCGAATTGCGCCCTTGCGAACAAAATGCGAACAAAATGCGAACAGTGTTTAACCAGACCTTTTAGCCCTTTGCCATACATTCGCGGTCATTAAACGACGAATGATATGAAGAAGATTTTATTTTTGATTGGTTTGCTTTATTGCACATGTACATTTACACATGCAATGTTGTTTCTTGATAACAAAGGAGAACGGGAAAATGAAGAAGAACGTTCCATCTCTGATCCTGTGAAAATAGAGATAAAGGAGAACCTATGGATACTTCATTTTGAGAAAGCAGTAGGAGATATATCCATCCAAATAATGGATGAGTATGGAGCTATCCTTTATGAGGAATTCGTTACTATTGATACACCTCAAAGTATCTATTTACCCATAACGAATGAAATAAAATCGTGTACATTAATGATAACAAATGATCGATTAAATCTAAATATTCCGATAATTTGATAGAGATATTTTTCAAGTACAAATACATTTAATGTTTAATCTAAATTTTCAAGTATGAAACAGACAACTGTTTTATTAGCGTCCGCATGCGCTTTGATGATGATGTCGTGCGACAATGAAGCTGAATTGGCAAATATGCCGGAGGCAAGCGTTTTACAAACAAAGTCGTTTATCGCGATGGATTCCGACTATCAAATCGTAGATTACGCAGGGAAGAAATGCGTTCAATTCAAGAACGATTCCACGTATAATGCGATTATGTGGAAAATGGGCGATATGTCAGACGATGAAATCGGGAATCTATTCTATGGAATGGGCTTCACAAGCCAATGGCAATTAATGCAAGAAGCGGACCAAGAGCAAGAACTTATCGTGGACAATTACGAAAAAGATCCAATCCAGCCATGGCCCAGCAAGCAAATCAAGGAATTTAAGCAAAAGTATAGCGATATCTTCATGTTCGAGCCTTACGATTCCACGGATTTCATAGCTCACTACAAATTAAAAAACTCCTTTTACAGCCCGTTCGTAAACAGGGATGGCGTATTTCTCATTGGAGATAGCGTGGTATACGCTCCGGTTTACGAATCATTGGAAGCTTATTTTGGACCCGGAATATCGATGTATGGCGAGAATATGTCGACCTCAGAGGCTACTAGCACGAATAAAGCAGAGGTAAAATACACAAAAGAGGATGGTACATACGTGAAAGTGAGAGCGCAGCCCTCAGAAGATGGCACGATGTGGATCGGTCCTGATGAGGCAAAAAAAGAATACAAAAGAGTAAAATGCGAATTACTAAGCCAACGAAAAAAGCTCATGTGGAAAAGGCATCATGCCAATGTACATTTCAGATATCAATTAATAGGCTCAGGAGATGGCTTTGGTACCTCCAATGCCCAAAATACGGCTTTTATCAGCAATAACAATCAAGTACTTCTTTCTATCATAGATCCTTTTGGGAAGAAAGATTATAATCTGGGTGTCTATGGAAAAAACAATTTAATCACAGGCAAGGGTATTGAATGGTCACTCACGGGAAGAATGGAGATTTGGTCCAACGAAATACCGGAGAGCAGAAAAGGTACTTCCAAAGTTGAGTTCATAACAAGAAAGAATTAATTCTACATCGCGCTATACAATGAAAAAGTTATTCTTTTTATTCTTATCATTAGTAACCACTTTCTCCTCCTATGCCCAGGAGGAGAAAATGTTGGAACAAGGTCTATTAATCGGAGCGGGCGCGGGCTTCCCGGTACAGAACGGGGCGGAGACCGACGGATTCAATTCGGGCTCGTATTGGAACTACCGGCACGATTACAAGCTGAATAGCCTCATCGGCTATCGCTTCCGCTTCCTGCCCGAGCGCACGTTCTTTTACGACCTCGACCTCACCCTCGGATTCCAGAAGATGGAGACGGACAAATATTGGTCGGCCCTCCACGTGCCGGCACCCGACAAGGACAAGACACTGACCGAGTTCGTGATGCCTATCTCCGTGGCGGCCAGCTGGAACTGGCGCTTCGCCCGGCGGTTCTTTCTGGGAGCGGGCGTCGCCCCGACGCTTTACGCCCAGCCGCATGCCGCGTTCGACCTCGGTCTGTTGGCGAAAGTAGGATATCGCGTGAGCCGCCATTGCGAGCTCGCCCTCTCTTATCAATATGGTTGCCTGAACACGTTGAAGCATTTCAACGATGGTCCTGCCAATGGCCGGCGCGGGCACCTCACGGACTTGACGCTTTCCGTCTTCGTACCGTTTTAAAGCGCTTTGACGAAAGAGAAGCCGTCGAACTTGTCGACAACGCGTCTTCGACGAAAGAAAGGCCGTCGAACTTGTAGACAACACGTCTTTGACGAAAGAGAGACCGTCGAACTTGTAGACAACACGTCTTTGACGAAAGAGAGGCCGTCCTACATGTAGGACAACGCGTCTTTGATGAAAGGGAGACCGTCCTACATGTAGGACAACGCGTCTTTGATGAAAGAGAAGCTGTCGAACTTGTCGACAATGTGTCTTTAACTTTCGCTATATTCGCGCACAAAAAAGAACAAACAAACATGAAACGAACCATCAGACAATTCGCGATAGGAGGCATGTTATCGTGCCTCCTTTGCGCCGCATACGGGCAAACGTGCGAACCCTATATCCGCTTGGGCATCGGGACGGGTGTCAACTCCGACTTCATCGAAGGCATCGGGATGGATTTGGAAGGGGGCGTAAACATTAAAGGCATAGAAGCCTCCGTGAGCCTGACCCTCCTCAACTCGTTGCCTTTGGAAGGTACCGACCAATACCTCGCCTATCAAACCCAGCGCCACGAGAGCACGGTGTTTGACGGGGTCAACGATGATCTATCGGGCCAACGCGACATATCCGTTATGGTGAACGTCGGGTACGACTTGCTACGGCTCCTCCCCGACAACCGGCGACATCACCTCACCCCATTCGTCGGCATCGGCTGGAGCGGTCTGACAAGCCTACGCGTGATCTATCGCGAGATACCGGCCAGCGTACCCGGTCCAGAGGACGTCACACGGGGCTCTTGCATCGCCTACGCGCACGATTCCGCCTTCGACTACTGCTTGGGCGCGAGGTACGAGTATTCCTTCTCGGACCGATGGGGAGCGGGCGTTGTCTATAAATACCTGGATTTACAGGAAGGCGGCCTATTGGGCATCTATGCCTCGTATCATTTTTAAGCCTCCAACGCACATAGGTGAGAAAGGGAAGTCACCTATGTGCGTTGGCCTTTTCACCTACGTGACTTGCCCAACGCACCTACGTGACTTGCCCGGAGCACATAGGTGCGTTAGGAAGATATGCCAAGAAACTTCTGAAAAGAACCTCTTTATTTCGGAAGAAGAGATTATCTTTGTCTCTCCAAAATATGTAATCGAAAAAAGTATGAGACGAATAGTTACGATGTTGTTCGCGTCGCTCTTCTTGTTGACGATCGGCCCGCTCCGGGCGCAAGAGGCGGAGACGCTGGTGTTGATTGAGACGGATAAAGGCAAGATTAAGGTGAAGCTGTACAACGATACCCCGTTGCACCGCGATAATTTTATCAAGAACGTGAACGAGCACCGCTACGACGGGTTGCTGTTCCACCGGGTAATCAAGCAATTTATGATACAGGCCGGTGATATCAACTCGAAAGACGCGCCACCCGATATGCATCTGGGCGATGGGGATTTGGATTACACCATCCCGGCCGAGATCGTTTACCCGAAGCATTTCCATAAGCGAGGGGCGTTGTGCGCCGCCCGTACGTCGGACGACGTGAACCCGGAACGCGCCTCATCGGCTACCCAGTTTTATATCGTGACGGGGCAATTCTATACCGAGATGGAGCTGGATAAGATGACCAAGGAAAAAGGCATGCGATTCACGCCGGAGCAGAAAGAGGCCTATATGCTGGAAGGCGGGCGTCCCGATCTGGATGGTAAATATACGGTGTTTGGCGAAGTGGTGAGCGGTATGAAGGCGGTGGACAAAATCCAGTTCGTAGAGACGAACGCGGAGGATCGCCCCGTCGAGAACATCAAGATTAAAACCATGCGAATCGTGACGAAATAAATGCGAGTCTCCGATTATACAGGACATTATAAAGCGATTGTCCGGTTAGGAATCCCCATCATGCTCGGGCAGTTGGGGATTATTATTGTCGGGTTCGCCGACAATAGCATGGTGGGGCATCATAGCGGTATCGAACTGGCGGCCGCTTCTTTCGTGAACAATTTTTTCAACCTCGCTTTCATCTTCGGGATGGGTTTCTCGTATGGGTTGACGCCTATTATCGGAGGTTTGTTCGCGGACAAGCGGCTTGAGAAGGCGGGCGAGACCTTGCGGAATAGCTTGTTTATAAATCTGCTTGTCGGCTTGTCGCTGATGCTTTGTATGCTGGCGCTTCTGTTGAACTTGGATCGCCTGGGCCAGCCGGAGGAGTTGCGGCCCTATATCATTCCTTATTATATCATCCAGCTGTTTTCCATTCCGTTCGTGATGCTGTTCAACGCTTTTAAGCAATTCAGCGACGGGACGACCGATACGCTCACGCCCATGTGGATTATGTTGAGCGCGAACGTATTGAACATCATTGGGAATTACATCTTGATTTACGGACATTTCGGGTCGCCGGAACTGGGATTGACCGGCGCGGGCATTTCTACGCTCGCGAGTCGTGTCTTTATGTGTCTCGTTTTTGTCGGGTTATTCGCTTTTCATGCCCGTTATCGGGTGTATTGGCGAGGCTTTCGGGATGGGCGGATCAATCGCGGGAACTTGCGTAACTTGATTCGGCTGGGCGTTCCGGTTGGCTTGCAGATGGGAATCGAGAGTGGCTCGTTCAACCTGAGTGTCATTATGATGGGATGGATCGGGAGTGCCGCTTTGGCCGCCCATCAGGTGATTGGGGTAATCACGACGCTGGGGTTCATGATTTATTACGGTATCGCCGCCGCCGTTACGATCCGGGTGAGCCAGTACAAGCAATGGAATGACCTTCTGAACGTGCGTCGGACGACTTTCGCGGGGTTGCATATTATTATGGCGGTGGCCGTGAGCGTGATGGCGCTGATATGGGTATGCAGGGATTTTATGGGTTATTTGTTTACGACGGATGCGGAAGTGGTCGGCTTGGTCGCGTTGTTGAGCTGGTCGGCCATCTGTTATCAACCGGGCGATGGATTGCAGATTATTTTTGCCAACGCTTTACGTGGCATCGCCGATGTGAGGTATATGGCTTGGATGGCATTCCTTTGTCACTTTGGTCTGTCGTTGCCGATTGGTTATCTGTGTGGATTTGTCTTGGGCTGGGGCGCGATCGGTGTTTGGTGTGGATTCCCGGTGGGTCTCACCGTATTGGGATTGTTGTTAGGCAACCGTTTCAACCGGTTGACACGGGCGGTGAAGCTTCGTTCTTGACAAGTAGATATATTCTTGAATAATAGCGGATGGAACCGAAAGAGAGCATAGGAGAATCGCGTTTGCGGAAAATCATCCACATCGATATGGATGCCTTTTACGCCTCGGTGGAGCAGCGCGATCATCCGGAACTTCGGGGAAAGCCCATCGCCGTGGGGCACGCCGAGCAGCGGGGCGTAGTGGCCGCCGCCAGCTACGAGGCACGGAAATACGGCGTGCGTTCCGCCATGTCTTCCCAAAAGGCGAAACGTCTGTGCCCGGATTTGATTTTCGTGCATAGCCGGATGGATGTCTATAAATCCGTCTCTCAGCGGATTCACGCGATTTTCCACGATTATACGGATTTGATTGAGCCGATATCCTTGGACGAGGCTTTCTTGGACGTAACCGAGAACAAGCCCGATATCCCGTTGGCGGTGGATATCGCCAAGGAGATTAAGGAACGGATTTGGCACGACTTGGGTTTGCGGGCTTCCGCCGGCGTTTCTTATAATAAGTTCCTGGCGAAGATCGCCTCGGATTATCGGAAGCCGAATGGCTTGTGTACCATTCATCCCGACCAGGCGTTGGACTTTATCGCGAAGCTCCCGATCGAGTCTTTTTGGGGCGTAGGCCCGGTGACCGCCCAAAAGATGCATGCCTTGGGAATCCATGATGGAGAGCAACTCCGAAACTGCTCGCGAGAGATGCTTATCCGTCAGTTCGGGAAAGTTGGGGCGCTCTATTATGCTTTCGCCCGTGGAATTGATGATAGGCCAGTAGAGGCGGAGCGTGTCCGCAAGTCCGTGGGGTGCGAGCATACGTTGGAAAAGGATATTTCCCGTCAGTCCTCCGTGATTATCGAGCTTTATCATGTCGCGACCGAGCTGGTCGGCCGCTTGGAACGGGCAGGTTTCCAAGGGAATACGCTTACGTTGAAAATAAAGTTCCACGATTTCACCCAAATCACCCGGAGCATAAGCCGCCCGTTCGCGTTAACTTCCTTGGATAAGATTCTCGCGCTGGCCAAGGAGCTTTTGAGAGGCGTGGAGTACGCGGAGCGTCCGATCCGTCTTATCGGCTTGTCCGTGTCGAACCCCGTGAAAGGGGAGGCTCCTGAGCAAGGGCATTGGGAGCAGCTGACACTTCCGTTTAGCGATTGGGAATGAATCCCGCCAGCGGGTTAGAACGATAATTTCATCATGAAACGGACGCCTCTTGTCTGGATGCCCGGATGATCCTTATAGGTCAGACGCCATACGTAATCCAGTCGTAGAAACTTGAAGATGTTCTCGATACCGACACCTACCTCCATATAGGGAGTCGATGGATCCATCACGTAAGAGCCTTCCGGAAAGCGATATAATCCATCGTTGTTCTGGCCTTCGATAAATGGATTGTTCTTGTCGGTCAAGTGGCCGAACATGCCCCGGAACGAGAATACCTCGCGCCATTTCAGTTTCTTGATGAGCGGTATGCGGTTCAACAAGGCGCCGTTCATAAAATAGGTGATATCCCACGAGGCGTACTCATCGTTGATGAACTCCATCGCGTTCATATTCGTGTAGGATTCCGGTTGCACGAGGTACGACAGGTTGGCGTTCGGAAGGATGAGCAATGGATACGGAGCCTTGGTCCATACCTTTCCCGCTTTCGCCAAGATATCCACGTAGCCGAAAGCCGAGAACCAGAAACGTTTCTGGATGCCAAATTCCGTCTTCTGGTAATCATACGTGCTACCCAACACGTTTTGGAAAGCCATCGTATGGTTCAACGTGAAAACGGGCGCATCGAGCGTAATCGGGTAGCGGTAGTTACGCGTTTGGTAAAATTTCTCGTTCGGGGCGAAACGGAGCTTGAACTCTATCTCCGACATCCGGTAAGAATCGGTTGGCGTGATTTGTCCGTCCGCTCCGATGCGGTCGAACGCCGCATACCCCGTGGAATATTCCTTGAAGTTGCGCAACACGGCGCCATACGCCCAGCCGTTGTAATGCTCGCGGTAGTAGGTCAGTTCCGCTTTCCGCAGATAGGTGGCGCGCGTATCTTTTTGCCGTTTCAACGCGAGGAACATATTATCCTTGTTGGTGTACATGTATTGTTGCCCCAACTGGTTGATGTCGTACGAATACTCTAAGCGAAGCGAATGCACCGGGAATTCCTTGCGGTAATCTTTCTTGTCGATGAAGGAATATTCCACGAGGCCGTCGTATTTCCACTCCCGGTCTTTCGTGCCATACGCCACGTATCCATCCAGGAAGAGGCGCTTGCTGAAGGCGGTTGTCGTAGTTCCTCCTACCCGGAAGCGGGCGCCCTCGATCGCGTTTCCACTGATGTATGTATTCATCGGGCCGAACTCGAACTTGCTCTTTTCCTCCACTTTGTTCGTCGGGATATAGCCGGAGGTCAATACCGTCACGATTTTCTCCGTCACGTAGAATATCGGGATGGAGCGGAGTTTCTCCATCAATTTCTCCACGCTGTTCTGTTTGCGGGCGCCGGCTTCCTCGGGGCGGTTCTCGGCCCAGAAATCCTCCGAGCGCCGATAGGCCTCTACCGGGATGATTACCGGGGCGCTCTCCTCGAAAATCGTGGAATCCTCCGGAGCCTCGAACGCTTGGTTGGAGTAAATGTTCAGGCGCCGGGCGTACATACCTTTCGATTTCTCGGTCAGCTTGAAGTCCACGATGATATCATCTTTCGTGATGATGCGTGTCCCGTCCGGAGCCCGGTTGAAGGTTTGCTCAATCGTCATGCCTCCCACGAAGTTCAGGTTGATTTTCTTAGGCACGTTCAATTTTACCCGCTGCACGAAGAAGGTCGAGTCCAGCGTGATATACAAGTGTCCCGTAAAGCCGAAAGTCTCCGGCGTAAAGGGGGCGAATCCTAAGTCCACGCACTTTTGTCCGTCTACCTCCAGCGTGTCCAATAAATAGTACCGGTAAAAGTTGGGACCCATCGTCGACATCGGGCTGACGAATCGGTTCAGGAACAGAGGGATATCGTTTTGGAAGATATCGACCTCCCGGAACACCTCGTTCAGGAATTGCTGGATACCGTCTCGCGAGAATACCTCGTCCACGCCAGCGGCTTTCGTGGCTTTTACGACCTGCTTCTCGGTCTTGGGGTCTTTCCGATAGTAAACGGTTTGGAGTTTTTCTCGCTCCGATACAGGCAAGATGGTCTTTCCTACCTCCAGTGTATCAATGAAATCCACCAAGAAGTCGAACTTGCCCGTCTTCCCCTCTTTCTTGGGTTTGGGCTGGTAATCGTTCATGGCGAACACCATCTTCTCGTATTGGTCGTATCGGAAATAGTCGTGGTTGCGCGGGTCGTTGCTCTCGCGCCGCTCGATCGCGTTCTTAATGAAAATGACGGCCGGATTATCCTTTTTGGAGTATTTCTCCTTGGTCGGTTTCACGAGGACTTCCGTCAGGTTGATACTTGTCGGGGCCAACTCGATTTTCAATCCCGTGGCTTTGCCCGGTACGAATTCCAATTCCTTGGTCGAATATCCTAAGTAGGAGATTTGCAACGTGCGTACCCTCGATGAGGTAGAGATCTCGAAATTACCATCCAAGTCCGTCGTGCCGCCTATTGTCGTACCTTTCAACAGTACGGCCACGTAAGGCAAGGGCTCTCCGGTTATTGAGTCTGTCACGCTCCCTTTTATCGTATAATTCTGACTTCTCGCTACCCAAGCGACCGCCACAAATAGAAATATAAATGCTATTTTTTTACCCATCCGATTCTGACACCTCATTTGACTCCGCGAAAATACAACAGCTTTCTCATAGAAACTGTTCCAAAACACACCGAATATATTCCAATTAACAATTAATATGTTTAAAACGTTTGTGACAAATTGATTTCATTCCCCGCTTTTTGGACGTATTTATCCGGAAACCTATGTTTTCCGTGGGGAAAAACAATGTTTCGCGATTGACAAACCTATCCTTTTCTAAGGAGGAAACCGTGTTGTGCCTAAGCGTTTTGTTTTGTGTTAATGTATTTAAAACAGAAGCCTTGCAATGCATGGTATTTTATTAATGTATATATTCGCGGGGTGAAAAAAGAGTGGAATGTTGAACGAAAGAGTAAGAAAATAGGATGATTCAGCTCAGGGGCATAAATAAGACGTACTTTAACGGCGCTCCGTTGCACGTCCTGAAAGGTATCGACCTGGATATAGAGGTAGGCGAGATGGTCTCTATCATGGGGGCCTCCGGCTCCGGGAAATCTACCTTATTAAATATATTAGGTATATTGGATACGTATGATTCCGGTTCTTATACCTTGAACGGGCAATTGATCCGGGATTTGAGCGAGACCCGTGCCGCGGAGTTGCGCAACCGGATGATCGGGTTCGTCTTTCAATCGTTTAATCTGATCTCTTTCAAGAATGCGGTGGAGAATGTCGCCTTACCGTTGTATTACCAGGGAGTCAGCCGTAAGAGGCGAAACGCCATGGCGCTGGATTACCTTGATATGGTAGGCTTGAAGGATTGGGCGGAGCATATGCCCAACGAGATGTCCGGCGGACAGAAGCAACGGGTGGCTATCGCCCGGGCCTTGATTACGAAGCCGCGGGTGATATTGGCGGACGAGCCGACCGGCGCGTTGGATAGCAAGACGACCGTGGAGGTCATGCGCTTGTTGCGCGACGTGAACCGGGAGGGAATGACGATGGTGATCGTGACGCACGAGCCTTCCGTGGCCGAGGCGACAGATAAAATCATCCGGATTAAAGACGGGCTGATCGAGCGGATCGAGAAAGGGATGGGCCATGTTTGATTTCGATAATTTCCGGGAAATATGGAGTACGGTGAAGCGTAACAAGTTGCGTACGTTCCTCACGGGTTTTTCCGTCGCGTGGGGTATCTTTATGCTGATTGTCCTCTTGGGCGCGGGCAACGGGTTGCGCAACGGGGTGATGTATAATTTCCGGAATATGTCGATGAACAAGGTCTCTGTTTGGGCGGGCTATACCACCAAGCCGTGGAAAGGAATGTCCACGAACCGGAGCATCACTTTCAAGGAGACGGATATCGACCTGGTACGGCGTGTCCATCCGGAGATCGACCTTTGCTCGGCTACCGTGTCGCATTCCGATACCCTGTACGTGAACGAGGAATTCATCACGGGACGGTTGGAAGGCGTTTTCCCCGATCACGCACCTATCAATTATGTGGTCGTGAGTGCCGGAAACGGACGTTTCGTCAATGAGCTGGATATGCGGGAGCAACGTAAGGTGATCGTGCTGAGCCCGCGTATGAAGGAAGTGTTGTTTCGCGACCAGCCCGCGTTGGGAAAGTATATAAAGGCGGGGAATACCATGTTGCAGGTGATTGGCGTGTACGACGATGACAACCTGAGCAACAACGCTCCGGCCTATATCCCGTTTACTACCGCGCGTACCTTATATAATAAAGGATATGGTTTGAGCAGTTTCACTTTTACCGTGAACGGGCTGGTGTCGGAGGAGGCGAACGAGGCGTTCGAGGCTCGCTTCCGGGCCACGTTGGCGCGCGTACACAATTTCGACCCGACGGACAACAACGCGATCGGTATGTGGAATACCGCCACGGAGTTCCGGATGATGAATAACATCATGAACGGTATAGCCGCTTTTATCTGGATCGTGGGTATCGGTACGCTGATGGCGGGTATCGTGGGCGTGAGCAACATCATGCTGATCACTGTCCGCGAGCGGACTCGCGAGTTTGGTATCCGGAAGGCGATCGGCGCCAAGCCTTCGTCTATCCTGGCGTTGATTATTACGGAGTCAATCCTTGTGACCGCCACGTTTGGCTATATCGGTATGGTGATGGGAATCGGGCTGACGGAGTTGATTAATTATGGCATGGAGATGAGTGGCATGGCGCGATCGTCTGGTGGGAACCCGGGCGAGGATATGACGATATTCCGGAACCCGACGGTTAATTTGGGTATCTCGTTGGCGGCTACGGCGTTGATTATCGTGGCGGGTGTGCTGGCGGGTTATTTCCCGGCGCGCAAGGCGGTGAGGATTAACGCGATCGAGGCGATGCGAGCGGAATAGGTAAACAAGAAAGAGACTGAGGATTATGTTTGACGCGGATAGATGGGTGGAGATATGGGTGACGATTACCCGCAATAAGACACGTAGCTTGCTGACGTGCTTCGGGGTGTTTTGGGGCATCCTGATGCTGGTGGTCTTGTTAGGCTCGGGCAATGGATTGAAGAATGCCATATTCGGATTCGTCGACGGATTCGCTACCAACTCTATTTTTTTCTATACCGACCGCACGAGCGAGCCCTATAAGGGTTTCAACAAGGGGCGTTGGTGGAGCATGCGCAACCGCGACGTGGAGAACATCATCCGCGAGGTGGACGCGATACAGGATATCTCGCCCATCCTTTGGGGCGAGACCTCGGAGAAGAATATCGTCTACGGGCAGGTGAGCGGCACGTACAACGTGAAGGGTGTTTATCCCTCGTATTTCAATATCGAGGTACAAGAGCTGCATTTTGGTCGGTTGCTCAACGAGATCGACGAGAAGGAGCGGCGAAAGGTCTGCCTTATCGGTAGCCAGGTGAACGATAACCTGTTCCGCGGGGCGGATCCGTGCGGGAAGTACGTGCGGGTGAACGGCTTGTATTACCAAGTGGTGGGCGTGGTGGAGCAAAAGGCTTCCGGCGTGAATATCGGCGGTCGCTCGGAAGAGAGCGTTTTCTTGCCTTTCTCTACGATGCAGCAAACCTTGAACCAAGGGGATATCCTTCATTTCCTGTGTGTCAGCGCCAAGGTAGGCACGGATATGCAGGCGTTGATCGACGATATCCGGCGGATTATGTACGCCCAGAACGAGATCGCGCCGGACGACCCGCAGGCGTTGGGGGTTATCAACATCGCCGCGCAGTTCGATACGTTCCAGTTGTTGTTCACGGGCATCGATATATTGGTTTGGCTGGTGGGGATGGGCACGCTCCTCGCGGGAGTCATCGGCGTGAGCAACATCATGATGGTGACGGTAAAGGAGCGCACCCGGGAGATTGGCGTACGCCGGGCCATCGGGGCGAAGCCTTTCGACATCATCTCGCAAGTGATGAGCGAGAGTTTGGTGCTGACCGCCGTGGCGGGATTGCTTGGCTTGAGCGCGGGTGTCTTCCTGCTCGACTTGGCCGACCGTATCCTTTCCGCCCAACAGGCGGGTAGCGACGTGCCCTTGGAGCATCCGGGCGTGGATATACAAACCGCCGTGGCGGCTACGGTCGTATTGTTGCTGAGCGGTTTGCTGGCGGGATTGATTCCCGCTTGGCGGGCGATGCAGATCAAGGCGATCGACGCCATCCGGGAAGAATAGGGAGTTATCGGGAATCATATAAAAAGAACAATATAATCATGAAGAATCGCATCGTAAACAAAATCCTGCGGATTATCCTGCTGACGTTGGTGGGAGCCGCCGTGATAGGTACCTTCTATTTCCTGTGGAAGAAGGCGCAGCCGGTTGTCACCGTCTATGAGATTGTCGCGCCCCAGCGGGATACGGTAGAGACCAAGACCGTCGCTACCGGCAACGTGGAGCCTCGCTACGAGGTGGAGATCAAGCCGCAGATATCCGGTATTATCGCCGAGATAAAGAAAGAGGCGGGGCAGATGGTGAAGGCGGGCGAGATTATCGCCACCATCAAGGTCATCCCGGAGATGGTGCAACTGAATAGCGCCGAGTCGCGGGTGAACGTGGCCGAGATATCGCTCGCGCAGGTGCGAGAGACCTATAAGCGCGACGAGCGATTGTTCGAGCAGGGCGTCATCTCGCGGGAGGATTTCGACCTCTCGAAGGCGAACTACCTGAAGGCGGTGGAGGAGCGCGACAATTCCATTAGCGAGCTGGAGATTATCCGCGACGGTATCGCCAAGAACTCGAACGTGAGCAGCACCACGCAAATCCGCAGTACCATCACCGGGATGATACTGGATATCCCGGTGAAGGTGGGAAACTCGGTGATACAGGCCAATAACTTCAACGATGGTACGACCATCGCGACCGTGGCGGATATGAACGATATGATCTTTAAGGGCAACGTGGACGAGACCGAGATAGGGCGTATCCACGAGGGGATGCCCATCAAGCTGACGGTGGGAGCCATGGAGAGCCGCGTGTTCGACGCGACACTGGAGTACGTGTCGCCTAAGGGCGTGGAGAAGAACGGGGCGATTCAGTTCGAGATCAAGGCGGCCGTCACCATCCCGGAGGACGCGTTTATCCGGGCGGGGTATAGCGCCAACGCCGAGATCGTGTTGAAGCGGGCGGAGAACGTGTTGACCGTGCCCGAGAGCACCATCGAGTTCCATGGCGATTCCGCCTTCGTGCGGTGGGTGAAGCAGGAGACGCCCGAGCAGCTTTTCGAGCGGCGTCCCGTGAAGGTGGGGCTTTCCGATGGCATCAAGATAGAGATTCTGGAGGGATTGACCCTCGATGATAAGATACGCGGGGCGGCGATCGACGCGGATAAGTGATAGGGAAGGAGGTACGTTATGCGGAACAACAGAATGATATTGACCATCGCCCTCCTCGCGGGGATGAGCGCCTCGCGGGCGCAGGAGCCCGCCAAGCGTTGGAACTTGGAGGAGTGCATACAGTATGCCATCGAGCATAATATCGGGTTGAAACAGAAAGACCAGGAGCGGGCGAGCCGCGAGGTGGCGTTGCACACCAGCCGTTTCAGCTGGCTACCGAGCGTGAATGGAAGCGTGGGGCAGAGTTTCCAGTTTGGGCGGTCTACGACGAAGTCGGGCGTGATTGTCGACCAGAACGCGGCGAACTCTACGTTGAATATCACTTTGGATATGCCGATTTTCGATGGGCTGCGCATCCCGAACGATATCGCCGCCCGCAAGCTCGACCTGAAGGCCTCTATCGAGAGCTTGAACAAGGCGAAGGAGGATTTGGCGATCAATGTCGCCTCGTATTATCTGCAAGTGCTTTACAACAAGGAGCTGCTGGAGGTCGCCCGGTTGCAGGTGGATTTGGATAAGGAGCAGGTGGTAAAGACCGAGGCGATGGTCGACGCGGGCAAGGTGCCGCTCTCGCAACTATACGATATCAAGGCGCAACTGGCGAACGACGAGGTGACGCTCACGGAGTACGCCAACAATGTCAACCTCGCGTTGCTCGACCTGGCGCAGAGCTTGGAGCTGGAGCGGAGCGAGGCGTTCGACATCGAGGAGCCGCTCATCGAGGACGTCGTGGCGGAGAACATGGGCAGCATCCTGCCGCCCGATCATATCTACGACAACGCCGTCACCTTCAAGCCGCAAATCAAGGAGCAGCGATATTTGTTGGAGAGCCAGCGCAAGATGCTTCGCGTCGCGCGGGCGGATTATTACCCGAAGTTGAATTTCGGGGCGAGCTACAGCAACGGTTATTACCACTCTTCCACCGGAGGGGAGTTTATCGACACGCGCTCGTTCGGCGAGCAGCTGAGGCAGAACGGGCAGAAAATCGTGGGCTTCTCGCTGAGCATCCCGCTCTTCAACCGCTTCCAGGTGCGCGACAACGTTCGTTCGGCTCGTATCAACATCCTCAATCAGGAATTGCAGATGGAGAACACGAAGAAGAGCCTGTACAAGGAAATCCAGCAGGCGTATAGCAACGCTACGGCCTCGCAAAAGAAATACCAGGCGGCCGGCAAGTCGGTGCTCGCCAGCAAGGAGGCGTTCGACTATGCCCGGCGGCGTTACGAGGCGGGCAAGAGCACCGTTTTCGAGTTCAACGAGGCGAAGACCAAGTACGCCCAAAGCCTCGCCGAGCAGGCGCAAGCCAAGTTCGATTATATCTTCCGCGTCAAGATTCTCGATTTCTACAACGGTACGCCTATTCGGCTTTGACGGGAACGCGTCGCGGAGAGGTGAAGGCCAGCCCGAGGTGTCGGGGAAGGTCTCTCCTCGCCGCGAAAGGCTGCCCGAGGTGTCGGGGAACGCTTCACCTCTCCGCGAAAGGCTGTTCGAGGTCTCGGAGGAGGTTTCACCTCGCCGCGAAAGGCTCTCCGAGGTGTCGGGGAAGGTTTCACCTCGCCGCGAAAGGCTCTCCGAGGTGTCGGGGAAGGTTTCACCTCGCCGCGAAGGCTGTCCGGGGTGTCGGGGAAGGTTTCACCTCTCCGCGAAAGGCTGTTCGAGGTCTCGGAGGAGGTTTCACCTCGCCGCGAAGGCTGTCCGGGGCCTCGGGGAAGGTTTCACCTCGCCGCGCGGGCTTGTCCGAGGTCTCGGTGGGGGTTTCACCTCGCCGCGACGCGTTTTGAGATGGAAAGTTGTTATCTTCGCGGCTTGATAAATAATAAACAGGGATTATGTTTCAGAAAAAGTATTTCGTGTATGCGGTAAGCGCGCTTATCGCGGTCGGGTGTAACACCCAGCCAAAGCAAGAGCGGACGGAGGCGGAGGCGGCTCCGGCCTCGGAGGTGGAAGATGTTTGGAAAGATTACGATACCGGCAAGGTGCTCTTCGAGGACAAGGCGCCGGATACCGAGGGTTCCAAGATTTATCACCGTATCGTGACGGACCCGGAGGGGTATATCCAGGAACAGGCACGGACGGTGCTCGCCACGCTTTATGACTCTCCCGCCGATAGTATCGCTCCGGTTTATGAGATTCATTACACGCTGGAGGATATCGATGGCGTCTCCGCGAAGGGAGGCGACCATGGCAATATCTCCATTTTTTATAGTACGCGGCATATCGAGAAATCGTTCGCCAATCAAGACACGGCCAAGCTCTTCTTCGAGACGCGCGGCGTGTTGCTGCACGAGTTGACGCACGCCTATCAGCTGGAACCGCAAGGCATCGGCAATTATGGCAATAGCAAGGTGTTCTGGGCGTTCATCGAGGGGATGGCCGACGCGGTGCGTGTGGCGAATGGCGGATTTCATGGCGAGGCGGACCGTCCGAAAGGCGGGAATTACATGGACGGCTATCGTACGGCCGGTTATTTCTTCGTCTGGTTGCGCGATAATAAAGACCCCGAGTTCCTGCGCGCGTTCAATCGCAGCACGTTGGAGGTAGTGCCTTGGTCGTTCGACGGCGGCATCAAGTACGCGTTGGGAGAACAATACGATATCGATGCCTTGTGGCATGAGTACCAGGTAGCGGTAGGGGATATCAAGGAATAATCTAAAAACAGGAAGCGAATGAGAAGAACTATTTTCATGGCGGCGATGGCTTTGTCCGTGGCCGCTTTCGCGGGAGCGGACAACGGGGAACGGCTGATTGATTACGTCAATCCGTTCGTGGGAACCGATGGATATGGCAATGTGTATCCCGGCGCGCAGATTCCTTTCGGGGGCATCCAGATTAGCCCGGATACGGACGAGCATTTTTACGATTGCGCTTCCGGCTATAAATGGAACCGGCAATCCATACAGGGTTTCTCGCTGACCCATTTGAGCGGCACGGGCATACCCGACTTGGGCGATTTCTTGTTTATGCCGGGAACGGGCGAGATAAAGCTGGCTCCGGGAACGGACGAGAATCCGGACGAGGGCTACCGCTCGCGCTTCTCGCACGACGAGGAGGTGGCCACGCCGGGATATTATGGCGTGACGCTGAAGGATTATGGCGTGAAGGCGGAGATGACCTCGGCGACGCGGAGCGGTATCTTCCGTTTCACCTATCCGGAGTCGGACAGCTCTTTCATCCTGATCGACTTGAACCATACGTTGTGGCAACAATGCGTATGGTCGAACATCCGGGTGGAGAACGATACGGTCGTGACGGGCTATAAGCTCGTGAAAGGCTGGGGGCCGGAGCGTCACATCTATTTCCGGGCGGTCTTCTCGAAACCTTTGAAGGACTTCATGATTTATCAGGACCAGAAACCGGTGATATATAACACCTCCCGCTTCCGGAGCAATCGCGAGGCGTGGGGGCCGAATATCCTTTTCACCACGTCGTTCGCTACCCGGAAGGACGAGGTGGTGACGGTAAAGACCTCCATCTCGGCTACCGGCACGGATGGCACCGCCCTGAATATGCGCGAGCTGGACGGGATGACGTTCGATAGCGTCAAGGCGCTGGCCGAGCGGAAATGGGAGGAGGAACTCTCTACCTATACGATAGAGGGAACGCGCGCGCAGAAGGAGACCTTCTATACCTCGGCGTATCACGCGGCGTTGTGTCCTTTCGTGTACGACGACGCCGATGGCTCTTTCCTGGGGCTCGACAAGAACGTGGAGAAAGAGAAGGGCTTCACGAATCGTACCGAGTTCTCGTTCTGGGATACCTACCGGGCTTTCCATCCGTTGATGAACCTCGTGCATCAGGATATCCAGGCCGATGTGGCGAACTCCATCCTGGCGCACTACGACAAGAGCGTGGAGCGGATGCTGCCCTATTGGGCGTTCGGGAGCAATGAGACGTGGTGCATGATCGGCTATCATGCCGCGGCGGTGTTGGCGGATATGATTTGCAAGGACGTGAAGGGATTCGACTACGAGCGGGCGTTCGGGGCGATGGTGACGACGGCCATGAACGAGCATTATGATTGCTTGCCGGAATACCGCGCGCTGGGCTACGTGCCGTTCGATAAAGAGGCGGAGTCGGTGTCGAAGACCTTGGAGTACGCCTACGACGATTATGCCATCGCGCAAGCCGCCAAGAAGCTGGGGAAAGAGAAGGAATACGCGTATTTCCTGAACCGGGCGATGAGTTATCAGAATTTGTATGACGAGCAGACCGGCTATATGCGGGGCAAGGATAGCGAGGGGAATTGGCGTACGCCGTTCGCTCCCGTGGCGTATCAGGGCCCGGGCTCGGTCAATGGCTGGGGCGATATCACCGAGGGATTCACGGTGCAATACCATTGGACGGTTCCGCAGGACGTGCAGGGACTTATCAACCTCATGGGGCGCGACTTGTTCCGCTCGCGGCTCGATTCGCTGTTCCTTTACGAGTTGCCGGAGAACATCCCCGGGGCGCACGATATCCATGGGCGCATAGGGGCTTACTGGCATGGCAACGAGCCTTGCCACCACGTGGCTTATCTGTATAATTATATCGGCGAGGGCTGGAAGTGCCAGAAGTGGGTGCGCGAGGTGGTCGACCGTTTCTATGGCAATCAGCCCGGCTCGCTGTGCGGGAACGACGATTGCGGGCAGATGTCGGCATGGTACATCTTCAATTGCCTCGGTTTCTATCCGGTTTGCCCGGGTAGCGGGTACTACAATATCGGCTCGCCGGCCTTGCCTTCCGTCGACGTGCGGATGAGCAACGGGCGCCATATCCGGATGACGACCCGTAACTGGAGTCCGGAGGCGGTCTATATCAATAAGGTCTACGTGAACGGGAAGCGTTATACCAAGTCGTACCTGACCTGGGAGGACGTGAAGGACGGTATCGATATCGAGTTCGTGATGAGCGAGAAGCCGAATAAACGATGGGCCGTGGCGAAGGAGGACATAGCGCCCTCCATTTCCACGGAAGCGCGTACCGTGGCGTATAAGCGCGGGATGATGTATTAAGGCTTCATCTTGGCTTGATAATAGGCGATATAAGGCGCTTACGATGGGCATTCAGAAGACCTTACGATGCCCGTCGTAAGCGCTTGATGTTACCCGGCGTGAGGAAGGTGCGAAACGCACGTATGTTCTCCGGCCAAGTCACGTATGTGAAAAGGCCAACGCACATAGGTGACTTCCCTTTCTCACCTATGTGCCTCGTCTATAAGTTCGACGGTCTCTCTTTTATTTAGACAGGGCAAACATATGCAAATGGCTCGGAAAAATAGCTCCTTGCGTGAGAAGCTGAATCAGATAAAGAAAATAGCCGCTGTTTTTTAATACGAATGACGAGCAACGAATTACAAATCATAAATCATAAATCATAATTCGTAACTCGTCATTCTATTAGGTTAGCACCGTGGCTTGATTTGCTTGAAGAAATCGTTGCCCTTGTTATCCACGAGGATGAAAGCGGGGAAATTCTCCACCTCTATCTTCCAGATAGCCTCCATGCCCAGCTCCGGATATTCCACGCACTCGATGCTCTTGATGTTGTTCTGCGCCAAGATAGCCGCCGGTCCGCCGATAGAGCCGAGGTAGAAACCTCCGTGCTTCTTGCAAGCGTCGGTCACGGCCTGGCTCCGGTTACCCTTCGCCAGCATCACCATGCTACCTCCGTGGCTCTGGAACAAGTCTACGTAGGGGTCCATACGGCCGGCCGTAGTCGGGCCCATCGAGCCGCAAGCCATGCCCTTCGGGGTCTTGGCGGGTCCGGCGTAGTAGATAGGATGATCCTTGATGTATTGCGGCAGGTCCTCGCCGCGGTCCAGGCGCTCTTTCAGCTTAGCGTGCGCGATATCGCGGCCCACGATAATCGTACCGTTCAGCGAGAGGCGGGTGGCCACCGGATACTTATCCAATATCTTCAGGATGTCCGCCATCGGCTGGTTCAGGTCGATCTTCACGGCGTCGCCCTCGCCCGCCTGGCGAAGCTCCTCCGGAATCAACTCGCCGGGATGGCTATCCAGCTTCTCTATCCAGATACCGTCCTTGTTGATTTTGCACTTGATGTTGCGGTCCGCCGAGCAGCTCACGCCCAAGCCCACCGGGCAGGAAGCTCCGTGGCGAGGCAAGCGGATGATACGCACGTCGTGCGCCAGGTACTTGCCGCCGAATTGCGCTCCCAAGCCAATCTTATGCGCCTCTTCGAGCACCTTCTTCTCCAATTCTACGTCGCGGAAGGCGCGGCCGTACTCGTTGCCCGTCGTGGGCAGGTTGTCGTAATAATGCGTGGAGGCGAGCTTTACGGTAAGGAGGTTCTTCTCCGCCGAGGTACCGCCTATCACGAAAGCGATGTGATACGGGGGACAAGCCGCCGTGCCCAGCGATTTCATCTTCTCCACCAGGAAGGGGACCAAGGTATCCGGGTTCAGGATGGCCTTCGTCTCCTGATACAGATAGGTCTTGTTGGCCGAGCCGCCACCCTTCGTCACGCAGAGGAACTTGTACTCCATGCCCTCCGTGGCCTCGATATCGATTTGCGCCGGCAGGTTGCACTTCGTGTTCACCTCCTCGTACATCGAGAGGGGCGCGTTTTGCGAGTAACGCAAGTTCTCCTCGGTGTAGGTCTTATACACGCCTAAGGAGAGCGCCTCCTCGTCGCAGAAGCCGGTCCATACCTGTTGGCCCTTCTCGCCGTGGATGATGGCCGTGCCGGTATCCTGGCAGAAGGGGAGCACGCCCTTCGCCGCTACCTCGGCGTTGCGCAGGAAGGTGAGGGCCACGTACTTATCGTTTGCGCTTGCCTCGGGGTCGCTCAATATCTTCGCCACCTGCTCGTTGTGCGAGCGGCGCAACATGAAGGAAACGTTGCGGAAAGCGGCGTTCGCCATCGCCGTAAGGCCCTCTTTCTCCACTTTCAGGATGGGGTGTCCCTCGAACTCCGAAACGGAGACGTAATCTTTCGTAAGCAAATAATACTCTGTAGTATCCGGTCCCAGCGGGAACATCGGTTGATACTTAAAAGGAGGTGTTGCCATATCGTTACAATTAAATTAGTATATATTTATTGGTTCAATCTCGTTTCACGCATTTGAATGGGCAAACTTAGGAAAAATCCGCGGAATAACCATCGGAAACGGGCGGTTTTCATAAAAGAGGAGGATTACTTAATGGTTCGCGGTTCCGCTATCCATTCAGGTCTTGCTCCCGAAGTCGAGGTTTCGGGATGTTTTATCTCACATAACGTAATATACGTGAATATGTTAGGTTTTATCATCAAAAAGCCCTACTTTTGCGAACGAATCAAAGACTATATAATCATGGCAATAGAAATCAAACCCATCCCGGTGCTTCGCGGCAAGGCCGCGGCACGTTTCGTGGAGGAAGCGGACCGCAACGCCAAGGAACGGCGCGGCTCCATAGACTTTACGAAGCAAGTGGCGAAGATGCGGGCTATCCTGAAACGTTCCAAACTCTATCAGGAGGGATAAGGGGGTATGTTGGAGCGTTGCGAGTTCCGCGAACTGAATGAAGATTTGCAGCGTGAGTGCGGCGGTTTTTCTTGTAAGGACGAGGATATAACCGAGTTCTTCTACCGGGCACAGAACGAAACGTATAAGGAGGTGGGCTGCGAAAAACGGCGAAAGGCTTTGCCTGTCAAAGAGTTATGTGTGATGGCTGCATCGGGCCGCGCAAAACGAAACGTTTACATAGGCTTACATAGCGTTTAATTTTTAGGGCGTAGGGCAGGGGAGAGGCTTGCCGGAAGTTTACATCTGAGGGCTGTATGGTTTGCATACGGCCTTTTTTATTGCCTATGCGGTAAAACCCTTTATATGCGGGCTTTTAGCGCGAATATGAGGCTGATTTTGGCTGACGGAATAGGCGGCTTGTTGTGTGGTAGAGTGGGGGAGGGGCGAAGGGATAATTCTCACTTCGAAATATGGAATTTTTTTGTTAGGGTTACATTAAGGGTTACAGTTTAGGGTTACAAGTTTTATAGTTTAGGGTTACAAAATAGGGTTTTGGATGGGTGGGATAGAGAGGGGGAAAAATACTGTTTTTTCTGCGATAGCCCCGAAAAACGTGCCGATAGATACCCCCAAAAAACCATACTATTTTAGTGCCGGATGGGCAAAAAGTACGTAAAATCAATGCTTTGCGAGCGTGCAATGCTGCTTTTTGAGGGGGAACGTTCGGAATGGCGGGATTCGGAGGGTATCAGCAGGGTACGCATGGATGTCATCAGCGGCGATGTGCGTGCCCCCAGATGATGCGCATGCCCCCTACCCGACATTGGCAATCTCTGAAGTATTGACATCCGAAGCACTGTGCCCCCTTCCTTTCTTGAATTGTTCGATTTGCTCGCGGAGCCGACCTAATTCTTCGGCCTGTTCCCGGATAATGGCATCTTTTTCGGCTATGGTATTCAGTAGCCGGTCAAGGATTAATGGTGGAATGTCTTGCCCAAGTGTTTGATTTTTACTATCTTTATAATCGCTATTAGTAGATTCTTGTGCTTGGAGATTCTCTGGGGTACGTTTCGTTTTAAGCATATCCCCCTCCCCTGTCATAAGCCATTCTATACTTACTTGTGGATAGGTGGCGAAAAATTTTGTAATTACATCTTCGGTTATCCCTGTTTTACTCTCCAAAGTACCACGCGATACCCCTATTTTTGCATAAAAATCTCGCTTGCTGATACCCAAAGTACCAGCAAAGGACAAAATTCTTTGTTTTATTGGCGAATTATTTTGTTCTTTTGCTTGCATGATGGCGAAATGTTTTGTATCTTTGCATCGTGTTCAATGAAGAACGAGCGGCCAAAGATAATGAAAAAGGCCGAGATTAACGAATTTTAGAAATTAAAGAATATGAACGACGAGATTAAAAAATGGAAAACGCAGAGCGTGAAGCACAAGGTTGCGATGCTGCTGATAATGGACGGCATCAGCTTCAGCTACAATGAAGAGGACGGCATCGTGTTTACCGCTCCTGGGTTTTATGTGGAACGGATGAAAGAAAGACTGGTGAACTGCTACGGATGCAGTTTGAAGCCCATTATAACCGAGTATTAACGAATAAAATAAGTGAAATTATGACACAGCAAGAATTTACGGAACGGACGGGAATAACTCCGACAGCTGAGGATTTTGATTACATCCATGCGGTTTATCTGAACACATCGATGGACAAGGACGAGTTCTGCAAAGACTTCAAGAAACATGGGGGCAGCCGGATTATCCGCGATGTTCATGTGCGAGTGTTGAACTATGAGATGAAATGTGAACGGCAAAAGAAGGTTATCGATGACCTGACTGATTTTCTGATTAGCAAGGCGCATACGTCTGATGATACCGATTTCCGCAATCAAGCGGTAAGAATGGCCGGCGAGGTGGAAGTGGTCAAACGGACAATCGAATTGGGGCTTCCGCTTTGGGATGAAGACAGGAAGGTTGTCCTTTCGATGATAGAAGAACAAGGCAAATAGATTGCCGGATAACTGGCAGCCCGGAAAGACGGGCAAGGGGCGGCAGGCGCGGCCGGAAAGTTGGTAAATCGAAAGCGTAGGACAGCCGCCGGGGTTCGACTCCCCGCGCCCCACCAAAGTTTAATCATTAAAACGAGTGAGATATGAACGAGCTTTTAAGTCAAGAAAAGTATGCCGAGCGTCTTAACGCCACAGGGAAGAAGCGGTATATCCACATCAAGAAGGAAGACCGCGAGTTTATCATGAAGGCGTTTGGCGTAACGGAACGCACGGTTTTTAACGCCATCAGTTTTGACGAGAAGCGTGGCAACACAGAATTGGCCAAACGCATCCGCAAATTGGCGATGGAACGTGGCGGTATCGTCATGGTCAAGCATCCAGAGATGGAAACCCTGTTCGATGCCGACCGCTATATGCGGCAGTATCTGCCCAATGATGTCCTGCTGGAGTTTTCGCTTAAGGATGGCGGTTGTGACGTGTTCCATAGAGGTGAGAAGGTACGTCGTTATGAGAATGTGGATGTAAGGAGTATCCAAAACATTCAGAACTGGGCAATGTCCTTGAAGTAAGGGAGGGAGTGGCCATGTTAGGGTATTACGACAACAAACTTTGCATTCCGGCGCGTGATCTTGTTGGTGAGGGAATAATGACTCTCTCGAATTACAAGGCTATGTCTGCCCGTGGGCGCATTAAAGTTGCGCGCTCCGGGAAAGGACATGGACGTTATGCTTTGGTCGTTGTGGATAGCCTGCCAACCTCTTACCGTGAGAAAGTAGAAGAAAAGTTCGGTTGTGACGAAGCCCGCATCACCGCCTGGGTGATGTCGAACTACGAGCTTGACCAGGCTGCGGTGGCCTTTTTCATGGATTGGGCCGCCGGCCACAAGAGCGACCATGCCACAGCGGAACTGGCGCACAAATATGCGGTGAACGCCTCTGTGCTGAACACCTGCATCAGGCTGTATGAGCGAGGAAAGGAGCGCGAGAAGCTGATGGGTGACAAATACGACTGGTCGAAGATGGCCAAAGTCATCGAAACGCTGCGCGAGCAGTTGGGGCACGACCTGCCGGCCAGCACGTTGCGCTTCCGCAGGAAGGTGAACGACTACAAGAAGTTCGGCTACGAGTGCCTCATCACCGGCAAGTTCGGCAACCAGAACAAGCGCAAGGTGACATATAAGGACGAGCGGCTCGTGCTGAGCCTGAAAGTCTTGCCCAACCAGCCATACGGAAGCGATGTGCATGACATGTACATACGGTTCGTCTGCGGCGAACTGGAGGCGTGGGACTTGGAAACCGGCGAGGTGTTCAATCCGGACGACTTCACCGACAAGAACGGAGAGCCGAAGGAACTCAGCGAAAGCACCATCCGCAACATACTGAACAAACCGGCCAACCACATGCTTATAGAACACGCCCTGCGCGGCTACAGCACGTTCATGCACGAGCAGATGCCGCACATGCACCGCCACGGCGGCGAGTGGTCGCTGAGCCAGATAACGATGGACGACGTGGACTTGCCGCGCCGCATGAAAGGCAACGAGTACGTGCATGCCTACTACGCCTACGATGTGGTGAGCCAGTGCAGGATTGGCTTGGCTTACGGGCGTGACAAGGACGACGCGCTGGTGGTGGAGTGCTTCCGCGACATGTTCCGGCTGATTGCACGGCACGGCTGGGGCATCCCGGCAGGCATAGAGGTGGAGCAGCACCTGATGAGCAAGTACAAGGGCGGCTTCCTGAAAGCCGGCGAAGTGTTCAAGTTCGTACACTTCTGCGCCCCGCAGAACTCGCAGGAGAAATATGCCGAGCCTTTGAACGGCGCGTTCAAGACCACGATAGCCCACAAGAACCACGAAGGCGTGGGCCGCTGGTATAACAAAGGCGCGCGCAGGGTGGACCAGAAGAAAATCAGCGACAGCGGCAACCATACATGGGAAGACAAGAAATACTACACCTTCGAGGAACTGGTGGCCGATGACCGCCGCGACTGCGCCGAATGGAACAACTCCCTGCACCCGAACCAGAAAAAGTACCCTGGCATGACCCGTTGGGATGTGCTCGTGGCGAAAATTAACCCGACCCTGCGCCCGTTTGACAGCCTGACCCTGAGCCGCTATATCGGCGAGAAGGTGGAAACCAGCATACGGCGCAACTCGACGGTGCGCGTGGCGCACGAGGACTGGTGGATAAGCGGCCCGGAGGTGCTTGAGGAACTGGAGCCGAACAACCGCAAGGTGACGGCCTACTATCTGCCGGATGAGGAAGGAAAGCCGACAGATGTGTACCTGTTCCAGGGCGACCGTTACATTGACAAGGTGCGCCCCGTGAAGACCTACAGCCGCGTGATGGCCGAGCAGACGGACGAGGATGTGGCGAATTACATTGAGCAGCAAAAGTACGTGTCGCACTTTAAGAAATACCTGCGTGACAATGCCATCACGAAAGTGGGCAAGGCCGAGACTGGGCCGCAGGCATACGCGGAAGAAATGGATACGGAGTGCTACGCCCTGCCTTCCCTCCCTGTACAGGACGAGCCGGAAGATTACGAATGGAAGCCGGACATGGACAACACCAGGAGGGCATTTGAAGACCTTTAGAACAACATTAAAACAGCGTTAGATTATGATTACAGAAACGCAGAAACAGAAGATTTTGGGGGCGATAGCCGCGAACCGTGCGAACTATCCGAGCGACGCGAAACACGCAGCCTCCCTCGGCATCACCACCTCGGTGTACAGTGCCGTAAAGAACGGGCAGACCGACAAGGTTCTGAGTGACGCAAACTGGATAGGCATCGCCCGGCGGCTGGGCGTGAACCTGCGTGGCGGCATGGAATGGAAAGCCGCCAAGACCGCCACTTTCGAGTACATCACCTCGCAGCTGGAGATTTCGCAGAAGTCCTGCCTTTCGGCCATCCTTTGTGACGTACCGAACATCGGCAAGACATTCACGGCCCGCTACTATGTGCAGACCCACAGGAACGCGGTCTATATCGACTGCTCGCAGGTGAAGACCAAGTTGAAGCTGGTGCGGAAGATTGCCGCCGAGTTCGGTGTGGACAGCAAGGGCCGGTATGCGGATGTTTATGAAGACCTGGTGTATTATCTCCGCTCCATCGAAACGCCGCTTATCATCCTGGACGAGGCAGGCGACCTTACGTATGAAGCCTTCCTGGAATTGAAGGCTTTGTGGAATGCCACCGAGCGGTGCTGTGCCTGGTACATGATGGGTGCCGACGGTCTGAAGGAGAAGATAAACCGCTCGATAGAGTGCAAGAAGGTGGGCTACACTGAGATGCTGAGCCGTTACGGCGACCGCTACAGCAAGGTCACCCCTGATGATGGCAAGGAACGCGAGGCTTTCCTGATGACGCAGGCGCGGATTGTGGCCAAGGCCAACGCCCCGGAGGGCGCAGACATCGCACAGATAGTGCGCAAGACACGCGGAGGGCTGAGACGTGTATATACGGAGATTGAGAAACTAAAAATGGCAACAGTATGATGACAAAAATTGTGTTAGAGGATAAAGGTCAAGATTTGTTATGGTTAAGAGTTAATGAAGGTGGGCTTGTAGAAGAAGCAGGACCGTTTCAGAATGAAATCTGGAAAGGTTCATACATCCCTATTTGGCTTGTTCGTGTTGGCCAGTTGCTTCCTATACATCATTATCCTCATATCATACATGGTTTCCTAAAATATAAAGTCAAATCAATAAAAAAAGAACAATGATGACAAAAATAGAAATGCAGGCAATGGATGCTGTTATAGGCATCCATCGTGAAATGAAGAAGAAGAACGAGCCGGATTGGGAACAGCGCCGTTACGAGTTGGCCAAGGAGATATTTCTGCGCAGAATGGTACACTTTGGCCTTACGACAATTGATAGTGACATAGAAGATTCGGTCGCTTGGGCAGACCGCCTGATAGCCGAACTTCAAAAAGGGAAGTAAGACATGAAGCGCGCGTACAGTCCGAAAGAGATAGCCGCCAAGAAGTGGGTGACGCTGCCGTGGGGCGAGAAATGGAGCAAGCCTTTTGGCGAGCCCGCCGACAACGCCTCGTGGTTCATCAGCGGCGCCAGCGCGAGCGGCAAGAGTTCGTTCGTCATGCAGCTCGCCAAGGAGCTGTGCAAGTACGGGCCGGTGCTGTACCTGAGCTATGAGGAGGGCGTGAACCAAAGCTTCCAGCGCCGCATGGACTATCTTGGAATGGACGAGGTGCAGGGGCGGTTCCGCGTGGTGACGGATGACTCCTACGACGAGCTCGTGGAGCGTCTGAGGAAGCCGAAGTCGCCGAAGTTCGTCATTGTGGACTCTTTCCAGGTGGCGGTCGACGATGCGGGGTTCAGCTATGAGAAGGCTGTGGAGCTGATGAAGCGTTTCCCGAAAAAGTGCTTCATCTACATCAGCCAGGAGGACAAGAGCCAGCCTACGGGCAAGCCGGCGCGCAGACTGAGATATATCTGCGATATGAAGGTTCGCGTGATGGGCTACAAGGCGTACTGCATGGGGCGCGCCATCGGAGAGGCAGGAACCTATTATGTGGTATGGAAAGAAGGACTGATACAAACCAGTAACAATTTATGATATGGGCAAGAAAGTTTACATCAGCGGTGCCATTGCGCACCACGATTTGGCGGAACGCAAGGCGGCCTTCGGGGATGCGGAGCGTTTCCTTGGACTGAAAGGCTTCGACCCGGTGAACCCGTTCAAGAACGGTCTGCCGGACGATGCACACTGGCGGAAGCACATGCGGGCGGACATCGCCCTGCTGCTTGGATGCGATTATATCTACATGTTGCGCGGCTGGGAACTGAGCAAGGGCGCGAAGTTGGAGCTGGACGTGGCCAGTTCGTGCGGCATAGAAGTGTTGTTTGAGAACCAGTTCAACCTATGAAGCAGGAAGTGACCAATTTCGCGCGTTTCTACGCCTCGTTCAACCTGTTGCCGTACAACGGCGACCGCGAGGAGTTCAAGAAGTCCATCGTGCTGCAGTACACATGGAACCGGACGGACAGCCTAAAGGAGATGACCCGGAAGGAGTATGAAGAATGCTGCAATGCCTTGGAGAAGATTTCCGGGCGCAAGGATGAGTTGAAGAAGAAGCGCAGCGTCTGCCTGAAGCTGATGCAGCAGCTCGGTATCGATACCACGGACTGGGCGCGCATCAACGACTTCTGCATGAATCCCCGGATAGCGGGCAAGCCTTTTGCCCGGATTACCCCGGACGGGCTGGAGGCGTTGGCCGTGAAGCTACGCTCCATCAGGCGCAAGGGCGGGCTGAAGCCGATGAAGGAAAAGAATGTGGAACAACCGGGCGGCGTGGCATACGTGTTCTTTGACCCTGCCGCCCCAAAATGTTAAGACTATGAGCATAAGGCAAAGAGTGAAGGAAGCGATGGATTTCATACGCGAGCAGACAAAGGATATGAGCGAGGAACGCTACCAAGAATTTCTCGAACAGTTGAAATTCGAGCTGGAGGCGGAATCAGAATTGTGCTGCTGGGGAGATCCGGAAGAAGAATAAGTGTAGAACCATAAATAAAAACAATCATGAGTGAGGAAAACAGACAGACTGTCGTCATGACGGCAGAGGAGAAGGCCGAATTTGAGGCCTTCCAACAGGCGAAAGCCAAGAAGGCGGCCGAGGAAAAGGCCAAGGCCGACCGCGAGATGTACAAGCAGATGGTTGACGAGGAGATTGAGCGCTCCATCCCCGTGCTGCTGGGCATCAGCGAGGAAATCAAGGAGAGCAAGCAGAAAGTGCTTGACAACTTCAAGACCATCCTTGAAATGAAGTCCGACCTGTTCAGGACCAAGGTGCGCGACGACCAGCGCAGCCACACGTTCACGAACAGCAGGGGCGACCAGCGCATCACGCTCGGCGTATATGTGACGGACGGCTACCGCGACACCGTGGAGGACGGCATCGCCATCGTGAAGGAGTATATCGCCTCGCTGGCCAACGACGAGAAGACGCAGGCTTTGGTGAACATGGTGTTCCGGCTGCTGAGCCGCGATGCAAAAGGCACGCTGAAGGCCAGCCGAATCGTCCAGCTGCGCAAGGTGGCCGAAGATACCGGCGACGCGCGATTCCTGGAAGGCGTGCGCATCATCGAGGAAAGCTACCAGCCTGAAGTGAGCAAGCAGTTCATCCGGGCTGAGGTGAAGGACAAGAACGGGATGTGGAAGCCCATCCCCCTTGGTATGACAGAATCTTAAAACGACATGACAATGAAACAGGAAGTAAAAAAAGAACCGAAAGTAGCCTTGTGCCGCAAATGCCACGGCACGGGCAAAATCGTATCCGGGCGTTTCATCCGCAAGACGGAGACCTGCCCGCAGTGTGAAGGGAGCGGCCGTGTGACGGTGAGCTGCGAGATGACGCTTGACATCCGTCCTTACAAGCCAAAAGGTGAACAGGTTATGGACTGACAGTATCGCAATATGGGGAACCGGCACGGTGTGAGTTATCAGAAACGCGTCGCTGACATCAACAGGATATATGACCTCTACGTCAAGAAGGGAGTCCCGAACAGGGAGATATGGCGGAGGTACATATATCCTGTGTATGGTATCAGCGAGAGGACTTTTTATAATATCCTGAAAGCGTCCGCCAATCCCAAGAACGACCTGCCGGAAGATACCCAGCTGTATTTCAATTTTGACACATGAGCGGAATGAACAAGGATACAAAAGCGGTTATAAGGCGGATATTGTCCGACATTCGGGTGGAGCTTGGCGACGAGTTTGACAGGAACTTCGAACGCCAGGCTTTTTTCAACGACGCATGGGCGCGCCGGAAAAGCCCGACCCGTCCGGGTGGCACGATACTGGTGGACACGGGCACGCTGCGGCGCAGCATCAGGAGCCGGACGACCGATGACAGCATCACGTTCTACACCGACCTGCCGTATGCGGCCATACACAACGACGGCGGGGAGATAGTGGTGACGGAGAAGATGAAGCGTTTTTTCTGGCACAAGTATTACGAGGCCACCGGAAGTTTCGGCCGGAAGAAGAACGGCGAACGCCGGAACGACAAGCGGACGCGGCAGCTTTCCACAGAGGCCGATTTCTGGCGCTTCATGGCCCTCAAACGTGCCGGGACTACCATCCGCATACCCCGGCGGAGATTTCTCGGCACAGGGCCGGAGGTTGAGCGTATCGTCCGTGAAATCATCGAGGACAACCTGAACGAGTATTTCAATATGGATTTTAGCATAGAAAGGAAATGAGAAAGGAACTGTACCAGATGCTGTGCGACCGTCTGAAGGAGGTCGGCGGTGGTGCTATAAAGCACATAGACCTGTGGAACCACAATGTGGAATTCATCGAGCAGGAGGAAAGCTGGGCGCGCCCGGCGGTGTTCGTGGAGTTCCGGCCGATAAAGTGGAACGCCATAGTGAACGGCGTGGAGTACCGCGCCGAGCCGGAAGTCGCGTTGCACGTGGTGACGGACTGGACGGGCAGCGTGAGCGACGGCAGCCCCTTCAAGGAAGAGAGCTTGGAGGTGTTCGATTTGCTGGAGGAGATACATGCCGCGCTTGCCTGCATGGATGGAGAGACCTTCAGGGAGTTCGACCTTGTGGAGAGCGACACCAACCACAACCACGAGGACATCGTTGAGAACATAGAGGTGTACCAGTGCGTGGCAATAAAGTCGCTGCAGTAACGAAGAAGCCCCGTAAGCCGGAAACG
Source organism: Candidatus Parabacteroides intestinigallinarum (assembly GCA_019114945.1). Classification (GTDB taxonomy): domain Bacteria; phylum Bacteroidota; class Bacteroidia; order Bacteroidales; family Tannerellaceae; genus Parabacteroides; species Parabacteroides intestinigallinarum. The sequence goes on along the minus strand of DXEN01000080.1, from coordinate 71,806 downwards.
ACCTGCGGGGCTTCCTGTCAGAGCAGCATCCAGATGATGCTTGCCGTAACACCTCCGGTCACCGTCAGGAGCCAGTCAGTCCAGTCCCACGGGCTGCCGTGCAGCTTGTCTTTCAGTTCGAGGCATGATGCCGCCACGGCAGCCGAATATACGGCACCGAACGCGGAACATGCGCACAATCCAACCACAAAGCCCCCGGCAAGGTGTTTCCACCGGTTGCTTTCCTTCAAAAAAGAGATAATTCTGCTCATAATGAATCGGTTTTGAAAAATTGTTTGTATATTTGCATTGAGAACGACGGGTTACCCACATGTCGGCTCGCAAGAGCGCAGGCTTCGGGTATGACGGTCGTTTCAAGATATTTGAGCATTGGGGGAAAGGCAACCTGGCAATTGAGTCCTAACCGTCGCCCTCGGTGCTCTTTTTTATGTCATTGACGGAATAAAGGAAGTGTGTGATGATGTGCCGTCCATCTTTCCTTATTTTCACTTTTCTTGCCACATTCAGCCTTACCTTTTGTTCTCTGACGGTTGCTTCATAGTAGAAGAAACGGTCGATTCCGTCGTTGCGCTGATGTGTCAGCGGTGACGAGTCGATGAATATGGCGGTTTCTAATACCTTGTCAAGAGTCGCCAGGTCGTCCCTGGTCAGGACGGACGACCGCCCGAATGTGTCGCTGAACAGGTGCTTGTTGCCATAGGTGGTGAAGCCTACCCGGATGTCCTTTCCTTCTGTATTGAGCGTCACGGACTTTTTCAGCAGTGGCTCCATCGTATGGAGGTAGTGCGTCCGTTCAATGGCTCTTTCGGATTTAGTCCTGTCGGCCGCACACTTCTGCAGCAGCTGGCATGCCTGGCACAGTTCGTTGTCCGGGATGAACGCCTTGGCGAACTTTGCTTTCCCTTTGGCGATGTCACAGTCCCTGCACCGGCTGATGGTGTACGGATTATAGTCCGGCACGGCCTTCTCCTGCTTGCCGGGATTGAAACGGAACATCCCTTTCGTATCACGCTGCAGGGCTTCCTCGCCGAGCGCCACCGCCTCGTCATGCGGCGTGGCCGGGTAACGCGACTTGCGCACCTGCACCACGGTACAGCGGCAGTTCCACCCGTTTGGCGGATAGTATTCCTCCCAGAAGGAATCCGTAATCGGCAGCGTCACTCCGTGGAGTGCGGCGTGTTCCGGGCGCACCTTGTTGTCGTGCGCCGTGCGGTACTGCAGGTAGTAGCGGTCGCCGTCCTGCATGAATCCCTCCCATTTGGCCGCCATCTCCGCAGAAGCCTGCACGAAATTGAATTCCGAGCGCAGGTAGTTCAAGTTGTAGGTGGCGTCGATGCTTCGCACGTCCTTCAGAAAGCGTTCGAACGTCTTTCTGTTGCCGTTCTCATCCAAGAGGGACGGGAACGCCTCGTTCAGCTCATGGAAAGCCTTCATGCCGGAAAAGACGTAGTTCGAGCGGCTGAGCCTTTGGCGCATGATGTCCGACATCTCCACTTTGCGGAAAGAAGAATCAAGCGCGTCGGCGTGCGCCCCGATGAATTCCTGTGCGGCCGGTTCCGCCAGTATGCCGATGCGGAGTGACGAACCATCCTCCTTGTAGAGCGCACGCATCATGACCTTGAATGCCTCCCTGAGCCTTTCACGCAGGCTTGGGTCGATACGGTCATCGGAAGCCAGTGTCCTGCTGTCCCCAAGCAATGCCGCATAGCGGCTGTGCAGCCCCGAATATTCATCGGGGCTCAGTCGAAAAAAGGGCGTACGTTCTTTTGCCGTTTCTTGTCGTCATCCGCTTCATCTTCCTTTCCGGTTATGGAGGTCTGGACGTTACGCCTTTCCCCGACCGGCATGTTGTACTTCTCGGCGAAATATTTCGGGTCTACTTCATACCGGTCTGATACCATTTTTTCAAATGCCACCTGCTGTTCCGGGGTGTAGTCCACCGAGTCGTCCCATTCAAAGCGCAGCCCCTTGACCGGGAAGCCGTGCTTCGCCATGCGCGGGATAAGCTGGTTGTTCACGATGTCGCCCAGCATGGTGCGGTCGCTTTCCACGAGGTTCTCGAACACTTCGAGGTGCGTCTGCGACTGCGAGAGGCTGGAGCCGTCCTCAATGGTCATGGTCTGTCCGATGATGAGCTTGGACAGTTCGGAGTTCGCCCTGTCCACGCGTTTGTCATACACGTTGAAGGCGTCCCCCTTGGTGCTTTCCACGACCTCAATCTCCGTGCCTTCCTGGAACACGCCCCAGAGACTCGCTCCCATGCTGTCCATCATGCGTTCCATCTTGGCCAGTTCCTTCTCGTCGCGCGTGGTGGTCTTGGCGATGCGCATGGGCATGCCGAAAATCTCCGCGAAGGTATCCCAGAACGCCAGCGCGTTCTTCTTCGGTATGGTCTGCGTGGCCGCTTTCAGGAACAGTCCGAGGTCGTCCGGCTGTCCCGCCTCGATGAGCCAGTCTGCGAACGGGGCGCGGCGGTATTCGATGCCGGTCGTCCAGTCCTGTCCGAGGTCGGTGACGACACGGCCGTATTCGGGTATGACGTGCTTGCGCGGAATGAGCTTCACTCCTTCGTAGCAGACGCAGCCGTCCCCGTCCGTCACGAGGTCGCCCAGTTCGATGAGCGAGTGTCCCCAATAGACTGAATCGAGCGACAGCTTCATTAGTTGGCGGAACCATGCCTGGTTGAAGTAGTGTGCCGCTTCCTCCACCTCCTTGCCGTCTGCGCCGACAATCTTGAACGAGCGCGACATGACGAACCCCTTGCGCTGCTCGATGCAGCCGGAGAGGTGCAGGTCGGCGTCCACGTCCCGGTAGATGTCGTAAAGCGGCTTGCGGTTCGGGCTGTCCACGTTGATGGCCAGCTGCCAAGCGTTCCGCCAGTCCTGGATGTCCTTCCGTGTCAGCGCGTCAGTTGTGCGTTGCAGGTTTACGACCATCTTCCGCACTTTCCTGCGGTCGCCTTCCTTGGCGAGATTGAATTCGCCGTATTTCGTGTGCAGTATCCGGTCGTCATGGCCGGTGAAATACTGCCTGATTCCTTCCCATATACCCATAAGCCTACCAATTATAACGTTGTTTCTTCTGGCACCCGTAAATGAACGTGCCGCTTACCGGCTCACCGTCCTCGTCCAGTACGACCGGCAGATCCGGCACAATCTTCCCTGCCTGTACGCCCTCCAACCATTTGACGGCCCTTTCGTAACGCTCCTTGCGTATTTCCATGCCCATCTTCTGCGGCAGGGACGCCGCCATGTGGTAGAGCGCAATGTCGCAGCAGTACATGACTACGAGCCGGTTGCGTTCGTCGCCTTCTGCGGCGAACAGGGCCGCGCAGTCATATTTCGGGCGCAGGTACCCGGCAATTTCCTCCTGGGCTTCCATCTCGGCGTTGCTCCGGTTTTCTGAACTGACTTGTGAAACCACTTTCAGCGCGCTCTCGCCGATGACCACCTTGTAATCCTCATCTGTAATGAACATAAGCACTTCCTTCCTTTAATGCGTCACGAACAGGGCGCGTTTTTCTATGTCCTGCACGGTCACCCCTTTGCGGAACCGGCGGCGTGCCACCAGTTCCTTGACAGCCTTCTTGGGTACGACCTTCAAGCCACCATTCAGGTAAATCACATAAAACTTCATGCCGTGGAGTTTTGAAAGTTTCACGGCCTTTTTCACGGCACGCTTGTATTGCCATGCAAAAATCAAATCCTTTATCAGTCTGAACATATTACCAGCTGTTTTTTGAGGAATGGCGCCTCATGCCAAGCCTCGGTTTGTAAATCTGTTGTCTTGTATGCTTCTGGAGTATCCAGATGGCACCTTCGTCCGCGTCCGGCGCGTCATCGTGGACACGGCTTCCGCGTTCCAGAGCAAGCGTCTGCTCGATGCCGACCTGCATGTCCGGCGTATCCTTCAACGCCTCGTTGTACCAGACGAACCCGCGCTCCCACAAAGGCGAAACGGCCTCGATGCGCTGGAGTTTCTCCGGCTTCTTGCGCATGTCCGGCATGATGGGCAACTGGTAGCCGCGGCGGTTGCCCTCTTCGGTGAACTCGTCCAGGATGATGTCCTGCATGAAGTTCGCTTCCATGAAAAAGAGGACGGCCGCCCTGTCACGCGTGCGTTCATGCAGGTCATAGAGCCACCGTACCATGCCGGTCACGGTGTCCTGCCGGACATAGCAGTCGAGAAGGTGGAGTTCGGGACCTATCTTTCCCCAAAAGCGTGAAGCCTTGTAGTCGTTGGCCGTGGTTGACTTGAACGACGGGTCGGTGTAGCAGACGAGCTGGTCGTATTTTTCAAGCGGCAGTACCTTCTTGAAGCGTATCCAGTCGTGCCGGAAGATGGTGCCGTCCTTGATGGGGTTGTGCATCATCTCCTTCTCCCATGCCCGGTAGCCCACGAAGTCTCGGTACTCCTGTGCTTCGTCTTTAGTCCACTTCTCTTTCCAGACGGGATTGCCGTCCCTGTCCACCGCCTTCACCTCGGACACATACACGCCCTTTGTGGCCGCGATGTTCGCCAGCACGGAAGTCTTGGAAATGAGGTTGCCCACCATGAGGAAGCGTCCGCGCCCCACATCCAGCGCCCCGAAAAGTGCCTCCTTCACCCAGTCTGTCAGGTCTTTGACACGCTTCTCGTTGCGGCAAAGCTCGTCGTCGTCGAGGTCGTCGATGACGATGTAGTCCGGGCGTGCCTCACGCTCACGGAGGCCGCGCGGCGACTGGCCGCGTCCGCAGGCAAGGAACTTCACGCCGGACTGCGAGGTGAATTCGCCCTCCTGCCAGTCCCCCACGCTTTTCTGCTCGCCGAAATCGGCGATGATGCGGGCGTTGTACTCAAGTTCGGCCTGAATGTCCGAAAGCAGGCGGATGGCGCTGTCCTCGCTCTTGCCGACCACCACCATGAAGTTGATGAGCCGCTTGGGCTGGAACATCAGCCAGAGCGGCATGAAGATGTCGAAATGGGTGGACTTGGCATGGCCGCGCGGCCATTTGAATACTGCCTTCAGGTTCGGGGTGTTCTTGACCTTGACGGCCGCCGTGTTGTGGAACGGCGCATTATGTATGGTACGGATGACTTCGCCCGTCACCTTGTCGCGCAGTTGCAGGAAATGCGGGAAGTAGTATTCACAGAACGCGGCATAGTCCTTTTGCAGACGCCGGATGCGCCTATCCTTTTCGACCGGAGTCTCTCTTATCAGCAGTGCAGTGTCCGTGATGGACTGGATGTGCTTGCAGTGTTCCTGCCATTCCGCATACCTCTGTTTAATCTCTGCCTGTGTCGCCATGCGTCACCTCCCCAGGCTCGTGCCCATGCTTTCCACTATATACTTGTCCTGGTACTTGTTGATGGCCTTGATAAGGTCGGGCGTGAGTTCCGGGTCGGTCTGCGCCCGGTGCTCCAGCCATTTTGAAAAGGCCATGAACACCTCGATGGCATCCACCACGTTGGCCTTCTTGTCGAGCTTCTCGATGACCGACGACAGTTTGGCCAGCTTGTCGCCCAGTCCGGCGATGAGGTTGGCATCCTCGGATGCGTTCACCTGTTCTATGAGCTTGTCAATTGTCAGCAACAGCTTGTTGACCAGTTCCGGGCGTGTGATGCTCTTGGCCGCCCTTGCCTCCTTCCATCCCTCGGCGGAGCACCATTTGGAGACGGTAACGCGCGATATGCCTATCTTGTCGGCAATCTCGGTCTGCTCCATCCCGGAAAGGTACAATGCCCTGCCGAGCGACTTCTTCTTCTCAATGTCTGCTTTCTTCATATCTGGTAAAATCTTGAATGCGTGCGTATCTTACGGCAAAGTTGCGGCGTTTCGGGCTGAACGCCAAAAAGATAGGAAACAGTTGCATAGAAGTGTGCAACCGTTTCACACTTTTTTGGCGGCCAGCCCTTTGCGGTGTAATATTGCAGCGTAAAACGCAAAACGCGAAGACGAAATGAGTGCAAGACGAGTAAGAATTTCAAACGACAGCCTGAACAGCTACGGCTCCCGTGTGCTGACCGCAGGCATGAACGTGGAGCAGTACTGCCGGAACCCCGTGCTGCTTTACATGCACGAGCGCGGCAATGTGATAGGCTATGTGAAAGACCTGAAGTCCGAGAACGGCGAAGTGACCGGCGAGCTGGTCTTTGACGAGGCCAGCGAACTGTCGAAGCGGTGCAAGAAACAGTACGAGTTCGGCAGCTTGCGCATGGTCAGTGCCGGGATAGACATCCTGGAACTGAGCGACGCAAAGGAACACCTCGTGCAGGGACAGACCCGGCCGACGGTGACGAAGAGCAAGCTGTTCGAGGTGTCGCTGGTGGACATAGGAGCCAATGACGATGCCATCGTCCTGAAAAGGGACGGCACGGTGATAAATCTCGGCAAGGACGGCGAATGCCTCCTGCCATTGTTGAATAACAAACCCCAAAAACAAAAAGTTATGGATCAGAAAATGCTGGCCCTCCAGTTGGGCCTGCCGGAAACGGCCGACGAGGCGGCCATCAGCGCGAAGCTCGCGGAGTTGAAAGCCTCCAAGGAAGATGCGGACAAGCTCCGCAAGGAAAACGAGACGCTGCAGCTCGGACGCATCACGGCTGCGGTGGAAAAGGCCATCGCGGAAAAGCGTATCGGCGAGGACAAGAAACAGCAGTTCATCGAGCTTGGCAAGAAAATCGGAGTGGAAGACCTGGAAAGCACTTTCGGTGCCATGTCGCCGCAGGTGAAGCTGAGCGCGGTCGTCGGCCATCAGGGAGGTGCTCCTGCCGCAACCACGGTTACCTACAAGAAGCTGAGCGAGGTTCCTTCCGAGAAGCTGGAAGAGATGCGAGGGAAACAGCCGGACGAATACAAGCGCCTGTACAAGGCGGAGTACGGCATGGAGTGTGAAATCTGAATGTGAAACCTGATAAAGACAATGACAATGAACAAGAAAATCATGATGGCGCTGGCTGCTGTCCTGTTCAACTGCATGACAGGCGGTTTGCTGGCAATGGCGGCCGGTATTTCTCCGGTGGCCGGTGCGGCCGGCATGAATGCCGTGGCCGTCCTGTTCGGCGGCACCGTGCCCCAGGGCGTGCTGCGTGCCGGAGTGTATAAGGAAATCTGGACGGGCGAGCTGGTGAAAGCCCTGCGCGGCCTGCTGGAAGGCACGTGGCTGGACGGCATACCTGACAGCTCGTCCCTGGTGAACAATGACATCATTCACCTGGTAGAGGTGGGAGTTGACCCGGAAGTGCTGATCAACAACACGACCTACCCAATCCCGTTGCAGGCTCTGGACGATGCGGACATCGCCATCGAGCTTGACAAGTTCCAGACGAAGGTGACCCCCATCACGGACGATGAGCTGTATGCCATCAGCTACGACAAGATGAGCCGTGTGAAGGAGAGCCACTCGAATGCTATCAATGACGCCAAGTTTGCGAAGGCAGCCCATGCGCTGTGCCCTACGGAAAATACGGACACCACCCCGGTATTGGTAACGACCGGCGAGCGTGATGCCGACACAGGGCGTCTGCGCCTTGTGCCAGGTGACATCGTGCGCCTGAAAGCCGCATTGGACAAGTTGCGTGTACCGGCAGACAAGCGTCGTCTGGTATTGTGCAGTGACCATGTAAACGACTTGTTGATGGCAGACCAGAAGTTCAAGGAACAGTATAACCTGAACCAGACGGATGGCCGGATAGGCCGCCTGTACGGTTTCGACATCTATGAGTTCGGGAATACTCCGCTCTATACCGTTGCCGGCAAGAAGAAAGCTGTCGGTGCCTTGGCCGAAGCCGGGGAATTCCAATGTTCGTTCGCTTTCTATGTACCGCGTGTGTTCAAGGCCACCGGCTCCACGAAGATGTATTACAGCGAGGCATCGACCGACCCGGAATACCAGCGCAACAAGATCAACTTCAGGCACTACTTCATCTGCATGTTCAAGAAAGCTGATGCCGGTGTGGCAATCCGCAGTGGTTATCAGGCATCGTCAGAAGGTTCCATTACGGCAGACCCGACTACGGTGACCATTCCGGCGGAAGGTGGCAGCAAGGATGTGACAGTGACTGCGAGTGGATCATATACGGTGGGAGCTGCCCCTGATGGGTTCAATGTAAGCAAGAAAGGCAATACCGTGACCATTTCGGCAGATGCCAACGAGGGTGAGCAGAAAAGCGGAATCCTGACATTGACCTTGCAGTCCAACAACAACAAGACAGCCAAAATAACGATAACCCAAACGGCCAAAAGTGAGTAAACTATGGCACAGTTGAAACATTTGGTATTGCACTGCACGGCCACTCCGGAAGGCCGCGAGGTGAGCTCGGCGGACATCCGCCACTGGCACACCGACCCGGTGAGCAAGGGCGGTCGTGGATGGAAGCAGGTCGGTTATACCGACATGATACACTTGGACGGAAAGGTGGAACGCCTGGTGGGCAACAATGAGGACGCACAGGTGGATCCCTGGGAGATTACCAACGGGGCAAAAGGGTACAACTCTACATCCCGGCACGTTGTGTACGTCGGTGGTGTTTCCGCTGACGGCAAGACCCCCAAGGACACCCGTACCCCGGCGCAGAAGAAAGCGATGGAGGCCTATGTGAAAGACTTCCACCGGCGTTTCCCCTCCATCCCGGTTGTAGGGCATAATCAGCTGGCGGCGAAAGCCTGCCCGAGTTTCGATGTGCCTGCATGGCTGGAATCGATAGGAATCAAACAATAAAAACATAGTATCAGATGGAACTCAGTGAAATTCTCAATTTCGTACTGGGTGGCTCACTTCTGGCGACCGTTGTTGGCATTGTGACGCTCCGCGCGACGGTGCGCAAGGCCAACGCGGAAGCCGAGAAGGCGAAGGCGGACGCCGAGACCGTGCGGATTGACAACGCTGAGCACGCCACCCGGATACTTGTGGACAATATCGTTGAACCGTTAAAAGACGAACTCAATGCGACGAGGAAAGACCTTCAGGCGACGAAGCGCGAGATGGCACGCCTTCGCAAGGCCATTGACACTGCCAATTCTTGCAAGCATCATGACGATTGCCCTGTGCTTCGCGGGGTGCGCGAGCACCCGAAAGACAGCGCGGGAAACGGCACGGACGGAAACGGCGACGGGCCGGGCGGACAGCATGAGGAGCGAAGTCCGCCTGGTGCGGACGGAAACGGTACCGAAGTCGGAGGTGAGTCTGGCGATACCGGCTGACAGCCTTCTGAGGCTTCCTCCGCTGGCCTCATACAGCGGGAAGAGCGGACAGGCCAGCGTGTCGGTAAGCCGCGACAGGGACGTGATCACCGTGTACGCGAGCTGCGACAGCCTGCAGCTCCTGGTGGAATACTACGAGCGGACATCCTCCGTGTGGAAGGAACGCTACGAGGAGATGACCGGGCTGTACGAAGAGGAAATAAAACAGCGTTCGAACCCCGTTAAAATATTTTTCTACGGTTTGGGGGTCGGAATACTGCTGAGTGTGCTAACAACAATAATCATCATTCTAAAACGAAAGAACAATGGCAACTAAGAAATTCATATACGGCATTGCCGTGGTAAAGTTCAACAGCAAGGAAATCGGTTACATCGAGAAAGGCAGCTGGGACTGGGGCGGCACGAAGCCGGAGAGCACGGACGTGGAAGCCGAGCAGGTACCGGACGCTCCGGTGCTGACACTGGCCAACAAGAACGCGACCATAGCGCCGACGTTCAATCTCATCCAGCTGGACTATGAGAACATCCAGGCCGTGCTTGGCGGCACGCTGGTGGGCAGCACGGGCAGCTACACCGGCTGGAAGGCCCCGACCGACCTTGTGGAGCTGCGTGGCCCGTGGGAAATCCAGTTCGTGAGCGGGCAGACGATGACGATACCCAACGGCACCATCATGGCCAACCTGGGCGGCAAGCTGACGCTGACGGAGGTATCCAAGCTGGAATGCCAGCTGAAGGTGAACAAGCCCGAAGAGCCGGACACCGCTCCCTACGAAATCAACGACACGCCGTCAGAGTAACGTATGGACAAGTCAACGGAACGTCTGGTGCAAGCCGAGGGGACGGCCGCCCTGTTGGACAGGGGCGTGTCCGTCCCCTTGAAGGAACTGCGCATCCCGCTGGTTAAGAAGCCCCTGAAGCTGCGCGTGGTGATGCGCCGCCCCCGACTGGGCGGACTGATACGGCTGGCGAGAGTCTATCTGTCGCTGGGCGTGACGGCAGACGAGATGAAGAAGTTCACCAAGGACGAGGAGATGGCCTTCATCGCCGCTCACGGCAAGGCCGTGAGCCGGATGATCGCCTACACCCTGTGCCGCGGCTGGTGGAGCCGCCACCTGCTGGTGGGGCTGACCGCCTGGTGGGTGCGCCACTTCATGGAGCCGGCCTACATGGACGCGGCGATGCGCAACTTCGTGTTCCTGCTGGGCACCGACCCTTTTACGAGTATTATCAGATCAGCCGGGATGACGAACCCGATGAAGCTGAGACTGAGCCAAGGAAGGAAGGGGAGTTAAAGACGGTCTACAAGCCTTCCCATAGCCCCTTCGGCTTTGTCTGGCAGATAGCGAATGCCACAGGATGGAGCGTAGACTACATCCTGGAAGGCGTGAACTACCAGACCCTCATCATGATGCTTGCCGACGCGCCGCGCTATGTACGCAAAAAGAAAGAAGAGAAGAGCGCGGAGGACGAGGCGAAAGACATTGTAGGATTTTTCCAAAGCAACCTGAAGAAATAGAATGGCAACGAAACCGGTAGAAATAGAGATACTGATGCGCGACCGCCTGTCGGGAGGTCTTGACAAGGCAGGGCGCAAGGTGGACGAGCTGAAGGTGAAGACCGGCAGCGCGTCTGCTGAGATGGCACGCCTGGACAGGCAAGCCGAATCCGTCCGCGGCACCGTGTCGAAGATAGCCGGGGCGTTCGCCGTGAAGGAACTCGTCAGCAACATCGTCAAGGTGCGTGGCGAGTTCCAGCAGCTGGAGGCCTCCTTCAATACCATGCTGGGCAGCGAGGAGAAAGCCGACGCACTGATGCAGCAGCTCATCCGAACGGCCGCCACGACCCCGTTCGACCTCCAAAGCGTTGCGGGCGGTGCGCGCCAGCTGCTTGCCTACGGCGAGAACGTGGAGAACGTCAACGAAGACCTCATCCGCCTGGGCAACATCGCCGCCGGGTTGAACCAGCCACTCAGCGACCTGATTTATCTCTACGGCACCACCATGACGCAAGGCCGCCTTTATACGGCGGACTACAACCAGTTCGTGGGCCGAGGCATCCCCCTCGGACGGGAACTGGCGAACGTACTCGGCGTGGCCGAGGGCAAGGTGCGCGAGATGGTGGAGGCCGGCAAGGTAGGTTTCCCCGAAGTGCAGCAGGCCCTTCAGAACCTCACGAACGAGGGCGGCATGTTCTATAACCTCATGGAGGAGCAGAGCAAGACCATCACCGGGCGCATCAGCAACATCGAGGACAGTATCGGCATGATGATGAACGAGATCGGGCGGCAGTCCGAAGGCATCATCGGGAACTCGCTGGACGCGGTCGCCTATCTGGTCGACCATTACGAGCAGGTGGGCCGCGTGCTGCTCGGGCTGGTGGGCACATACGGCGCGTACAAGACCGCCGTCATGGCCGTCACCGCCATGCAGGCTCTCCAGACGGCCGGCGTGGGCGCACTGACCGTGGCAGAGACCCTGCACTACGGCTGGCTGGTCATTGTGGAGAAGGCGCAGAAGTTGCTCAACGCCACGATGCTTGCCAACCCCTACGTGCTGGTGGCTACGCTGGTTGCCGGCGTGGTGGCCGCGATGGTGTCTATGAAGACCGAGACCGAACGCCTGAAGGAAGCCGAGGAGGAATACCAGGCCGCCAAGCAGAAGACCATCGAGGCCGAGGAGGAACACCGCCGCAGGCTGGAGGAACTCTGCGGCGTGGCAGGGGACGAAAGCCTGGCCACCGACACCCGGCGCGAGGCGTTGAACAAGTTGGAACAGAAATACCCGGACATCTTCGCCAAATACGACACCGAGTATGAGAAGCTGAAGAACATCAAGCGCATCAAGGAGGAAATCGCCGAACTGGAAGCTGGACAGTCCATCACGCGGCCGCAGAACGAGCTGGCCAGCGTGAATGCACGCATCACCGCGCTGGAGGCCAAGAAAGCCACCGAACGCTGGGAGGACGCCAACGGTTCCGGGACGAGGATGCGCAAGGTGGGCGGCCTGACCGGTGACGAGGCCACCGAGCTGCAGAACCTGTACAACAAGCGGAAAGCGTTGTCCGAACAGGTGCGCAAGGAACGGGCCAACTCCTACTTCGAGAACCTGACCGGCATCAGCAACGACACGCTGGAGCAGCAGATAAGGCAACGCGAGAACCTGCTGGCCCGGATGACCACCGAGCAGAAAAAATACGGGAACATCACCTACGGCAATGAGGCGTTGAGAGGCACATTCAGCCGTGACGAACTCCAGTACCAACTCAACAAGCTGAATGCCGAGAAGAACCGAAGAAACCTGAAACGCGACTCCAGCGCGGACTGGGGCGCACAGGCACGCAAGGAATACGAGCAGGCGTTGAAAGCCTACAATGACTTCCTGGCCGACACCTCCAACAGCTTGACGCAGGAGGAGTACGAGAAGAAGACCAAGGAACTGAAGGACGCGCTCAGCCTGGCCAAGAAGGAATACGACCGGTACAAGCCGGACGAGAACAAGGATGCCGAGAGCGAACGCAAGGCCGCCGACAAGGCCGAAAAGGAAGCCGAACGGCGCAGGCAGGCGCAGCAGAAGCTGGACGACGAACTCATCACCCTGGAGCAGCAGAACCAACAGGATGAGCTTGACCTGATGGACGACGGGACGGACAAGAAGCTGGCGCAGATAGACACCGACTACGAGAAGCGTAAGGCCGAAATCGCAAAGAAGGCCCGCGAGCTGGCCGATACCAACCGGCAGGCCGGGGTTACGGACGTGAACGCCTTCGGGCTGACGAAGCAGCAACAGGACGAGATTGACCGGGCGAATGCCCTGAACGAGGACACCCGTAAAAAGGAAACCGTGGAAGTCTATGAGGCGGAAGCCGCCGCCATGCGCGACTACCTGAAAGAATACGGCACCTACCAGCAGCGGAAACTCGCCATTGCGCAGGAGTATGCGGAAAGGATACGCAAGGCGCAGAACGACGGCGAGCGCATGGCCTTAAAACGGCAGCGTGATTCGGAAACGACCGCTTTGGACGTGTCCTACCTGAAACAGTCCATCGACTGGACAGCCGTGTTCGGGGAGTTCGGAGGCATGTTCTCCGACATCATCCGTCCTGCGCTTGAACAGGCGAAAGCCTACATGCAGACGGACGAGTTCAAGAGGCTTGACCCGTCCAGCCAGAACGACCTGGTGGATGCCGTCCGGCAGATGGAGCAGTCTTCGGGCGGTTCCGACAAGGCCAGTTTCAGGCGGCTCGGCACCGAAATCGACAGTTTCCGGCAGTCCATGCTGGAGCTGAACAACGCGAAGCTGGTGGAAGCCGAAGCCCTCGAAAGGCTCAGGGAAGCACAGGAGGATTACGAACAAGCCCTGCGCGACGGTTCGGATGCCGAGATTGAGGCAGCCCGGACGGCCAGGGACACAGCTCAGGAGAATGCCGACTCCGCCTCGGAATCCGTCCGGACACAGGAAGCCGTCGTAAGCAGCAGCCAAAGGACTGTCACCAACACCGCCTCCACGCTCCGTGCCAACATGGAGAATGTCACCCAAGGACTCCAAAGGCTTTCATCGGCCGGCATCAAGAACGCCTATGACGGCCTTATCCAATTAGGCAAAGGGACGGGCGGTGTTCTTGGCGATATTGCGGACAGCCTGGAGAAGGTGCCCATCGTCGGGTGGATCGTTTCCATCATCGACGTGTTCAAGGACGGGCTGAGCAATTTCATCGGGCCGTTGCTCGACAGCATTTTCAATGCGGTGAGCGGCATTATCGGGGACGTGCTTTCCGGAGATCTGTTCAAGACCGTCGGGGAATCTCTGGTCAAAGGTGTAGGCGGCATATTGGACGCGATCACTTTCGGCGGCTTCAGCAGCTGGTTCGGGAGTGGCGAGAGCGACCCGCACCTGGAAGAGGACATCGAGCGGCTGAGCGCCACCAACGAGGCATTGGCTGATGCCATTGAGGCGTTGACGGAAGAATTGAAGGAGAGTTCCGGTGTGAAGGCCGTGGAACTGTATGAAAAGCAGATGGCCGACCTTGCCGCGTCCGAAGCCAATACAAACGAAATGATGCGCCGTTCGGCAGGCGCTTCCAGCAACGGCTTCCTTGGCATTGGCGGCCATCATTCCACCAATTACAAGATAAACGAGGCCATGAGCGCGGAGGAATGGCGCCGTGTCAGCGAGGCTGCCGGCCGGACGGTCGGCGATGCCGGGGCTTTTTGGACGTTGACCAGCGAGGAGATGCTTGCCGTGGCCAGAGAAGTTCCCGATCTGTACGCGAAGATAAAGGCATACGCCGATGACGGCTACAAGGATGCCGCGCAATACATGGACGACTATATTGCCTTTGCCGAGCAGCGGGAGGAACTGGAACAGGCTTATTATGAAAGCCTGACACAGGTTTCCTTCGACAGTGTGTACGACAGTTTCCTGGATATGCTGATGGATATGGATGCCAGTTGGGAGGACATGGCCGATGACATGAGCGAATACTTGATGCGCGCCCTGCTGAAGACAAAGCTGGACGAGCAGCTGAAACCCGAAATGGAAGAATGGTACAAGTCCTTCGGGGAAGCCATGACTGACGGCATTCTGAGTGAGGATGAACGGAATGCTCTGAGCGACTGGTGGGACAGCATGATGGAAAAAGGTCTGTCCCTGCGTGACAATGCGGCTGCCGCAACCGGCTATACCGGCGGCAGCGAAGGTACGACCCAAAGCGGCAAGGCCGGCAGCTTCAGCGCCATGAGCCAGGAGCAGGGCACCAAGCTCGAGGGGCTTTTCACCTCCGGGCAGATGCACTGGGCCAGCATCGACGAGCAGATGCAGGATGTGAGCGAGCAGATGGGCACGGCGGTCGACCACCTCCGGCGCATCGAGGAGAATACCGGCAACAGCGCCCGGCATCTGGACGAGATAAAGAATGACATTAAGAAAATCATACGTGACGGACTTAAAATGAAGTGACTATGGCAATGGACGCGATACTGGGAGGCAAGGTGCTGGTGAACGGCACGGACATCTGGAAGGAATACGGCGTGTTCCTGGCGGAGAAGAAACGGGGCGACCGGAACAACCTGAAGGCCATCATGGCCCCGGCCAAGACAAAGACCCACGTGGCGGTGGACATCCGGGAGGAGGACGGCGAGAAATACTCGGCGGTGCTGGACGTGAGGAACCAGGCGCGGGACGTGAAGCTCACCTTCGCCCTGTATGCCGGCACGCGGGAAGCATGGCTGTCGCAGTACCGGGCATTTATCGCCTTCCTGAAACAGGGGGACGACGGGTGGCTGGATATCCGCTTCCCCGATCTTGACCTGACGCTGCACGTGTTCTACAAGGACGGCAGCGACTACGAGCCCCTGACCTACCTCTGGCAGGCTGGCAAGCAGGCCAGCCGGTTCACGGTGATTTTCCGCGAACCGAAACCCACTATTTGAAAGGCAATCTAACGGCATTATAACGATATGGTAACGATATACGGCAGCGACGGAACAGTGAAGATACAGGCTCCCTGCGACGACAACTCGACGCAGGAGCACGAGCTGCAGGGCGACAACGTGCTCACCCTGTCGTTCACGCTGTACGAGCACGTGGCACTGGAGGTGAACGACTACGCCGAGTTCCGGGGACAGAAATACTGGCTCATGGAACGGTACCGGCCTGAGCAGAAGAGCACCGTGGAGTGGCGGTACGACGTGAAGCTGTACGGGATAGAAAGCCTGATCAAGCGTTTCCTCGTGCTGAACGACACGGACGGCGACGACGAGCCCGTGTTTACGCTGACCGCCCCTCCGAGGGAGCACGTGGCCCTCATCGTGAAAAGCATCAACAACGGCATGAACCGCACCACCGACTGGAAAGTCGGCACGGTGGAAGGCACGGACAACATCGTCATCGACTACGAAGGCAAATACTGCGACGAGGCCCTCCGGGAAGTGGCCGAGAAAGCCGGGAACCGCGCCGAATGGTGGGTGGAAAGCCAGACGGTGAACGTGTGCCGCTGCGAGACGGGCGAGGAAGTGACGCTGGGCTACAACAAGGGGCTGACTGGCATAAGCTGCGACATGGCCGACAACGCCAGCTTCTACACGCGCCTTTACCCCATAGGCAGCAGCCGGAACATTGACCCGGAGAAATACGGCCACACCCGGCTCCAGTTGCCCGGCGGCGTGAAGCACGTGGACGTGAACGTGGAGAAGTACGGCGTGTGGCATCGCTACGAGGCGGACGCCTTCGCGGACATCTACCCTAAGCGCATCGGCACGGTGAGCTCGGTGCGCAGCGAGGAAGTGACCGACGAGGAAGGCAACCCCTTCAAGATATTCTACTTCAAGGACAACAGCCTGGGCTTCGACCCGAACAGTTATGAGATAGCCGAAAAGGTGAAGCGCATCTCCTTCCAGGAAGGGAGCGAACTGGCCGGACTGGGCGACGAGGAGGACGGCACCTACTTTTTCGAGGCCAACTACGACAGCGACACCCACGAGTTCGAGCTGATAACGATATGGCCGTATGACGACAACACGCAGCTTCCCAACGACACGCTCTGCCCGAAGGCGGGCGACAAGTACATCCTGTGGAACATCCGGATGCCGGACGAATACTACCCGCTGGCCGAACAGGAGTTCCGGGAAGCGGTAGACCGCTACAACGAGGAAAACGCCGTGGACGCCGGCCGTTACAAGGGACCGACCGACCATGTATATATAGAGGAAAACGGTATCGACCTGTATGTGGGCCGCCGCGTCCGTCTGGAAAGTGCGCAATACTTCCCGGAAACGGGCTACCGGAGCAGCCGCATCACCAAGATAACCCGGCAGGTGAACCTGCCCTCACAGATGGATGTGGAGATAAGCGACGCGGTGAGCACCGGTACGATGGAACACATCGACGGCAGTATTGCCGATGCGAAGAACTACGTGAAGACCGCCACGGCGGGGAGCTTCCCCGACCTGATACGGAGCTGGGACAACACCTATCCGACTGACAACAACGTGTTCTCGGCACGCAGGACGTTGAAGGAATCCCTGAGCCGGCTGCGCGAGGACACGGCCCAGGAGAAACTCCATTTCCTGAAAGGTGCGGACTTCGGAAAATACAAGGCCGGGGAAAGCGGCGCGGGCGTGGACGGTGACGGCAACGCCGAGTGGCTGACCGCCGTCATCCGGGAGCTGTTGCGCTCGGTGCGGTTCGTGGACGGTATGTTCGGGGAGGGCTGGCAACTGTGGATGGACGCGCTGACCGGCCTTAGCAACCTGACCATCGACAAGGTGACCATCCGGCAGACACTGGTAGCATTGGAACTGCTGATAGAGAAGGTGCGCAGCGTGGGCGGCCAGCTGGTGGTCAGCGCGGCCAACGGCAAGATAAAGACCGTCACGAAAGACGGCGAAAACTACAAGATCGCTTTTGAACAGGAAAACGAGTTCGTGGCACACGACCTGATGCGCTGCGCGGAGTTTACCGGTGCATCCCTGCGCGGCTACTGGGTGGAAGTGTCCGAAGCTTCCAGCAACGGCATCACGGTGCCTGTGAGCGAGTTTGAGGGCGTGGAACCTAAAGCGGGCGACGAGTGCGTGCTGATGGGGAATACACAGAACCGCCTGCGCCAGAACCTTATCTCCATCGCGGCGACCGAGGACGGGCAGCCGAGGGTGGACGTGCTGGACGGCGTAAGCGCCAAGAACTTCAACGGCTGCCTCCGCGTGCGTCTGGGCAACCTGGATGGGATTAGCGACAGCCGGTTCCCGGCTGACAATCAGCCTCACGGCAACGGCCTGTACGGCGACAATGTGTACTTGATGGGCACGTTCGTACTGACGACCGGCGAGGACATCCTGACCCGCTTTGAGATCACGGAGGGGAAAATATCTTCCGCTGTGGAAGGATTGCGCAAGGATTTTACCGGAGACAAGAGTTACCTTGCGAATTCTTCCTTTGGAGACGGAATGGACAAATGGGAGACAGAAAACAATGCGGTATTCTTCCTGATAGGCGGTAAATGGATATGGGCCAATGACGCGCCGCTCGCAGACAAGACAAACTATGCGTGTGTCATGACTGATGACGGGCGTACTGCCGTGTACATACAAAACCGGTATATCTTGCAAAGGCATGAGGACTTCCGGTTCATCCCCGATTATAACGATCTGAACGATGAGGGACAGAAGAAGCCGGAGGCGGTGTATCTGAGCTTCTTCTACCGCGTGGCCAAGGCCGGACGGCTGACCATCGGATTCGAGGGGCTGGACAAGACAGGGTTCGAGAACTTCAACGAGTTCGGCTATGACGGCGAGCTGGGTGTCACGGACGGCTACCAGGTGTTCAACCATTCGGGGCTGTGGAACGGCACAGGCGACTTCAGGCTGTCATTCACGGGAGAGATATACCTGTACATGCTGATACTGAGCACTGACAGGGCTGAAGCCCTTGCCTACAAGTACAAGACCTTGTTCGAGCAGTCGGAAAAGATCGTCAAGATAGCCGCGGCCAATTTTGACAAGGACGGGAACGTTATAGAATCCTCCTCCATTGTCACCACGGCGAAGTACAATAGGATGATGTCGGAATACTTCAACGCGGACGGAACCCTCAAGAACCGCTCCGGACTGGTCACGACCTCCAATTTCGCTTCCATGTTCTCCCAGGCGGTGGATGACAACGGACTGGTGCATCAGGCGGACATTTCCGTGTTCGTGACGGAGGACGAGGTGGGGAATCTCATTTCCAAGGCGCAGATAAGCGCCGACCAGATAAACCTGAAGGGCGCGGTGACTTTTGAGTCCCTGAATTCGTCCCTGCAGGGCACGATCAACGGGAAAGCCGACTCCTCCAGTCTCGGGGACTTGGCCTATGAGGATGCCGTGGAAGCGGCAAAACTCGGAAGCACCATCATCACGGGAGGTTATTTGAATACAGACTACATAAAGGTCAACCGCATAGATGCCAACGGTGCGAAGGTCGGGGGATTCACGATTGACAGCGGTCGTCTGCACTGGAAAGCCCGCGACTATTTCGGAAACGATTCACGAAGCCTCAAATTAGGTGTATCGGCATCTGATACAGATGGAGTAGTGGATGTTTCGTTCAATGCCGCCACAACAGGACGTTTCGGAGTTAAGGCTGTAGGGGCTAACATGGGAGGTGCAGCAATATACGGTTCTTCCGGATCGCTTACATATCCCGGAAGTGCCATGACATACGCAGGTTTCTTTGTCGGCGCCACAAGCGTGAGAGGTGAGCTGGACAGTGATTATTGCGCATCGAAAGGATTCAGGTATATAACCGGACGCAACGCAGACGGCAGATACACTTATTATAGCGGTGTGGATTGGGGTGACGGCGCGTCACAGAATCCGGACCTCGACAAGATACGTCTTATCGTGAGAGGAGGGATAATCGTAGGATATACAGGAGAATAATCATAAAACAATAAGATATGAAAGTCGATCTCAACAGAAAATTCAAGAGTTATGACGGGCGCGAGCTTGGCGGGCAGGACATCTCGTCCGCCGTGGCGGAAGCCCTGTTCAATTACGGGAAAGAAAAGCCTGTGCCCCACGAGGATAAGTTCAAGGCTTATGTCCTTTGCCAGCGGATCATCCAAAACAACGGTGTTCTGGAGATGACTACGGAAGAGGCGACATTGGTCAAGGAAGTTTGCGGCGAATGCCTGACAGCCGGCGGTTACGGGCAGGTTTACGAACTCATAGAAGGAGGAATATGATATGGAAATAACAGAGATTTTAAAGAAGGGCGAAATGGGTTCCGGTTCCGTGACCGTGCGGTTTACCCTGACCTGTAAGGACGGGGGTACCCCGGAAGAGATGCTCGGTTATGTCTATAATGGGCTTGACATGTGCGGCAGCCTCAATGCCCGCCCGGACGGGACTTTCGGGTTTTCCCTGAAAGCCGGTCACGGGTTGTCAAAAGAGGATTTTTCCGGCATCCTCAATCAACTGGCGGATGCCGCGTACGGGATATTAACAGGAAAGGAGGAATGACATGGCACTCTCACAACAGGACTTGCAGCAGATACTGAACGCCATCAAGGCGGAGAGCCAGGGCGTGCAGGAACTGGAAACGGTGGCTTCGCTCAACGGGGTGAATTCCCTGCCCGGCGTGAAAGGAAGCAAACTGGTAAACGTGCCGATGACGCTGCTCCAGAAACCAGCCACGGATGCGGCGGCCACGGCCAACGCCGCCGCGCAGGCCGCCAACACGGCCGCCCAGACAGCCAATGCAGCGGCCGGTACGGCCGCGGAAGCCAAGAACGCGGCGAACTCGGCGGCGGCCACAGCCAACGAGGCGGCAGGCAAGGCCAACGAGGCGGCCAGCCAATATGAGAACACGGCCAAGGCCGCCATGAAAGGGGCGACCGCAAGGTTCAACCGCATCGTGGAAAGCGGGACGGTGGATGCCGTATCCGGCACAAATGTGGCGGAGGTTGTCTATATAAAAAGCCTGAAGGTGTTTGCAGGCGTATATACAGACGGCAAATACTGCAACAACTGGGCAGGAGGCAATAACGGCCTGCCCGGAGCGGACATGTATCTTGACGATACGCGGTCTGCCATCCTGAAGGACAAGGTCTATATCTGCGGCGACACGCTGTATGCGTGGAGTGACGAGGACGGCGACCTGGTGAAGACGGGCGGCGGCGGAAGCGGCAATGGCTTCTACAACGTGACGCAGCTCCATCCGCTGGGCAGCGGCTTCTACACGAAAGAGACCGCCGTGGCCGCTTTGTCCGGCGCCGACATCGCCGACGAGGACAAGCCCGGCATGGTGATAACCTTCGAGGCGTCCGCCGGCAAGTGGCTCGACTACCGTTTCGAGGGTACGGACATCTCGTCCTTCCTGACGGCTTCGGCATGGAACCGTTACGGAGGCGGCGACGCGATCAAGAAAATCAATGTGACGAAAGGCACGTCCGCCGAAGAGCTCAGTCCCGACGGACAGGGGACGGTGAACCTTGACATCCCCGTGGTGGAAGTTGACCAGTCGGTGAACGAGAACTCCACCAACCCGGTGAGCGGCAAGGGCGTGGCGGCGAAGATAAACGAGAAGGCGGCCACCTACGGCACCGCCCTGCAGCTGAACGAAATCGGCGAGGGCGCGGACAAGGCCTATTCGCTGAGCCTTCTGAACGAGGCCGGCGAGGTGATCAGCACGAGCGACATGTTCACGGGAGGCGGCGGCACGGTGGCCACGACGAAGGTCGCGCTGACCCGCGTCACCCCCAACAAAACAGTCAAGAGCGGCGACGAGGTGAAGCTGACGTACACCTACGACCAGACGGACACCACGACGGGCGAAAGCACCGGCAACCCCGGCCGTGTCACCGTGACCGTGACACAGGGCGCGAACACCAACACACTGACGGCCAATGTGGCCGCCGGCAGCACGAACACGGTGGACGTGACGAAGTACATGGGGATCGGTACGAATACCGTCCGTGTGCGCGTGGAAGTCGGCGAAGGCGCGGAGATGCAGGTGGCGCAGGTGACGTGGAGCATCAACGTGGTGCAGCTCACGCTGAGCAGCAGCTTCGGTATCGCCACGGCCGTCACGCGCGGCCAGGCATTAAGCATTCCCTACGCCCTGAGCGGTGCCGGCACCAAGACCCTGCGCTGCTATGTGGACGGAGAGGACACGGAAGACCGCAGCATCACCAGTTCCACGGCCAACGGCAGCTTCTCCATAGCGACCACGAACCTGGCACACGGCACGCACACGGTGCAGCTTGTGGTGGAACTGGAATTGTCGGACGGGAGCACCATCAAGAGCAACAGCATCCTTTTTGCCGTAGGCATAAGGGAAGTCGGGAACAACACGCCGGTGGTGTCCGCACGGTTCGACTACACGGACGGGGCGATAATAGAGAAAGGCCAGACACCCTACATACAGGCGAAGCAGTACGACAGCTACACCCTGCAATACGCGGTCTACAACCCGAGTGAAACCCCGACGCGGGCGGATGTTTATGTAGGCAATACGCTGGCCTCGTCGGCGAGCGTGCCGTTCACGGCGCAGAACCTGACGCTGCGCGCCTCCAATTACGGCGAGGAGCAGTGCAAGATTGTGGTGGGCGACACGACCTACAATTTCCGGCTCATCGCGGAAAAGAGCGACTTGAACCTCAGCGAACCGACGGACGGCATGACGCTAAAGCTGACGGCCCAGGGGCGGAGCAACAGCGACGTGAACCGGGAGGAATGGAGTTATAACGGCATTCAGACCGTGTTCGAAGGCTTCAAGTGGGGCGGCGACGGCTGGACAGGCGAGGCCCTGCGCCTGACCGACACGGCGCGTGCCACCGTGCAGCACCGCCCGCTGGCACAGCCGGAGCAGAACGTGACGAACGCGATGGCCTTCGTCGTGAAGTACAAGGTGAGCGAGGTGGTGGATGAGGGCGCGGAAGTCATCCGCTGCATGGACGCGGACGGCACGGGCTTCGTCATCACGGCACAGGAGGCGCGGATGGTGACCAGGGGCAAGAGCGAGCTGTCGATGAAGATGGCCGCCGGCGAGGTGTACGAGGTGGCCTTCGTGAGCTTCCCCAAGAGCACGGACGGGTCGAGCGACTACGAGAAGCGGAACACGGAGATGGTTTACTTGTATATCAACGGCATCATGTCCGGCTCGGTGCAGCGCAGCACCTCGGACAGCGTGTACCAGGCGAGCCCTGCGTATATCGGACTGGGCTCCGACGGCGCGACGACGGACGTGTACCTGATGAGGGCATACGGCACCTACCTGAGCGACTCGCAGGTGCTGGAGACCTACATGATAGACCAGGACAGCGCGGATGGGATGATGGCCCTGTACGAGAGCAACGACGTGATCGACGAGAACGGCAATGTGACGGTGGACAGCGTGCCCGACGGGATGCGCTACATCATCATCACCGGACGGCAGGACAACGGGGTTCCTACGGTACTGCAGGCGGCGGTGAACAACGACAAGGACCCGAAATACGACGTGGACGAGATGCTCTGCGTGGTGAAGGGCAACCAGGCGTTGAACTTCAAGTGCGTGGGCGGCTGTATAAGGTTGCAGGGTACAAGTTCACTGGCTTACCCGATAAAGAACTACCGCATCTACTTCAAGAACGCCTCCAAGGTGGCGGGCGACCTGTACCTGGGCTGCGACGAGCAGGGCGTTGGCGGAGAGTTGCAGGAAGAAGCCGTCTACTCCTTCCGCCTTGCCAATGGCAGCCAAAAGCAAGCGGCGCCAGTTGATTGTTTTTGCCTGAAGGCCGACTTTGCGGAAAGTTCATCGTCACACAACACCGGTATGGCCAAGCTGGTGCAGAACATCCTGACGCAGGCGGGAGAACTTACCCCTGCACAGAGACACTGCGATGCTTCCTACCCGTATGACGTGCGCACGACCATCGACGGAGAGCCGTGCTACCTGTTCTACCGTGGCAGCGCGGACGAGACCCCGCAGTTCCTGGGCAAGTTCAACTTCAACAACGACAAGAGCACGGAGGCCGTGTTCGGCTTCCTCGACATACCCGGCTACCACGACCAGGCATGGGTGACGGAGAAGTTCGGCGGGCAGAACCCGACGGAGTGCTGGGAATTTTTGAACAACGACTACCCGATGGGGATGTTCCTGGACGACGACTTCACGACCAAGGGCGAGGACGGCACCCCGAACTGGCTGAAAGTGTTCGAGGCCCGCTTCCCGGACGACGATGACATCAACGCCCAGTACGAGGCCGGCATGAAGATACCGGCCAACCTGCAGAGGGTGGTGTCATGGGTGAAGTCCACCCGGAACGACGGGGCGAAGTTCAAGGCCGAGCTGGCCGACTACTTCGATGTGGACTACCTGTGCGACTACTACATGTTCACGGACATCATGGGCTGCGTCGACCAGCGGGTGAAGAACATGATGATGGCCTTCTGGTATGACCCGGACAAGGAAAAGACACTGGCCTACATGATATTCTACGACTGCGACACCATCCTCGGCGTGCGCAACGACGGCCGCCTGAAATACCCGTGGGACGTGGACGAGAACACCACCGACCCGGAGCTTAGCACGGAGGACAAGACCGTGTACGCCTATGCCGGGCACGACTCGGTGCTGTGGAAGAACCTGCGCGAGCAGTTCCCGGACGAGCTGGCTGCGGCCTACAGGCGCATCCGGGAACGCATGAGCGACAGCACCATCTTCGCCATGTTCGACGACGAGCAGAGCGCGAAGTTCTGCGAGCGCATCTACAACCTGGACGCGCTGAACAAGTACGTGGAGCCCAAGACCGAGGGCGTGGAGGTGAACCAGGACGGCACGGTGACCAACGTGAAATACTCCTACCTGGAAGCCATGCAGGGCAACCGCAAGGCGCACCGCCACTGGTGGGTGGGCAACCGCATGGGGCTGTTCGACGCGAGATACAGCGCGGGGCAGTACACGGCCACGGACATCTCGTTCAAGGGCAACAGTGCCGCAGGAGCCACCGTGCGGGCCACCCCGGCCAGGGACTTCTACTTCGAGTTCCGGCGCGAGGGCGACACGATGACGCACGACGCTGTGAATAAAGACACCGAATGGAGCTACACCTACGGCCAGACGGCGAACATCGGCACCATCTTCCACCTGTTCGGCGGGGAGTGGATGAAGAAGCTCGACCTCTCGGACTGGGGCGGCTTCACGGACATGAGCCTTCCGAACCTGCCCGTGCTGGAGGAACTGGCGCTGGGCAACAGCGGCAACACCTACGCCCTGACGGAACTGGTGCTGGGCACGAAGCTGCCCATGCTGCGGAAGCTGGACGTGGTGAACTACACAAACCTGCCGAGCCTCGACCTCTCCGGCTGCAACCGTCTGGAAGAGGTGAACGCGGCGGGCTGCACAGCATTAAGCACCATCACGTTCGCCGAGGGCGCGGCGGTGGAGAGGCTGCACCTGCCGGCGAACTTCCAGACGCTCGTCCTGCGCTCCATGCAGTACCTCAAATGGAGCGCAGTAACCTTTGACAACAAGCGGAACCTGACGGGCATCTGGATAGAGAACTGCGCGCAAATAGACTCCCTGGCCGTGTTCAAGGAGCTGTTCGCCCTGAAAGGCAAGCTGAAATACGTCCGCATCACGGGGCTGGAACTGGAAGGCGACGGCAGCGACCTGAAGGAGTGGTACGACGCGGGGCTGGGCGGCTTCGACGCTCAGGGCAACACCACGAACACGCGGTGCAAGCTGGTGGGCACATACCACCTGACGAAGTACCTGGACGACGAGACTTTCAACAAGTACGTGGAGCGTTTTGACGAACTGAACATCCGCCAGCCCCAATATACCATGATAGAGTTCGACGACACGGTGAGCGACGACGCCAACATCAGCAATCTGGACAACGAAACCGGATACAAGTACGGAAACGCCTACAAGCCGAGCGGCCATATCACGGCCATCCTCGCCAGACGCTTCCGGACGCTGGCTAAGGTGACGAAAAAGCCCACGACGCGGAACATCCGCATCGCGAACGTGGACACGGTGGCCAACAACTTCGACGGCGAGATGACCTACTGCCCGCTGGACTACAAGGACAGCAACAGGTATGCCGACGGCACGGCGGCAAAGCTGGACGGCACGGAAGGCGACTGGATGATGTACGAGCCGTTCTTCTGGTGCAAAGGCGTCAACGACTACCTGGGCGGCAAGCATTACAGCTGTTACAGTTCCAACGGCGCGGACGAGATGCCCGACACGCCGGAGGCCACGGTCCTGACGCTGGACGACATCAAGCGTGACGGAGGCTGGCAAAACGGCAAGAAGATCATGACGAGCAAAGGCGACCTTGCCAACTCCTACAGCACGGACAGCACCTATTCCGTCTGCTGCGTGGCGGTGTCCGGGTACAGGCGGGTGCGTTTCCCCAGCGTGCCGGGGACGAACCTGGTCGGCTCGGTGTTCACGGACGCGGAAGGGACGGTGGTGCAGGAAGTCATCGTGCCGACGCTGGGCAGCAAGTTCGAGGCCGGCATGTACCTGCTCCACGATGTGCCGGAGGGAGCCGAGTTTCTGTACTTCTCCATCCTGAACACGGCGGAGTTCGACAAGGTGGTGCTGTCGAACAGCGACAAGGTGGAGGACATGGAACCTGACTGGGTGGCCAGCGACGAGCACCTCTGCGCGATCGTAGGGAGCAGCATCGTGGGCACAAGCCTCCATGCCTGCATCACGGGCGGGACGACGGCGGCAAGCCTGTCGTGGACGGACTTCCACTATTACAGCCAGCAGAGGGGGATGCAGCAGATAGACGCGCTGATGCACTCCCGTATCGCCAACCTGTTCTACGCGAAGTACGGCCGCAGGGACAGCCAGGAGCAGTGCGGTGCGGGCCAGCACACGAACAGCCGCGTGACGGGCGGAACGGCCGGGCACGGCATGACCGACACCATCGGCTACGAGGAAGCCTCGAAGATAGATACGAAAGTGACGAACAGCATGATCGACAACCTTGTCCACCAGTATGCCTGGTACAAGGACGAGGACGAGTACGGCATGGCCACGGTGACGCAGGTGAACAACACCTGCTGCCTGGGTTACGAGGACATCTTCTGCAACAAGTACGACATGATGGACTGGGTGGACCTCCCGAACGACAGCGGCAACAGCGGAAAGTGGCGCATCTGGATGCCGGACGGGACGACCCGGATGGTGAAAGGCATGACCAGCAGCGACCGCTGGATAACCGCCGTCGCCCACGGAAAATACATGGACATGGTGCCGGTCGGCAATGTGAACGGATCGTCGTCAACCGACTATTGTGACAAGTATTACATATCCACCGCAGCCGGCCGTGTGGTCTATCGCGGGTACAGCAATGCGAGCGCGCTTGGCGGTGTGTCGAGTGCGAATGCGGATAACGATGCGTCGAGCTCGAGCACGTATGTCGGCTCGCGTCTGGCCTTCCGCGGCAAAATCGTCCGGGCGGAAAGCGTTAGCGCGTATAAGGCGATAACCGGGGTAGCGTAAGCGGAAAACGCCAGGGCGAAAGCCAAAGCGTCAAAGCGTAAAAACGGGAGCGAAGCGACAAGACCACCGGCGGAGCCGGTCGAAAATTTTCGGGATTTTGACAAAACCGTGTTATTTGCCTGACAGTGTAGCGTTTCCGCTTGTTTTGGCGGAATAATGCTTACCTTTGTAACATAATTTAAGGCGGAGCCTCCCAATAGGCCGTGTGGTCTATCGCGGGTACAACAATGCGAACGCGAATGGCGGTGTGTCGAATGCGAATGCGAATAACGATGCGTCGAACACGAACACGAATGTCGGCTCGCGTCTGGAAATCAAAGAATCGGCGTACAGCACCGGGGACGTGTCCCCAAGGCGGAGCCGAGGGAGGCAAGCCACAGCAACAGCGCAGGGCCGCAGGGCCTGTAAGCCGGAAAGCTGAAAAAACACGTGTCGGGTGGAGTTTGGTAGGCCGCAAGGCTCGAAGAAGTCAGGCCCGGGGAAAGGAAGGCCCATATCTTCCGCAAGTATAAACCAACAGCAGACACCATGCACAGGGAAGGACACATCATTGAGGAGATAGTGGAATACTCCAATATGTCGGAGGCTTTCGACCGCGTGCTGCGCGGCAGGAAGCGCAAGAAACACCGTCAGGGGCGCAAACTGCTCCTGAACCGGGAGAAGATCATCGCCGAGCTGTCCGCAAGGATAGCCGACGCGAGCTTCACGCTCGGCGGCTACCATGAGCGCGACATCAAGGAGTACGACAAGGCGCGCCGCCTGCAGATACTCTCCATGAAAGACCGCATCGCGGTGTATGCCGTGATGAACGTCGTGGACAGGCATCTGCGCAAGCGGTACATCCGGACGACCGGCGCGAGCATAAAGGGACGCGGCACTCACGATCTGATGGCCTGCATCCGGCGCGACATGGAGAAAGACCCGGAAGGCACGCTGTACGCCTACAAGTTCGACATTCGCCGTTTCTACGACAGCGTGCGGCAGGACTTCGTGATGTGGTGTTTCCGCAGGGTGTTCAAGGACGGGAAGCTGCTTGTGCTGTTGGAGCGGTTCGTGACGATGCTGCCGGAAGGCATCAGTTTCGGGCTGCGCAGCTCCCAAGGGGCGGGCAACCTGCTCCTGTCTGTGTTTTTAGACCATTATTTGAAGGACAAGTACGGCGTCCGTCATTACTACCGGTACTGTGACGATGGGGTCGTGCTCGGTGAAGCGAAAGCGGAATTGTGGAAGATTCGTGATGCCGTCCACGGGCAGACGTCACTCATAGGGCTTACGGTAAAGCCTAACGAGAGGGTGTTCCCCGTGGGCGAGGGCATAGACTTCCTTGGGTTCGTGATACGCCCGGATTACGTCCGGCTGCGCAAGCGCATCAAGCAGAAGTTCGCCCGAAAAATGCACGAGGTGAAATCGAGGAGGCGGCGTCGCGAGCTGGTGGCCAGCTTCTACGGCATGGCCAAGCACGCCGACTGCCGCCATTTGTTTAATAAATTAACAGGCAAAGACATGAAATCATTCAAGGACTTGAACGTCGCTTACAAGCCCGAAGACGGCAAGAAGCGATTCCCCGGCACTGTGGTGAGCATCCGGGAACTGGTGAACCTTCCCATCGTGGTGAAGGACTTCGAGACAGGCATCAAAACGGAACAGGGTGAGGACAGGTGCATCGTCGCCATCGAGGTGAACGGCGAGCCGCGCAAGTTCTTCACCAACAGCGAGGAGATGAAGAACATCCTCGCGCAAGTGAGGGAAATCCCCGACGGCTTCCCGTTCGAGACGACCATCCGGACGGAGAGCTTCGGTAAAGGTAGGACTAAGTATGTATTCAGTTAGGCTATGAAACGAGTGGAAGGAAGTGCCGGCGTGACGTTGCTGGAATGCACGAACCCGGTGAAAGGAAAATGGCGCGTCCGCTGGGACGTGGAGGCGAAAGAGGACGGCTCCGCTTCCTACATGGAAGAGGTATTCGACCACAGGCCGGACGCGGAAGAAGTGCGGTCGCTGGTTTCTGACTGGTATAACGCCAGGACAAACGAGCGCATCCTGTCAGGCTTCAAGTACGAGGACCAACCTGTGTGGCTGTCGCAGGAAAACCAGTTCAATTACAAGGCGGCCTATGACCTTGCCGTGCAGACGGGCGGCCAGAACCTGCCCGTGACGTTCAAATTAGGCACGGACGGTGCGCCGAGCTACCGGACGTTTGAAACGTTGGAGGAACTCCAGGACTTCTATGTGAAGGCAATGAAGCACATTCAGGATGCCTTGCAAGAGGGTTGGAAGAAGAAGGATGCGCTGGACTTGGCTTTGTATGAAGCCGGGTGATGAATGAATCCCCACGGGGGAGGGATTAGAAAAAAGCCCCCGGCCTGTTAATCAGTCGTCTCACTTACTTATTAACAATACAACCCACACTGGGAGCGAGCCGGGGGCGTATGCCCTTCCCGGCTCCCAGCGTGGGTTTAATTTTGCCATAAATAAGTGAGACGTTGCAAAGGTACAAAAAAATGTGAATATGAAGGTGTTTGAACTGATAAACTTCAACCGGGAACTGCTTAAAAGATTGCAAGAGGCCGGAATACGCCTCGATGACGCCCGGTATGTCGACTTGTATTCCGACTATATGGCCATGCACCGCAACGGTGACAAGGTGTCCTACATAGTGGCCGCATTATCTGAAAAGTACGCCGTGAGCGAACGGAAAGTGTATGGACTGTTGAAACGCTTCCAAAGCGACTGCAAGCCGTTTGCAGTATAAGCAGGGCGTTTTGTAGTGCCGATAATGTACCGGCAGCCTACCTTTGTGCAGTCATAAAACAAAGGAGGCAGAAATGAACAAATACCATCGCATTCTGGCGAAGATACTTTCAGAGGGGAAAGTACAGGAAAACAAGAAAGGCAGGATTCGTTACCTGCTGAACGAACAGCTTTGCATGAGCCCGGCAGACCTGCTTGACATATTCGAGGGGCATGGAATAGCACGCAAGAAGCTGAAGGATGAACTGAGGCTGTTCATGCGGGGCGAGCGTGATGTGGAGAAATACCGTGAAGCCGGCATTACCTGGTGGGACTATTGCGGCCATACGCTGGTGAACAGTTACCCGACATACTTTGAGAAGCTGCCGCCGCTTATAGCCAAAATCAATGCGGAGAAACGCAACAGCAAGAACTACGTACTGTTTTTGGGTGCGACCGGAGTGGAAAGCAACCAGGCGCCCTGTCTTAGTCTGGTGCAGTTCCAGATAGAGGACGGATGTCTGGTGCTGTCGGCATACCAGCGAAGTTCCGACGCCAACCTTGGCCTGCCTGCAGACATATACCACCTATACCTGATGGCGCGGCAGATAGAACTTCCCTTGAAGTCCATAACCCTGTATCTGGGGAATGTGCATATCTATGAGAACAACGAAGCGAAGACCCGCGAACTTCTGGATGGCAAGGCGGGTGTCAAATTTGAACTGAACGTATGAAAAGGAAGTTGTATATGTCCGCTCCGCTGCCGTTTGTCGGGCAGAAGCGCATGTTTGCACGGGAATATATTAAGGTGCTGGAGCAGTTCAAGGACAGTACCGTGTTTGTGGATTTGTTTGGCGGATCAGGGCTGCTTTCGCAGATAACGAAAAGAATGCGCCCGGATGCCAAGGTTGTGTATAACGACTTCGACAACTACCGCAAGAGGCTGGAAAACATCCCACGGACAAACCTCCTGTTGGCTGACTTCAGACGGATAGCGGAAGGCGTGCCAAGGCACAAGCCGATTACAGGGGAAGCGCGGGAAAGGATATACATGCGCATCGAGCAGGAGGAAAAAGAGTGGGGGTATGTGGACTATATCACCATATCGTCCTCGCTCATGTTTTCAATGAAGTACAAGATGAGCCTGGACGGAATGCGCAAGGAAGTCCTTTACAACAACATACGCAAGTCTGATTATCCACCGTGCTCTGATTATCTGGAGGGCTTGGAAATAACCAGCAAAGACTATCGCGAGGTGTTCGACGAGTACAAAGACGTACCCGGCGTGGTGTTCCTTGTAGACCCTCCTTATTTGAGTACGGATGTCACCACTTATTCGATGTATTGGAGGCTGTCCGATTACCTTGATGTGCTGACCGTTCTGAATGGCCACTCGTTTGTGTACTTTACGTCAAACAAGTCGTCCATCGTGGAGCTTTGCGAATGGATGGGTAAGAACCGGACGTTAGGCGACCCTTTTGAAGGTTGTGTGAAGTCCGAGTTTAATGCGCACATGAATTATAACGCCGGGTATACGGACATGATGCTGTATAAGCGGCAGGATACGCCACATATAGGTTCTGCCGCATGATATAATACCGTAATAATGGCATTAGAACAGCGTTGCAATAGGACATAACCACCCCTTTATTTGTTGTAAAATAAGTGATTTTTTGCGAGATAGCCAAAAATTAGGGCAATAAAAAAGCACCGAAGAAGTATGTTTTTCTCGGTGCTTTTTTATTGCATTAGGAGGGGAGGAAAAGGATTCACAGAGGTACGTTTCGTTTTGCAGTTTGGAACATTTTGTTTTGAACCGCTGGAACATTTCGTTTTGCGGATTATACTTCACGAAAGAGTATGCCGATTACGCTTACCAGCTTCTGGGCAAGTCCTACTGCTTCGTGGAACAAAAGGAACGGCGCATCGTCGGCGCTTTCACCGTAGCCAATTCGAGTATCCGTGCCGACCTGCTTCCGAACAGCCGTCGCAACAAGCTCAACCGTAACATACCCAACGAGAAACGTCGTCCGCAATATCCCGCCGTATTGGTCGGGCAGCTTGCCGTCAGCGAGGACTATAAAGGGCTTCACGTGGGCGACGAGTTGCTGGACGCCATCAAGTCGTGGTTCATAGAGCCGCTGAACAAGACGGGATGCCGCTATGTGGTGGTGGACGCGCTGAACAACCCGAAGGTCTTTGACTTTTACCTGCGCAACGGCTTCAATTTCCTGTTCGCCACGGAGGAAGAGGAATGGACGTTCCTGCATGGCAGGCGGACGGTGAAGGAGGGAACAGACATGCAACCCATGCGTACCCGGCTGATGTATTTCGACCTGATATTGCTGCGCACCGAATAGCGAGACGTTGAACAAAATTTAATGAAGCATATGAACGCGAGCGATTTTTATACGGGGATCCAGCACATCGGGATCCCGACCAACGATATCGAGGAGACGATCCGGTTCTACGAGTCGTTGGGGTTTGAGATGGTGTATCGGACGAACAACGCGGGCGAGGAGGTGGCCTTCTTGCGTGCGCGCGATTTGATGATCGAGACCTACCAGAACGGGCAGGCCACGCTACGGGTAGGGGCTATCGACCATATCGCGATCGACGTGAAGGATATCGACACCCTGTTCGCGTGGATGAGGGAGCGGGGCTATGCCTTATTGGACGAGCGAGTGAATAGCTTGCCTTTCTGGGAGCGGGGCATCCGCTATTTCACCATCTCCGGGCCGAACCGGGAGAAGATCGAGTTTTGCGAGAGGCTTTGATGGCTCCTCCTGAAAAAACGCGGGGGCGGAGGCGTATCGGATGAAAAAATACGTTATATTTGTCCGCCATGAGAAAGCGTATACCTATTTATTATATCCTTTTGGGCCTGTGCTGGCTGGCCGTTTCCGGCGGAACCGCCCGGGCGCAGGTGAGCCATGGGGGGAGTCCGCTCCCTTTATCGGCGTTCCGTGCCGCGGACGACGCGTCGATGTACGTGGAGATGCCCTCGTTCGACGTGGAGGAGGAACTACGGCTCGATTCCCTGGAGCGGGGCGATTTCCGGAACGGATACCGCTTCGCCTATAAGTTCATGACGGATTTCGACCGGAGCGATTCCGGCGTCTCGTTCACCACCCCGGACGGGACGCGGGTGTGGCGCCTGGGCATCCATTCGCCCGGCGCGCGCTCCATCAACGTGCTCTTCTCCGAGTACGAGCTGCCCGAGGGCGCCCGGCTTTTCCTGTATAACGCGGACCAGAGCCAGGTGCTTGGCGCGTTCAACCATTTGAATAACTCCGATCTGGGGCTATTGCCCGTGGCTCCGGTCGAGGGCGACCGGGTCGTCATCGAGTACCAGGAGCCGGCGGGTGTCGCTTTCCCCGGGCGCTTACGGGTGGGCGAGGTGAATCACGCCTACCGGGATTGGCGGGGGATGGAGCCGGGCGATGATCTCGCATCGATATCGGCCATCCCTCCCCTGGCTTGTTACGACGACGGGACGCTCGACTACGCCCGGTGGGGACGGAGCGTGGTGTTGCTGATCATCGACGGCACGATCGGGTGCACCGGGTGCCTCCTGAACAATACGGAGGGCGATGGCAGGCCTTACCTGCTTACCGCCTCCCATTGCCTGAACAATCAATTCCAGGTGAAGAACCCCGATTACGCGGAGGTGGCGGGCCGCGTCGTCTGCTTCTTCAATTACGATAGCCCGTTTTGCGACCCCGTCATGCGGGGCACGGAGGAGATGTCCATGGCCTCGTCGTATTTCCGGGCGGTGAACGAGATGGGCGATATGGCGCTACTGGAGCTTACCGATATCCCGCCGGTCTATTACCGTCCTTATTACGCGGGATGGAACGCGGGCTCGTCGGGCTCCGCTCCTTATACGTGCGTCCAGCATCCCCAATACTCGGTCAAGCGGCTCGCGCGGGAGGACGACGCCTTGGGCTGCGCCACCTTTACCGACCCGCGCATGCTTTTCTACGAGGACGCGCATTGGCGGGTGGACCGTTGGGAGATAGGCTACACGGCGAGTGGCTCGTCGGGGGCGCCCTTGTTCAATGCCGACGGGCAGGTTATCGGCGGCTTGTCGGGCGGGCGGTCCACGCAGGCGAATCCCGTGAGCGACCTCTTCTTCTCGTTGGGTAGCTCGTGGGACACCATCGACGCGCCGGATCGCCAGCTGGCCTGTTGGCTCGATCCCTCGGGCGAAGGCGCCCGCGTTTGCGCGGGGATGGATCCGTATGGGGGCGCCCCTTGCTCGCGGTTGAGCAACGTCTACGATTCCGGGCGTAGGGAGGAGGTGGAGCGCGCCTCGTATCCCGGCTCCGGCGAGGCGCCCTTGTTCGGCAACAACCCGGACGGGATCGCCGAGTGCGTCGAGGAGTACACGCTCTCGGGAGCGGCTACCTTGTATGGCGTCTACCTCGTGACCGCGCCCGCGGGCGAGCGCTATCGCGACTTAGAGGTAGAGGTCGCGGTATACGACGGGGGCGATAGCGGCCCCGGCGCCTTGTTACGCTCGGAGACGTTCCGCCCGGCTTACCTCAACGAATCCATGCTGGGGGATTTCCAGGAGACACCGAAATCGTTGAATCGCTCGCAAGAGAGCTTCGTCCGTTTTTCCGAGCCGGTATCGGTGGGCGGGACTTTTTATGTGGGCTACCGGATCAAGAGCGCCCCGGAGGACACTTATTTCTCGGCCTATAGCCTGCCGCGGGGCGCCACGGCCCGTAATACGGCATGGGTACGCCCGGAGGGCGGGGCGTGGACGCGCGCCACGGATTACGCCCGGGCGGGATTCGCCACCTCGCTCTACGTCGACCCCGTCGTGCGTTATGGCGGGTGGGTGGCGAACGAGCCTGTCGAGGCGCCGGGCGCGGAGCCCATCGTGTCGGTAGGCCCCGGGCGCGGCGAGGTGCATATCGTCCTGCCAGAGGATATGCGGGAGGCTTCTTATGCCCTCCACGCGGCGAGTGGCAAGCGGGTGGCCGCGGGCACCATCGCCGCTCCGCGAGCCACCCTTCGTCTCACCCCGAAGGAAAGGGGCCTCTATATCCTGACCATCTCGGGCGAGGGCAAACGCTATTCCCGAAAAATCGTTTTGTGAGGAGGGGGAGCTATCTTCGCGCTTGTGAGGTTTCAAATTTTAAATCTGAAATCATAAATCATAAATCTGAAATGAAACAATTGTGGCTTATTATCGCGTTCGTCGTGTCCGGGGTGGCGGGCATGTACGGACAGGAGGGGCGGCGGGAGCGGACCGCCTTCCAGACGGGGCAACCTTGGAAACCGACCACGGACACGCGGGCGGACGTGGCGATCGTGTACGGCGTGGGGGGCAATCCTTCCGAGGAGCGATCGGGCCTGACGTTCGAGGAACGGGTACAAAGCTGGCGCGACAAGGGATATACCACCCACTTCATGACGGGTATCGCGTGGGGCGAGTATCAGGATTATTTTACCGGCGCGTGGGACGGCCGGTGGCATCTGGACGAGGGGCAAGTGACCCGCGAGGGCGATACGATATGGCACGGGCATATGGTGCCTTACATCGTCCCGTCGATGAACTTCATCCGGTATATGAAGGAACGGCACATCAAGCGGGTGATCGACGCGGGTATCGACGCCATCTACCTGGAGGAGCCGGAGTTCTGGGCCCGCGGCGGGTATAGCGAGGCCTTCAAGCGCGAGTGGAAGGCGTATTACGGCTTCGATTGGCGCCCGCAACACGAGTCGGCGGAGAACACGTACCTATCGAACAAGTTGAAATACCATTTGTATTACCGGGCTTTGGACGAATGTTTTACCTACGCGAAGGCCTACGGGAAGAGCAAGGGGATGGACGTGCGCTGCTACGTGCCGACCCACTCGCTGGTGAACTACGCCCAGTGGCAGATCGTGAGCCCGGAGGCCAGCCTGGCGTCGCTGGATTGCGTGGACGGGTATATCGCGCAGGTGTGGACCGGCACCTCGCGCGAGCCGAACTATTTCGACGGGGTGGCCCGCGAGCGGGTGTTCGAGACCGCTTTCCTGGAGTATGGCTGCATGGAGTCGATGACCGCGCCCACGGGGCGGAAGGTGTTCTTCCTGACCGACCCGATCGAGGACCGGGCGCGCGACTGGGCGGATTACAAGCGGAACTACCAGGCCACGTTTACCGCCAAGTTGCTCTATCCGGCGAACAATAATTACGAGGTGATGCCCTGGCCGGACCGTATTTACGAGGGATTGTACCGCGTGAGCGCCACCAGCGACCGGAAAGAGCGCATCCCGCGTTTTTACTCCACCCAGATGCAGGTGATGATCAATTCGCTGAACGATATGCCGCTCTCGGACAACAAGGTATCCGGGCCGGAAGGCATTGGCGTGCTGATGGCCAACTCGTTGATGTTCCAGCGCGCCCCCCGGCCTATCGTGGGATACGACGACCCCCAGCTGTCCAACTTCTACGGCCTGGCCATGCCGCTCGTGAAGCGCGGCGTGCCGGTTCGTATCGTGCACCTGGAGAATGTGGCTTATCCGAAGGCGTTGGCGGATACGCGGGTGTTGCTCATGTCGTATTCCAACATGAAGCCCTTGGAGCCGGAGGCGCACGAGTGGCTCGCCGAGTGGGTGAGGCGGGGCGGAATCCTGCTGTATTGCGCGCGGGATACCGATCCGTTCCAGCGGGTGCGGGAATGGTGGAATACGGACGGGAACGGCTATCAAGCGCCCTCGGATCATCTTTTCGAGCGTATGGGGATTGGCGCCGGACCGGCGGAGGGCGTATACGCTTATGGCGAGGGCAAGGTGTACGTGCTACGGAAAGACCCCAAGGAGTTTGTCATGGAAGAGGGAGGCGACAAGGAACTGATCGACCG
Source organism: Candidatus Parabacteroides intestinigallinarum (assembly GCA_019114945.1). Lineage (GTDB taxonomy): Bacteria > Bacteroidota > Bacteroidia > Bacteroidales > Tannerellaceae > Parabacteroides > Parabacteroides intestinigallinarum. The sequence goes on along the minus strand of DXEN01000080.1, from coordinate 35,051 downwards.
GGTGAGGCGGGCCTACGAGGCGGACGCCCGTGCGGGGGCCTTGGCGTTCAAGAATCATTTCTACCTGGAGCGCGGCCCGTACGACTTGGTATCGGTGATGGACGAGAGCGTGAGCGACAAGCCTTATACCGTGAGAGGGCGCTTGATCGACCTCTTCGACCCGGCGTTGCCGGTGCTGGACGAGAAACGTGTAGAGCCGGGCGAGCAGGCGTTCCTGTACGATATCGACCGGGTGCCCGACCCGGAGCGTCCCCAAGTGTTGGCGGGCGCCGCCCGTGTGTACGAGGAGCGTGTCGGGCGGGATCGTTATTCGTTCGTGGCGAAAAGCCCGGCGCGTACGACCAATGTGGCGCGGGTGCTCCTGCCCGCCGAGCCAAGGGAGGTGAAGGTGACGGACGCCTCGGGACAACCGCTCGCCGGGGCGCGATACGAGTGGGACGTGGCGAGCCGGACGTGCCGGCTGGTTTTCGAGAATAGCCCTGAGGGCGTTCATGTGGCATTTAGCTGGTGACGGGGATGCGGAAGATCGTGATAGCCCCGGATTCTTTTAAAGGCTCCGTCGCCGCGCGCGAGGTGGCGGATAGCGCGGAGCGAGCCGTGCGCGAGGTGTTTCCCGCGTGCGAGGTGGTGAAAATCCCGCTTGGGGATGGTGGCGAGGGCACGATGGACGCCCTGCTCGCCGCGTTGGGAGGCGAGCGCGTCTCCTGCCGGGTGCGGGACCCCTTGTCGCGTCCCTTATGGGCCGATTACGCGATCTTGGAGGATGGGCGTACCGCTATCGTCGAGATGGCGCGGGCGAGCGGCCTGCCTTTGTTGGCGCCCGCGGAGCGGGATCCCTCGCAGGCCACGACGTACGGCACCGGTGAGCTTATTCGCGACGCGCTGGAGCGGGGATGCCGCCGTTTCCTCCTCGCCATTGGCGGGAGCGCCACGAACGATGGTGGTACGGGCTTGCTGCGCGCCCTTGGCTATCGTTTCTTGGACGGGCGTGGGGAGGAGTTGGAGCCGTGCGGGGCGGCGCTGGCCCGGATCGCCGTGGTCGACCGCTCGGGGGTATCGCCCGCCTTGCGGGAGGCCTCGTTCACGGTGGCGTGCGACGTGGATAATCCGTTGTATGGCGAGCGGGGTGCCGCCGAGGTATTCGCCCGCCAGAAAGGGGCGGACGATGCGATGGTTCGTATGCTGGACGCGGGATTGCGGAATTATGCCCGGGTAATAGAGCGAGCCACGGGAACGCGCGTCGACGAGTTGCCCGGGGCGGGTGCCGCGGGTGGCTTGGGTGCGGGCTTGGTGGCATTCCTCGGTGCGGAGTTGAAGCCTGGTATTCAAATGGTGCTGGAGGCGACGCGCTTCGACGAGCGTATCCAAGGCGCCGATCTGATCATTACCGGCGAGGGGAAGCTGGACCGGCAGACCTGCATGGGGAAGGCGCCCTGGGGCGTGTCGCGTGCCGCCACGCGACAGGGTATCCCGGTAATCGCCTTGGGAGGTTCCGTGGAGGACACGCCCTTGCTGAACCAGCGAGGTTTCCTGGCCGTCCTTCCCATCCTTCCCGCCCCGGTTTCCCTGGAGCGGGCGATGGACAAGGATTTCACCCTCCAAAACATCCAGCGCACGGTGGAACAGGCGCTACGGATTTTAGATTTCAAATTTAAGATTTAAAATTTCAAATTTCAAATTTAAAATTTAAAATTTAAAATTTAAAGTCCTTCCAATATTTTCTTCAGCACGGTCTCGGCGGATATCTCGCGGTTCGCAGCCTCGGGGATCACGATGCTTCGCGGGCTCTCGATCACGTCGTCGGTCACGATCATGTTGCGGCGCACGGGCAGGCAATGCATGAAGTAGGCGTTGTTGGTAAGCGCCATCTTCTCGGCGTCGACCGTCCACGAGCGATCCATGTTGATGACCTGTCCGTAGTTCGGATCCCGATAGGCCGACCAGTTCTTGGCGTAGATGAAATCGGCGCCCTCGAACGCCTTCCGCTGGTCGTACTCCACCTTCGCCCGGCCTACGAACCTCGGATCCAGCTCGTAGCCCTCGGGATGGGTGATGACGAACTCGTAATCCGTGGCGTTCATCCACTCCGCGAAGCTATTCGGCACGGCTTGCGGCAGGGATTTGGGATGCGGGGCCCACGTCATGACCACCTTCGGGCGGTCGGTTTTCTTGTACTCCTCGATGGTGATCAGGTCGGCGAAGCTCTGCAACGGGTGGCGCGTGGCGGCCTCCATGCTGAACACCGGCCGGCCCGAGTGTTGGATGAACTGGTTCAGGATCTTCTCGTTGTAATCGTCCTCCTTGCTCTCGAAGCGGGCGAACGAGCGTACGCCAATCACGTCGCAATAGCATCCCATGACGGGCACGGCCTCCAAGAGGTGTTCCGGCTTGTCCCCGTCCATGACGACCCCCCGCTCCGTCTCCAATCGCCAGGCGCCTTGGTTCACGTCGAGCACGATGGTGTTCATGCCGAGGTTCATGGCCGCCTTCTGGGTGGAGAGGCGCGTGCGCAGGCTGGAGTTGAAGAAGATCATCAGCAACGTCTTGTTCTTCCCTAACTCGTGGAACCGGAACCGGTCTTTCTTGATCTCGAAAGCCTCGTCGAGCGCTTGTCTTAAATCGCCCACATCTTGTACGCATGTGAAATGTCTCATAGCTTATAATCGTTTTTTAAGATATTATACTCGGATTTGTCCATCTCCTTGGATGATGTATTTATACGTGGTCAGCTCCGGGAGCGCCATCGGCCCGCGGGCATGTAGCTTTTGCGTGCTGATACCTATCTCCGCCCCGAAACCGAACTGGGCGCCGTCCGTGAACGCCGTGGATACGTTGGCGTACACGCAGGCCGCGTCTACGAGGTTCAGGAAACGCCCCGTGGCCTCCGCGTCCTCGCTCACGATGCTCTCGCTATGCTTGGAGCCGTAGTGGGCGATATGCGTTAGGGCCTCGTCCAAGGACGCTACCGTACGGACGCTCATCTTATAATCCAGGAACTCGGTGCCGAAGCTCTCCGGCGTGGCCGGTTGGAGCCACTCTTCCGGATAATGCCCGGCGAGGGCTTGGAATGCCGGTGCGTCCGCGTAGATGATGACGCGGCTATCCGCCAACGGGGCGCAGATATAGGGCAGATCCCCCAATCGCTCTTGGTGGATGACGAGGCAATCCAGTGCGTTGCAGACGCTCACCCGGCGGGTCTTCGCGTTGTTTACGATGGCGCGTCCTTTCTCCTTGTCGCCCGCCCGGTCGAAATAGGTATGGCAGATGCCCGCCCCGGTCTCGATTACCGGCACCCGGGCTTGCTCTCGCGTGAACCGGATCAGGGAGGCGCTTCCCCGGGGGATGATCAGGTCGACAAGCCCTACCGCCCCTAACAGGGCCGACGTGGCCTCGCGCCCGGAAGGGAGCAGGGTGCATACCGCGGGATTCACCCCGTGTCGCTCCAATACGTCGTGGATGATCCGCGCCAGGGCCTCGTTCGAGCGATCCGCGTCCGATCCGCCCTTGAGCACGCATACGTTCCCGCTCCGGAAGCAGAGCGAGAACACGTCGAACGTCACGTTGGGACGGGCCTCGTAGATGACACCGATCACGCCAAAGGGCACGGTCACCTTTTGGATGATCATCCCGTTCGGGCGGGTGGTCTGGCTGAGTATCTTACGCAGGGGCGAGTGGAGCCCTGCCACCTGCTCCATATCTCCGGCCATACCCGCCAGGCGTTTCTCGGTAAGCCTCAGCCGGTCGTATTTGGGATTCGCCGGGTCCATGCGCGCCAGGTCCTCTTGGTTGGCGTGGAGCACCTCCGGCATCCGCTCGCGCAACGCGCGGGCCGTGTCCCGCAATACGAGGCATATTCGCTCGTCCGGTAAAGCCCCGAGTGACAGGGTGGCTTTCGAGGCCTCTCTCAATTGTTCTTGTATATCCATCATCTTACTCGATATAAAGGTAATCATAATGCACGAGGGGCTTCAAATCCCTCCGGCCGATCAGGGCCCGCGCCTCCTCGCTCCCGTAGGCGGCGCACCCTAAGCCGATGGTCTGGCCCTTCTCGTTGATAATTCGCACGATATCGTCCTTCTCGAAATCGCCCTCGATCCGTGTCACGCCCACGAACAGGAGGCTTGTCGCCCGCGGGCCGGTCAGCGCTTGCTCCGCCCCTTGGTTGACGCGTATCTCTCCCTTGGCGAATCCCTCGGAGTGCGCGATCCATTTCTTGAGACCGCTCACGGGTTTCCCGGAGGGCAGGAAGCGGGTGCGAGGCGTGTCGCTCGCCGGATCCAGGAGCTTTAGCAAGATATCCTCCCGTTTCCCGTTGGCGATGATGACGGGGATTCCCTCGTCCGCCACCTTGCGCGCGATGCGGCACTTGGTCAGCATACCGCCCCGTCCGAACGTGGACTTGCTGGTCTGTATGTGTTCCGAGAGGTCTTCCTTCCCCGGCGCGATCTCGCGGATCACGCGGCTCTTCGGGTCCGATGGGTCGCCATCGTAAATCCCGTCGATATTGCTAAGGATGATCAAGGCGCTCATGTCCATCATCGTGGCGATAAGCCCGGATAGCTCGTCGTTGTCCGTAAACATCAACTCGGTGACGGATATCGTGTCGTTCTCGTTCGCGATGGGGATGACGCAGTTCTCCAGCATCACCTCCATGCAATGCTTCTGGTTCAGGTAATGCGTGCGGCTCCCCAAGCTCTCCTTCGTGGTAAGCACCTGTCCGCAGGCGATGCCATGCTCCCGGAAAAGCTCGTAATAGCGGTTGATTAGCTTCGCCTGGCCTACCGCCGAGTAGAGCTGGCGCGCCGAGATAGCGTCGAGCCGCTTGCTCGCCTGTATCTCGCTCCTTCCGGAGGCCACGGCCCCGGAGGAGATCAGCACCACCTCCCATCCCAAGCGATGTAGCTCCGCCACCTGGTCCACCAGGGCTGACATCCGGGTGATATCCAACGTCCCGTCCTTTCGTGTCAGGACGTTGCTCCCTATTTTGATAGCGAGACGCTTCATTATTTCAAATTTATGATTTCAGATTTATGATTTATGATTTAACAAATCAACTCATCACTTGCTGAAATTTGAAATCATAAATCATAAATCATAAATTATTTATTGTCCTTCGCCCGTATCTCTACCCGGCGGATCTTCCCGCTGATCGTTTTGGGCAACTCGTCCACGAACTCTACCACGCGCGGGTATTTGTACGGGGCGGTGACGCGCTTCACGTGGTCTTGCAATTCCTTCACCAACTCGTCGCCCGCCTTGTCCTTATAGTCTTTCGCTAATACGATGGTCGCTTTCACCACCTGTCCCCGTATCTCGTCGGGTACGCCCGTGATCGCGCATTCCACCACCGCGGGGTGCGTCATCAAGGCGCTCTCCACCTCGAACGGCCCGATGCGATAGCCCGAGCTCTTGATCACGTCGTCCGCCCGGCCTACGAACCAGAAATAGCCGTCCTCGTCGCGCCATGCCACGTCGCCCGTGTAATACAGGCCATCGTGCCACACCTCGCGGGTGCGTTGCGGGTCGCGGTAGTACTCCTTGAAAAGACCGAGGGGTTTCCCGTTCGCCGTGTGGATCACGATCTGCCCTTGCTCGCCATCCTCCGCGAGCGTCCCGTCCGGACGGATCAAGTCCACCTCGTATTGCGGGTTGGGCATACCCATCGAGCCGGGTTTCGGCTCCATCCAGGGGAAGGTAGCCACGCTCAGCGTCGTCTCGGTTTGTCCGAAGCCCTCCATGAGCTTGATGCCGGTGAGTTTATAGAATGTCTCGTAAACGGCCGGGTTCAACGCCTCGCCCGCGATGGTGCAATATTGGAGCGAGGAGAGGTCGTACTTGGTCAGATCCTCGCGAATCAAGAAACGGAAGATCGTGGGCGGTGCGCAAAGCGAGGTGATATGGTAATCCTGTATCATTTGCAACATGTTGGCGGGCGTGAACTTCTCGTGGTCGTACACGAATACGGTCGCTCCCGCGATCCATTGCCCGTATAGCTTGCCCCATACGGCCTTGCCCCAGCCCGTATCGGCGATGGTCAGGTGCAGGCTATCCCGGTGCAGGTTGTGCCAGAAGCATCCCGTCACGATATGGCCCAGCGGATAGGTGAAGTCGTGCGCCACCATCTTGGGCTCGCCGCTCGTACCCGAGGTGAAATACATCAACGAGATATCGTCGTTGCTATTCGCGTGGGCCGGGCGCGTGAAGGGCGCGGCGTGGGCGATGCCCCGCTGGAAATCCTCGAAACCTTCCGGCACTTGCGGGCCTACGGATACCACCGTTCGCACGCTGGGCGACTCGGGGAGGGCGTCGATGATATGTTTGGTAATCACCTCCTCGCCCGCGCAAACGATCATCTTGATATCGGCGGCGTTCGCCCGGTACACGATATCCTTCTTGGTCAGCAGGTGCGTGGCGGGGATCACTACCGCCCCCAGTTTATGCAGGGCGATGATGGAGAACCAGAACTCATAGCGACGTTTCAGGATCAGCATCACCATATCGCCCCGTCCGATTCCTAAGGATTGGAAATAGGAGGCCGTCTGGTCGGTATAGCGTTTCATATCGGCGAAGGAGAAATCCACGTGTTGCCCGTGGTCGTTCGTCCAGCACAACGCTTTTTTGTCCGGTTCTTCCTCCGCCCAAGCGTCCACCACATCATAGCCGAAGTTGAAATTCTCAGGTACTTTAATCTTGAGGTTCTTCTTGAAATCCTCTTGCGACTCGAAAGTCGTTTTATCTAAAAATCGTTCTAACATAATTCCTTGGAATTTATGATTTCAAATTTATGATTTATGATTTACAGCCATCCCCGCTTCCTTATCGCAAGAGTCGCGCTCTATAAATCATAAATCATAAATCAAATAATGATCGCCAAAAATATGACCCGTTCCCCGTCGAGGGCTTTCATGCCGTGCGGAAGCTCGGAATTGAAATAGATGCTATCGCCTTTCTCCAGTATCAGGTCCTTCCCGTTGATTTGCAGCAAGAGGCGTCCGCTCAGCACCATGTTGTATTCTTGCCCCGGGTGCGAGTTGAGATAGATCGGCTCGTCCTCCGGCTTCGGGTGTACGGTTACCAGGAAAGGATCCGCCTTCCGCCCGGCGAAACCCGCCGCGAGCGATTGGTATTTGTAGGCTTTCGTACGCTCTACCGCCACGCCTTTTCCCCGGCGTGTGATGAAATAGGTGCTCATCTTCGGCTCGTCGCCAAACATCAGGGTGGTCAGCTCCACGCCATAAGCCTGGGCGATCTGGTGCAACACGCTCACGGAGATATCCACCGTGCCGCTTTCCAGCGCTAAATATTCCTCGGTGGAGAGGTGGCATACCTTCGCCATCTCTTCCGGAGTGACCTCCAGAGCGTCTCGCAATCCGGCCAAACGCTCCGCGATTTGTCGTATTTGTTCGTTCATTTTGCTATAATTATAGTGTTTTGTCCCGCCAAAGGTAGTAAAATAAAGGAAAAACATAGTTCTTCCCGGAAGAAAACATAGCTTTATGCGTCCTATAACAGGCTTTTCCGGGATTAAACGCCTATCGGCAAGCCCGCAAGCCTTGGATAACGGCCGGGGTGAAGCCCGCCCGCTCCATCTCGTTCAATCCCTTGATGGTGATGCCACCCGGTGTCGTCACCTTGTCGATCTCCGCCTCTGGATGGCTTTGGTGGGCGATAAGCAAGTCGGCGGCCCCCCGCACCGTATACGCCACGATCTCTTGCGCTTGCTTGGCGGGAATGCCCAGCTCCACGCCTCCCTCGATGGCCGCGCGGATATAGCGCAAGGCGAACGCGATGCCACACGAGGCCAGCGCCGTGCCCGACGCCATTTGGCTCTCGTCGATGAGCGCGGCCTTTCCCAGCTCGTTGAAGATACGGAGGATTAAATCGGTCTGTTCTCTCGAAGCGTTGCGGGCGGCTACGAATGTCATGCTACTACGCACCTCGATGGCCGTGTTCGGTATGACTTGGAAGAGGGTAGGGGTGCTCATGGAATCCATATCGCGTTCGCTCGTCAGGTACTCCGTCAATTGGTCGAAGCTCACGCCGGCCGCTACGGATACGATGATTTGCCGGTCGAAATCCAGGGAACGCTTGATCTCGTTGATTACTTTTTCCACGTACCAGGGTTTGACGGCTATCAGCACGATGTCCGCGTCGCATGCGGCTTTCGCGTTATCGTGTGTCAATCGGAACGCCGGGTCGAACGCCCGCATCCGCTCCAAGGTCTCGTCCGTGAGGGCCGTGCACGTGATGTCCGAGGCCTTGAACATCGTACCCCTCGCCAGGCCGCGGGCGATAGCTCCGCCCATGTTGCCCGACCCGATAATCGTTAGTTTCATATCGCCGATATATTTGTATTGTTTTTACGGAGCAAACGTACGAATAATCTTTGGAATAAATAAACCGGGAGACAAGATTGTTTTTACGCGAAATATTTCATAGTTTTGCGCAATGAAAAACGAAGTTTTAACAGGGAATATGAAAAATTTAATCCTTATAGCGGGTTTACTTATCGGGATGCCGCTCTTGGCGCAGACGAAAGTAATCAAGAAAAACGCCGTGAAAGCGAACGATTTTGGCGTTACCTACTCGTTGCCCAAGACCTCGCTGGTGGTCGACGTGGAGGTGACCAAGGTCACCTGCGAGGCGGGTCCCTATTATCCGTACGCGGAGAAATATTTGGGGATCAAGGACGTCGTAACGGAAGATAAGGTGTACTATACGTTGGGTAAGGTCAACCTGATCAACCGTGGCGTGCCCGATCCGGATCATACTTATATTATCGAGTTCAAGCAGGGCACGGTAGCGCCCTACGCTTACCTCACGGAGGATGGCTTGCTCTGCTCCATCAATACGGAATATGTACCGGCCGAGGCGGAACCCGAGAACGCCGAGGATAAGGCTTCCCCCGCCAACGTCCTGGACGCGTCGGTCCTCTCCGAGGAGTTGCTGATGGCCGGATCCACGGCCCGGCAAGCCGAGGTGGCCGCGAAGCAGATCTACCGTATCCGGGATAGCCGCTTGAATATCCTGACGGGAGAGGCGGATAACCTGCCCCCCGATGGCGACGCGATGAAACTCGTGATCCAGCAATTGGAGGAGCAAGAGCGGGCGCTGACGAACCTGTTCACGGGCGTGCGTACGCAGGAGACGGATCATTACGAGGTGAGCCTGATCCCGAACGAGGATTTGGAGAACGAGGTGCTTTTCCGCTTTTCCGAGCGACTGGGTATTGTCGACGCGGACGATTTGGGCGGGGCGCCTGTCTATATAAACCTGACCGCCACGGAAAAGGCTCCTGTCTTGGATCCGAAAGAGGCGGAGAAAAAGGAGAAATCGCTGAAAGGAGTCGTATATAATGTACCGGGAAAAGCGCTCGTGGAGATCCGGATGAACCATAAGACCCTTTACAAAGGCGAGGCGCAAATCACGCAATACGGTACGCGAGAGGGCTTGGCTCCCGTGATGTTCGAGGATAAGAAAGCTCCCGTCAAGGTCACCTTCTATCCGGAGACCGGCGCCATCAAACAGATTATTCAATAATTTATAAACTAATATCATTAAGGCACATGTTACAAGGACAACCTAAAGGACTCTACGCGTTGGCGCTCGCTAATACGGGCGAACGCTTTGGTTATTACACCATGCTTGCGATTTTCACCCTGTTCCTGCAAGCGAAGTTTGGCTATACGGCCGCCGAGACATCTACGATTTTCGCCAGTTTCCTGGCATTCGTTTATTTCATGCCGCTGATAGGTGGTATGCTGGCCGATAAGTTCGGCTACGGGAAGATGGTCACCTCCGGCATCGTTATCATGTTTATCGGTTATTTGTTATTGGCGATCCCGACCGATACCGAATCGGGCAAGATTATGATGTTCGGCTCGTTGGCCCTGATCGCTTGCGGTACCGGATTCTTCAAGGGCAACCTGCAAGTGATGGTCGGCAACCTGTACGACGCTCCCGAATACCGGAACAAGCGCGACCAGGCGTTCAGTATATTCTATATGGCGATCAACATCGGCGCCATGTACGCGCCTACCGCCGCCACCAAGATGACGGACTGGATGTTGGGTAAGTACAATCTTTTCTACGACGCGCAAATACCGGCGCTCGCCCATCAGTTCCTGAACGGTACGATCACGGCCGAGAATAAGGTGGTGCTGGAGAACCTGCAAGCCGCCCAGCATTTCACGGGTGATATGGCGGCTTTCTGCTCCACCTATATCGAGAAGCTCTCGGAAGCCTATAATTACGGATTCGGCGTGGCTTGTATCTCGTTGATTATCTCCATGGCGATTTATTTGGGATTCCGCTCGACGTTCAAGCACGCCGACGTGAATACCAAGCAAGCCGAGGCGGCCCATATCCAGCAGGAGGTGTTGACTCCCGCCGAGACGAAGCAACGCATCGTCGCGTTGTTGCTGGTGTTCGCCGTTGTATTGTTCTTCTGGATGGCTTTCCACCAGAACGGATTGACGATGACCTTCTTCGCCCGCGACTATACGGCCAGCCAAGTGACTGGTCTGGATCGTATCGGGTTCGACGTGATCAACCTGACATTGTTGGTTATCGCCGTATACGGGGCGTTCGCTACCTTCCAGTCCGCTACGAGCAAGGGCAAGACGATCGCCGGTATCGTGACCGTGCTCTCGTTGGTCGCCTTGGGAGCCAAGTACATGTCGATGGACGAGACCATCACGATTCTTCCGCAGACCTTCCAACAATTCAATCCGTTCTTCGTCGTGGTATTGACACCGGTATCGCTGGCCTTGTTCGGTTATCTGGCGGACAAGAAGAAAGAGCCATCCGCCCCGCGTAAGATCGGGTTGGGTATGCTGATTGCCGCGTGCGGTTTCTTGATCCTGGCGATAGGCTCTATCGGTTTGCCTACGCCCGATGCTTTGGCGGCTGATAGCAATTTGCAGGTATTGGTCTCTCCCAACTGGTTGATATCGACTTATCTGGTGCTGACCTTCGCGGAGTTGTTGCTCTCGCCGATGGGTATCTCATTCGTATCGAAAGTAGCGCCTCCTAAATATAAAGGAATGATGATGGGTGGCTGGTTCGTGGCGACCGCTATTGGTAACTATTTGGTCGCTATCATCGGCTATTTGTGGGGCGGTATGCAGTTGTGGATGGTATGGAGCGTATTGATCGTTCTCTGCTTGCTGTCTGCGTTGTTCATCTTCTCGATCATGAAGAAGCTGGAGAAAGTGGCGTAAAAGAATTGAAATTTGAGATTTAAGATTTATGCGTTCTGACGATGGGCGGTATGAGGTGCTTATGATAGGCATTGTCGCTTGGCAAGAATGCCCGGTATAAGCGCCTTATAATGCCCATCGTTCGGATAAGAGATTACGGGAGGTTTCTTGATGAGGGGAAAGTTGTTTAATCGCGTCGAACCGAAGGCGCTCCGTTTCCGGAGATGGAGCCGGAAGGCGTATGCGGCTTTCGTGAGCGTGAGCCGGACCGTCACGATTGGGCAATTGAGCGCCTCGGTCGCGGATCGACTTCAGAAGAAACATCTTTCCTTGCATTCCGGAGCGGACCTCTCGATAGCCGGATTCATGCCGGATGATGATCGGGAACGGGGAGAATCGGAATGTACGGAGAGTCTTATCTCGTTCGTGGAGGGTTTTGAGGCTCTTTTGTGCCCGATCCGCGTGAGTGGAGAGATCGCCCACAAGGCATCTTACGAGGCTGATTATACATTATATTATATAGAAAACCGAAAAGGCGGTAGGTATCCTGTGGGATGCTTACCGCCTTTTTATTTACAGGAATAATCGCATGAGAATAGAAGAAGCGAAACAATTGGTTTTAGAGGGGGGGAAGATTGATGAGAGGCAAGCGCTCGGCTTGGCGAACCATCCCGATAAGGAAGCGCTTTACGAGGCGGCCCATCAAATCACCCGGCATTTCATGGGGGACAAGTTCGACACTTGTTCTATCATCAACGCGAAGAGCGGTAATTGTAGCGAGGATTGCAAGTGGTGCGCGCAATCCGTCCATCATCGTACGCAAGTGAGGTTGTATCCCTTGCTTCCTGCGGCGGAATGCGTGCGTCATGCCGTATACAACCGGCGACAAGGGATCGGACGTTTCGCTTTGGTCACCAGTGGCAAGCGGGTGTCGGATAGGGAAATAATTGATATCGCGGATACCGTCCGGGAAATCAAAAAGCGGTGCGATATAAAGTGTTGCGCCTCGATGGGCTTATTAAGTCGCTCTCAGTTGCAAGCTTTATACGATAGCGGTGTGGAGAATTATCATTGTAACCTGGAGACCGCTCCCTCTTATTTCGGGCAACTTTGCTCGACTCATACCGTCGGGCAGAAAATGGAGACGATCCATGCGGCTCGCTCGATCGGGTTCCGTGTTTGTTGCGGTGGTATTATTGGAATGGGCGAGACGATGGCGCAACGTATCGAGATGGCTTGCTTTTTGCGTGAGGAGGGCATCTTGTCCATTCCCTTGAACCTCCTGCAACCGATTCCGGGCACGCCTTTGGCGGATACGCCCTCGCTCTCGGAGGAAGAGTGGTTGACAATCGTCGCCCTTTTCCGGTTCATCAATCCCAACGCTTACCTCCGGTTCTCCGGCGGGCGGGCTCTCCTGAGCGAGGAGACGCAACGGAAGTCCTTATACGTCGGAATCAACGCGGCCATTATCGGTGATTTATTAACCACACTCGGGAGCAAGGCGGAAGCGGATAAACGTCTATTTACCTCCGAGGGCTATTCACTCACACGAAATACGGATTGGGAACGATGACAACGAATGAACTCTTACAATACGACCGGGATCATATCTGGCATCCCTATACCTCGACTATCAATCCTTTACCGGTTTATCCCGTCGCGTGCGCCGAGGGCGTGACAATCACCTTGATGGACGGCACGCGGCTCATCGATGGCATGTCGTCGTGGTGGGCGGCGGTACACGGTTATAATCATCCCGTGCTGAACGCCGCGGCGCGGGCGCAATTGGAAAAGATGAGCCACGTCATGTTCGGAGGCTTCACCCATGAGCCGGCGGTGGAGTTGGCCGCGAGGCTCTTGCCGCTCTTGCCTCCATCCATGGATAAGGTTTTCTTCGCCGATAGCGGCTCCGTCGCGATAGAGGTTGCGATGAAGATGGCCATCCAATATTGGCAATCCGGAGGTCGGCCCCGTAAACACAAGTTCGCCACGATCCAGAGCGGCTATCATGGTGATACGTGGCACGCCATGTCGGTTTGCGACCCGGTGACCGGCATGCATGGTCTCTTTTCCGGAAGCTTGCCCGTGCAGTACTTCCTGCCCCAGCCTTCGGTGAGATTCCATGAGCCTTGGGACGAGCGTGCGATCGAACCGCTCTGTGATTTATTGGAAAAACATGCCGACGATATCGCCGCCCTCATCCTGGAGCCTATCGTGCAAGGAGCCGGAGGTATGTATTTTTACTCGCCTCAATACCTTGTCCGTGCTCGTGAGCTTTGCGACCTGTACGGTGTCTTACTCATTTTCGATGAGATCGCCACCGGCTTCGGGCGCACCGGTAAATTGTTCGCTTGGGAGCATGCCGGCGTAGAGCCCGACATCATGTGTGTAGGCAAGGCGTTGACAGGAGGTTATATGACCCTGTCGGCGACGATCACGACCCAGCCCATCGCCGACCAAATCTGTTCGGGCGAGGCGGGTTGTTTTATGCATGGTCCTACCTTCATGGGCAACCCTTTGGCATGTGCTATCGCTTCCGCCTCTATCTCGTTACTCCTGGCCTCGCCTTGGCAAGAAAAGGTTAAGCGAATCGAGCGGCAATTGCGGCAAGAACTGGCTCCCGCCAGCGAGCTGCCAGGAGTAGCCGAGGTACGTGTATTGGGGGCTATTGGCGTGGTCGAGATGAAACGGCCGGTCGATATGGCGGTCTTGCAACGCCGCTTCGTGGAAGAGGGTATTTGGGTGCGCCCCTTCGGAAAGTTGGTGTACCTGATGCCTCCCTTCGTCATCACCTCCGAGGAGTTAACCCGGCTAACCACCGGTTTATTGCATGTATTAAGCGATCAATCACATGGATAAAAGAATGATAAACCCTATCTATAAATATGAGGAACGCCTGTGCGTTTTGGCGACCTCGGGTAATCTCCGGGAATTACCGGAGATGGAACATCAAGGGAAATGGATTCTCCATGCGGGTAAACGCATGTTGAATCTTTCGTCGAACGACTATTTGGGATTGTCCGGTAACCCGGAGTTGCGAGCGGAATTCCTCGCCACCCCGGCGGCACGTTGGGAGCCTTTTTCCTCGTCCTCCTCTCGCTTGTTGACTGGTAATTTCCCTGTCTACGAGGCATTGGAGCGGGAAATCGCTCGTTCTTTTGAACGTGAGACCGCCCTGCTCTTTAATAGCGGTTATCACGCGAATACGGGAATCTTGCCCGCCTTGGCGGATAAACGTACGCTTATCTTGGCGGATAAATGGGTGCACGCGAGCATCATCGATGGTATTTTGCTAAGCGGCGCTCCTTTTCAGCGGTATCGGCACAACGATTATGAGCAGTTGGAACGCTTGTTGCGTAAAAACGCGACGGATTATGAGACAATCATTATCGTGACCGAGAGCCTTTTTAGCATGGACGGCGATGTGGCCGATTTGTGGCGGTTGATCGCCTTGAAACGAGCCTATCCCCATATATTATTGTATGTAGACGAGGCGCACGCTATCGGTGTACGTGGCGAGCGGGGCTTAGGTATCGCGGAAGAACAGGATTGTATCCAAGGGATCGACTTGTTGGTCGGGACCTTTGGCAAGGCCTTGGCTTCTATGGGGGCGTACGTGGTCTGTTCCTCCGTTCTCCGTTCTTATTTAATCAATACGATGCGACCGCTGATATTCAGTACGGCGTTGCCCCCGTTCCAAATCGCGTGGACCCGCTTTGTTTGGGAAAGGATTCCGGAGTTTTCCGCGGAGCGGGAAAGGCTTCGGTCGCTCAGCGTGCGTTTAGCGCATGCCTTGCAAGGGAAGGGAGGCGAGATCAGTCAGAGTCATATCCTTCCTTTCATCGTGGGCGAAAGTCCGGATTGTGTGCTGAAGGCGGAGGAGTTACGCCGGAAAGGCTTCTACTGTCTGCCCGTACGTCCGCCTACGGTTCCCAAGGGAACCTCCCGCATCCGTTTCTCCTTGACCGCGAATATGGAAGAAGCGGAAATAGATGCGTTAATAGCGTCTATATATGTAATGGATAATTCGAAGAGAAAAGAATTGTAGTATGCGAATCGAGAAATATATTCATCAAGCTTATCCCAACCTGATTCTTTGCATGGCTGGATGGTCGGTCACACCGGAATTGTTCCACCACTTGCGAGTGCCGCCGGAAACCGATGTTTGGATTGTTTATGATTATCGGAACGCGACCTTCGACGAGGATTTGTCCCGTTACGCTACGGTTCATCTCGTCGCTTGGTCGCTGGGTGTGTGGGAAGCTCAGCGGTTGTGGGTGGGGAAGCGGCTCTTCACCACGGCGACCGCTATCAATGGTACGCCCTGTTCGCTCCATGACCGATACGGGATTCCCGTTCGTATATTTGAAGGGACGTTAGCGCGCATGGATGCCGGAGGTATGCGTCGGTTCAACCGAAGGATGTGCGGCGATAGGGAAACGCTCTCGCTTTATATGCGGTTGCCTGCTCGTCCGTTGGAAGAAATTCGGGATGAATTGCGTTCCTTGTACGAGCGGATACGTCTGTTTTCCAATGAGCCGTCGCGGCCGGAGGATTCTTCTTTCTGGAGCCGGGCGATTCTCTCGACAAACGATCAGATCTTTCCAATAAACAATCTGCGCCGTTATTGGCGAGGCCGTTGTCCTATTCAAGAGGTCGAGGCTGCCCATCTTCCTTTTTATCACTATCAAACGTGGCAAGAGCTATGGAGATAACCGTACAAGATCGTATCCGCGAACGCTTTGGGAGGGCGACAAATAGTTACGACCTCCATGCGGAGGCACAACGACAGATTTGTGCCTATCTGACGGAATTATTCACCCGTTGTGGCAGGAATCATTTCTCGCGGGCGTTGGAGATTGGTTGTGGAAGTGGATGTCTGACCCAAATGCTCATGCGGCGATGCCAAGTTAGGGAATGGGTGCTTAATGATTTATGCGAGGATTGGCGAGTTCCCTTGGAGAAACGCCTTTCGTCCATTCCGTTTCATTTCAGGGTGGGCGACGCGGAGAAGATGGCTTTTCCCGGTCCATTCGATCTGATCGCGTCGGCTTCCGCCTTGCAATGGATGAGGGATCTGCCCCGTTTTTTCCATAAACTCGCCTCGCTCTTGTCTCCGGATGGCGTATTGCTGTTTAATACCTTCACGCCGGAAAACTTGCGGGAGGTCCGTATGCTGACTGGCGAGGGCTTGACGTATCCCGACACGGGATGTATCCGGGAGTGGCTATCCGCCGATTTCCGGATTCTCCAAGAGGAAGAACAACCTATAGTCTTGACCTTTCGGCATCCCTTGGACGTGCTGAGGCATTTACGATATACCGGTGTGACCGCGAATGCGGCGCATGTTTGGACACGAGGTCGGCAACTCCGTTTTTGCCAAGAATATCCCGCTCGATTTCCCGCGGCGCACGGTGGTGTTACGCTTACCTACTGCCCATTGTATATCGTAGCGGTTAAAAAAGAAGTATCCTGAATGAATTATCGATTTATACAATGAAAGGAAAAGTATTTTTCATCTCCGGCATCGATACGAATGTCGGAAAGACGATCGCCACGGGTGCGATCGCGAAGGCGCTTGCCCAAGCGGGTAGGACAGTAATCACTCAAAAAATGGTGCAGACCGGATGCGAGCGGGTGTCCGAGGATATCGAGGAGCATCGTCGTATCCAAGGTATTCCCTTCACGGAGGAAGATAAAGAGGGATTGACGTGTCCGTATATTTTCTCGTATCCGTGTTCGCCCCATATGGCCGCCGAGCGGGACGGAAAACAGATCGATCTGGAACGGATTACGCAAGCTACCCGACAATTAATGGCACGTTATGAATATGTGCTTGTGGAAGGAGCCGGGGGATTAATGGTTCCGAACGATATGCGCTCCATCGCCATCGATTATGTCAAGGAACAAGGATATCCCTTGCTATTGGTTACGTCGGGAAAGTTGGGTAGCATCAATCATACCTTGCTTAGCCTTTTCGCCTGCGAGCGGTATGGTATCGAGGTAAAAGCGATTGTCTATAACCAATATCCCAGCATAGATGCGCTCATTGAGGCGAACACGTTGGAGTATTTACGGACAAGGTTCCCGTCGATTCCGTTGATTTTGCTCCCTAAGATCAATCCGGAAGGAGGGGCGGGGCCATTGCCGGATGTTTCCACCTTGCTATAAGTCCGATTTTGCTTCGTTATTTCATTAAAACAGGAAAAATTCCCAATTTTTTTCAGAATGCTTGCTTTATTTCGCGATAGATTTAGGGAACAAGGCATATGAATATGTATAACCATTTAATAAAATCAATCGTATGAAGATGAATGTATGTATGAAGACAAAAGTATGGATGATGGCAACCGCTCTTGTTTGCGGCTCTTTCGCGTTCACCGCTTGTGACGATGATGATGATGATAATTACCAGCCCGAGAGCGTGGTTACCAAGGCTTTCGACACCAAATATCCCAGCGCGCAGCGTGTCTCTTGGGAATACGAGTCCGGATTCGCTAAAGCGGAGTTCTACGATGGCGTTTACGAGGTAGAGGCGTGGTTCGACCCGCAGGGTAATTGGTTGTTGACGGAGACCGACCTTCCGTATATGGCGTTGCCCCAGGCGGTCAAGGACGCTTTCGAGAGTAGCGCGTATGCCAACTGGCAGGTAGAGGATGTCGATAAGATCGAACAACCCGACAACGGTACGTATTATATTCTCGATTTGGAGAATGGAGAGCGGGATGCCGATTTGCATTATTCGGAGGGAGGTGTCCTTATTAAGGAACTTACCGATGGGAATACCAGCGATAAGCCCCATGTACCGACCGTTACGCCCAATAGCATACGCGATGAGGTCTTGAAGATGTATCCGGATGCGACTATCTTTGAAATCGACCGGGATGGACGAGGCTATGAGGTGGAGATCTTGCACGAGTACATCCATAAAGAGGTGTGGTTCGACTCGAACATTCAATGGTTGTATACGGAATGGGAGATTTTCGCGAGCCAGGCGCCCGATGTCGTGATGAACGCGTTGCAAGCTTCTCAATATGCTTCTTACTGGATAGATGATGTCCACGTCATTCAACGAGCCGATGGGTTGTTCTACGAGTTTGAGTTAGAGCAAGGCGGGCGTGATATCACGGTCCTCTTCTCCGAGGAGGGAAACTTGGTGAATGGATGATTATTGATGATAATTGACAATTAACAATTGACAATTGTCAATTGTTAATTGTCAATTGTTCATTATTAATTGTTGACCGGCAGGTTCCGGATCCAGATATTGCGATAAGCTACCGGAACGCCATGGTCTTGCAACAACAGCGGTTGGAGTCCGTGAGGCTTGTAAGTCGGGAATCCGATGTAGGGTGTATTTCCTTTCAAGATGTAATTGTTCTGGATAAGGACACCATTCAACAGTACCGTGATCATGGCTGGCGATACCAACTCTCCATCCGTTCCGAAGCGGGGCGCTTTCCAGAAAATATCATATACCTGCCATTTGTTCGTGCCGGTGTACGGATTGGCCAACGGGGCTTGTTGTTTATAGATACTGCCCACCATTCCATTGACGTATGTAGGATTATCCTCGGCATCCAATACCTGCACCTCGTAGATGCTCTGCAAGAAGATTCCGCTGTTACCCTTCATCTGAAGCGTGTTGTTCGGGCCTGGCTCCGGAGTCTTGAACTCGATGTGAAGCTGGCAATCGCCAAAATATTCTTTTGTCTGGATGGGGCCGGAACCGGGAACGATTACGATCGCTCCGTCTTCTACTTTCCATTTCGCGGCTACCGGTTTGCCATCTTTCACGGGCGATACCCATTTCGATAAGTCCTTGCCATCAAAAAGGACAATCGCGTCGGAAGGAGGATTGCCGGGTTTGTCCGCGGGTTGGACAACCGGGGGAACAGGGGCATACCACTCTGTAGCCGCGGGCGATACGTGCCCGCCTTCTTGCGCGCTTATTGTCGTGAAACCGCAAATAGCGCAAACGAATAATAATACTTTTTTCATGATCATATTATTTTGGATTAAACAATGTCATTCAAACCTATAGCCCTTCCACGTATAAACGATCGGGTCGCTTAGATGCGGTTGGATTCTCGTCCGTTCTTCCGCGCTTAGATACAATGGGGTGGTGTACGTCATTGTAAGCGTCGGTGTGTCCGGATTTAAGGTATATTCCACCAAATCCATATCCAAACGGGCAATCGCTTCTCGCCGCGCTTCGTCGTTTGGGGCTGCGTCCTCTGTTCTTAAATACCAATCCGCTTTCGGAGTGGCGAGCAAATCGGTTGTCGACAACGGTTCCCATTCTGTCGTGTAGAAGTGGATGCGGCTATCCGGTGCCGGGCCTTTTACCGTAGCGATCATGCATACGATGTAAGTCTTATTCACCAAAGGAAGCAATTTCATCTCCACCGTGCTACGCTCCGTTGTCTCGAGCAATAGATAATCGGCCGTTAGTTTTCGCAAAGCGGAAAAGCCGTTCATCGTGTTTTTCAAGCGCGCTTCTTTCCCTTCTTTATAGAGATCGACCAAATCTTTCCGCCAAGCGTGTTCCAGCTGAGGGATATATTGGTCGGGCATCGCCGTGAATACCGCCGCCATATCTTGTGCCCGCGAGTTTGTCGTGCACAGAACGATCAAGCAGGTTATTATCAATTGTCTTATCATCCTGTTCGTTTTATTTTGTTCCCAAATATAAGAATATCATTCCTAATAACACAAGGAATAGATCGATAGCTTTGTTCTTTAAGTTTTTTTCATGGAAGAAGAGCGCTCCTGCCGCGAATGTTACCAATACGTTGCTGCGTCGCACCATCGAGACGATCGATATCATGGAGTCCGGGAAGCTCAGCGCGTAAAAATAGACCCAATCGGCCACGCACAAGAAAATGGAAATGAAAAGGATGTTCCACCGCCAGTGGAACGGTGTGCTCTTCGTCCGGCGCGGATACCATAGGCCAATCAGGATGAGTGCCATCATCGCGCATTGATAAATGTTGAACCAGACTTGTACTGTCATAACATCCATGCTGCGCATCAGATATTTATCGTACAACCCGCTTAACGCTCCGGTCAGGATGGATAGGACTGTCAGGAAAATCCATTTGTTGTGGGCGAACAGGATTCCTTCCTTTTTCCCGGAGGAGGAAAGCAAGTAGAAAGAGGCGACCGCCAGCGACACGCCGATCCATTGATACAGGTTCAGTCGCTCGCCGAACAACAGCATCGCTCCCAGCAATGTCAATATCGGTTGTGTCGCCTTGATCGGGCCGGTAATTGTCAGCGGCAAATGTTTCAATGCGAAATAGCCCGATATCCACGAGGAAAGTACGATGACCGCTTTTACGAATACCTTTATATGATCTTCCAGCGAGGCGCGGGGCACGTATAACATCGTCCCATCCAGCCAATCCGTGCAAAAGGATAATGCGATGAATGGGACGAAAATCAAGCTGCTTATCAACGTATTGAGGAATAATACCGGGATCACGGCGTTCCCCGTCAGCGACATTTTCTTGTTGACCTCATAGCATCCCAGCAGGAATGCCGATAGAAAAGCGAAAGCTAACCACATATTTCGTCCACTTGTTTACGATCAATGAATAACTCTTCCGGATACGAGACATCTACCAGGAAAAGCGCGTGGCCGGGCACCGACGTTCCCGCTTGGCAACGGTCTTTCGCTTCGATTACCCGCCGAAAACCATCCAGCGTCATACGCTTGCGGCCTACTTCCAGTAAGGTGCCTACAATCGCGCGCACCATATTCCGCAAGAACCGGTCGGCGCGAATCGTGAAAACCCATACGTCGCCCTCCCGTGCCCAACCGGCTTGCAGGATTCGGCAATTGTTCGTTTTCGCGTCGGTATGTAGTTTGCTGAAACTCGTAAAGTCGATATAGTCGAATAAGATGGCGCACGCCGCATTCATGGCGTCGAAATCCAAGGCGACGTACGTCCGGTATGTCCAATCTTGATTAAAGGGATTTTTTTGGTCGGTCAGGTAATACTTGTATGTGCGCGAGGTGGCGTCGAAACGAGCGTGCGCGTCGGCGCGGACAGGCACGATCCGGTAGATGGCGATATCTTTCGGAAGAATCCGATTCAGTTTGTCCGCGAGGAAAGCCAAGTCCTCGATTTCTTCTTCCCAATCGAAATGAGCGACCATCATGCGGGCATGCACGCCCGCGTCGGTCCGGCCGGCTCCGACAATCGGCACGGGCTTTCGTAAAAAGGTAGCCAATGCCTCCTCCAATGTCTGTTGTACCGTTACGCCGTTCGGTTGTGTCTGCCAACCGTTGTAATTCCGTCCGTTATATCCTAAGTAAATGAAATATCGTCTCACGCCTCTCTGCTTCTTTTACCGTTTACCTTGCATACGCTTTTTTGACGGAACAAAATTAAATGAAATGATTGAAATAGGCACGTTGTTTCCGTATATAATAAGAGGATGTGTCAAATCGGTATTCGCGTACATTCCGAGATTTGGCACATCCTCCGCGGCTCTTGTATCCTTATAGCAACAGGCCTCCGGCCACTTCCTCGGCTACGGCATCGCTCTTTAATACGGAGAGCAACGCCAATCCGAAGTTGAAGACCAAGCCCGGTCCTTTGCCCGTGATTACGTTGCCATCTACCTCCACCGCCTCGCCGGTCGCGGTAGCGCCAATCAGTTTCGGCTCGAAGCCCGGATAGCAGGTGGCCCGGCGGCCTTTCAGCAAGCCTAATCCGCCTAATACCATCGGAGCGGCACAAATAGCGGCTACGATCTTGCCCTTTTTATAATGGTCGACCAACAACTCTTTCAAGGGCTCGCAGTCGTTCAGGTTGCTGCTTCCGGGCATTCCTCCCGGCAGGATCAAGGCATCCGCCTCCGAGAAATCCATATCGCCAAAGGTCGCGTCGGCCAGATATACCATGCCATGGGCGCCCGTTACTTCCCGTTCGCTGCTGATTGATACGGTTTTCACCTCTACACCGCCGCGGCATAATACATCGACGGTTCCCGTAGCTTCCATTTCCTCGAAGCCATTCGCTAAGAATACAATCGCTTTCTTCATAAGATTCTTGTTTTTAAGTCTGTTCGATGAATGATTTTTCAGTTTCAAAAATAGGGAAATAGGCGCGATTTATGAAATCCTCATTAAATCGACCGTCCCTTGAACACATTCGACTGGCTCGAAGGGAGCAGTTTGCCGCTAAAGGAAATCCGGTTGCTGTTGAACGTCGGGAATACCGTAGCGGAACACTCGTTCGTCCCTTTCGCCATCCGGATCGTTACCCGGGCCGACACCGCCACGCCTTGCACGTTCATCTCGTAGGTGATGTTTCCCTTTTTGTCCGTCTTTTTCTCTATGCTCGATGTCGTTCCGTCTACCGTAATGCCACCGATACCGTTCGGACCGGGCATGGGAACATTGAACGATAGTTGGATGCTGGCCTTGTCGCCTTTCACCACCACGAAATTCGTGCTGGAGGATACATATACGAAATTTCCCCGTTTAAATTCGATCCGATCCGCTTCCACCACGAAATCTTTCGCGTCCAACGCGCGTACCGCTTGCTCGAACAAGGCTTGTTCCGCCGCTTCCTCCGCTGCCTTTTTGGCGGCCTTTTCCGCTTTCTTCGCCTCTTTCTCGGCTTGTTTCGCTGCCTTCTCGGCTTCTTTGTCTGTTTGTGCCATCATCGTGCCCGCTCCTACCAACAGGACCGCGAGCAATAATACGATCTTTCTCATACGCTTTTTCTTTTTAGTTTAATAATTCATTCTGCTTTTACTCACATACAAATAAACAAAATTCTTGCCAAAGGTTTGATGGACATGTGCCGTTTTGTGAGTTTTTAACGGGGAAATCCTTGCTTTTATAAAATTCGCTCAATCAAAGCGGCTATGCTGGTGGCGATTTCCTCGTCGCCGTTTGGGTATTGGATTCGTAAGCGATCCGGCGCCTCGCAACGGACGCTGGTGTATGCCCGGCTCAGGGCGGAGGGCTTCCGTCCGTTTCGGAGCAGGGCGTTCCCCACCCAATAAGCCGTCGTGACGTCGCCTTCCACGCCGATGGGAATGGTGGGTGGCGCTACGTTCAACTTCCCGGTATGCGGGTCGAATACGATTCCCTCTTTGTCGAAGAAACGCTCGAACGCGCCCCTTAGAATCAGATCCTCCGGTGTGCCGCATGCCATCGGACGTCCTTTCGCCTGTAGCCACAGGCAGTCGCCCAGCTGAATCGCCAAGTCCAGGTCGTGCGTAGACAACAAGATCGCTTTCCGCTGTTCCACCGCCAGGCGGCGCAGGAGCACCATCGTCTCGATCCGGCTTGTCACGTCGAGGAAGGCGGTCGGCTCGTCCAATAAGATAATCGGGCAACGTTGCGCGAGTACTTTGGCGATCATCGCTTTCTGCCGCTCGCCGTCGCTAAGTTCCGACACGTAGCTCTGCGCTTTGTGGGCGATACCGGCGGCGGTCAGGGATTGCTCGACGATTTGATGGTCTTCCTTCCGCAGGCGGCCGAAAAAGCCGGTGTATGGATGGCGCCCTAACGAAACCAGCTCGTAAACCGTGATGCCTCCGGCGTTCGTCTTCTCGGTCAGTACTACGCCTATCTTCCGGGAAAACTCCGCTTGCGAATATGTGCCCAACGGCTTTCCCATCAACGCCACCTGCCCGCGCAACGGCGGTTGAAAGCCGCATAGCGTCCGGAGCAAGGTCGATTTTCCCGCTCCGTTCAGGCCGAGCAGGCAGGTCACCTCGCCCGGATAAAGGCGCAAATCCAGCGCGTCGTGCACTATTTTCCGCTGCCCGCCTTTTAACGGGTAACCGATGCATAGGCCGTTCGTCGTTATCACTGGGGTTCGTTCCATCGCTTAATTGAAGTATTGAATGTTCTTACGGTTTACGATGACATAGATAATGACCGGCGCGCCCAGCATGGGCGTAACGGCGTTCAGCGGCAGGATCATATTGCTGCCGGGTACGACCAGTAGCAGGTTGCACAGCAAGGCGACGCACGAGCCGGTCAGCATCGTGACGGGCACTAGCATTTTATGGTTGGAGGTTCCCAGTAATAACCGGGCCACGTGCGGAACCGCCAGGCCGATGAACGAGATGGGCCCGCAAAAGGCGGTGGTCGTGGCGGTCAGCAGGCCGGTGCATAGCAAGATGAGTATCCGTGTCCGCTTGATGGGCACGCCTAAGTTGGCGGCGTACATCTCGCCCAGCAGCAACGCGTTCAAGGGCTTGATCAATAACAGGGCGAGCAGCAGGCCCGCGACGGAGCAAACCGCGAAGAAAGGCAGTTGCGACAAGGAGACACCGGAGAAATTGCCCAATCCCCACATCACGAAGGCGTGTACCCGATCCGACGAGGCGTAATAATTCAGGATAGAGATGACCGACGAGGCCAGGTAGCCAATCATGATGCCGATGATAAGCAGCATGACGTTGTTGCGCACCTTCGCCGAGAAATAAATAATCAGCCCCAGGATGACGCAAGCCCCCGCGAACGCGGCGAGTATCACCGCCACGTAGCCGCCAATCGGCCAATCGGCGAACTGGCCCAGCGAGCCGCCTAAATAGAGCATCACCGCGGCTACGCCTAAATTCGCCCCGTCGCTGATGCCCAAGATGGATGGACCCGCCAAGGGATTCCGAAACAAGGTTTGTAGCAGCAGTCCGCTGGTGGCCAGCGAGGCCCCGGCGAGCAAGGCGGTTATCGCCTGGGGCAACCGGGCGTGCGACACGATGTATTGCCACGCCACGGTATCGACCTCTTTGCCCCGCAGGATATCCACTACGTCGCCAATCGGTATCGCTACGGATCCGTATGCCAATCCGCCTATAAAGAGGAGGAAGAGCAAAAGCGCCAGCGACAGATAAAAAAGTGATGCTCGTTTGTACATGCCGCGAAGGTATGAAAAAAAGCGACCTCTCCCCGATAAACGGGAAGAGATCGCGACAACATTTATTTAAAATCTACAAGCTTATGAAAGCCGCTTTTATTGAGCGAATGCCGCGTAACCCGGATTCTGGGTTAAGTTCGGATTCGATTGCCATGCATCTTGTGATACGGGGAATAATTCCAGATATTTGTCTGCTTTTCGTTCACAATTAGAGGAACTCCACATTCCCTTAGTATAACAACCGAAACGAATATCATCCTGGCGGGAAGTTAATTCCCATGCAAATTCCAGGCGACGTTCTAATTGTACGTCTTCCAAGGTGACCGTAGCATAGTTGTGGTCGGAATTGCCATACGCACGTGTACGGACATCGTTCACCAATTGAGTCGCCTCAGCGGTGCTACCTCCGCCTCGTAACAACGCTTCTGCCTTCATCAAATAAATATCTGCCAAACGGAAAATATGGTAGTCGTTACCCATTGCATCTACTACGGAGCTAGAATACGGCCATTTAAACGCACGATAACCATCCTGCTGCAATACAGCGCCCCAATTAGTTCCATCGTACTCCGTACCCGGCATCATTGTAATCTCCAGCGTATGATCCAACTCATAGTCATAAGCAGTCATAAGCACTTCTCCAGTTGCTGGGTCGTATTGTTTCCCCATCAGGAAGCTACCTTCGCGGCGAGGATCATCCTCAGGGAATAAACGTGCGTAATCTGGTTGTGCGCACAAGCCGTTCCATGCGGAGAAAGATGCTCCAAACACTATATTATCCTTGTAGTGCAAGGTGTTGTAGTGCAACTGGTTTTGTAATTGCGTATCTGATTCCGAATAAATTGCCGCTAAGATTGCCTCGCGGGAGTTCTCATTGTTTAGTGAGAAGTTGTCCTTCCAATTCGGCTCTAAGATATAGCCCATAGCCATTACTTTATCACACGCCTCGATTACTTTCTGATAGTTGTTCGTGGAGGTAGTAACCCCCCAAGCATCCGCATTCAGATACAACTTAGCTAACAAGGAATAAGCGGCGCCTTTCGTGAACTGACCGTAGTTACCTTCGCGATTTGGGCATTGCTCCGCAATCTCTTCCACTTCAGAGACCAACCAATCGAATACCTCTTGACGCGGACGGCAAGTCGGCAGTTCCTTGTCTTCGCTACTGATTACCATCGGTACATTGCCCCATAAATCGACCATTTTGTAGAACCAAAAGGCACGTACGCCCCGGATGGAAGCCAACGTCTGCGCTTTCTTCTCATCCGTTAAGCAAGTGGAATTTTCTACAACCGACAATGCGGCGTTGCAAGTACCGATTGACTCGGAAGCGATGTCCCATGCGTTTTTAATACAACTAGTTTGGGCGGTATAATCGTGCATATAAATTTCGCGGTATTGACCACCATCATACCAGTCACCTCCCTGCCTAGTAGGCTTTACGGACATAGAACCCGCTTGGTCATCCAAAGCGTAGTAATCGCCCGTGAAATATCTCCTCAATGTATTGTTTACCGTTCCGATCAATGCGTTGATCTCGGTTTCCGTTACTCCGAAATTGTCAGCGGCCAGTTTGTCGTAAACCGTCTCATCCAAATCCATGCAGGATGGCATTGAGAACAAGAGAGAGGCTCCGGCCAATAAAGATAATATTGTTTTCTTTTTCATATAAGTATCCTTTTTAATTCGTTAGAACGTTAAGTTAACACCAAATGTAAACGAACGTGCCTTCGGCATGTAGTTACGCGGCTCGATACCCGGTGACAAACCGGCATCTGAATCGGAAGCCTCGCCTCGGAAGAGTTCCACCTCCGGATCCAATCCCTTGTAACCCGTGATGACGAACAAGTTCTGGGCGGCTACATATACGCGCGCTTTCTCCAACCAATCGATATTCTTCGTATCGAAGGTATAGCCGATCGACATATTGTCCAAACGTGCGAAAGAGGCATTCTCTACATAATAAGAACATACGCGAGAGTTTTCACGCAAAACCAACAAATCGTCGTTCTTCATTGCGTTGTAACCATTTAAGTATGTGTTGTTACCGTAAGCGGCCAACGGGTTGTTCAAAACTTTCTGACCAATGGAGCCACGAATGAAGAAGCTGGCATCCCAACGCTTCCACGTAAAGGTGTTGTTCCAACCGAAAGTCAAGTCGGGCTGCGCGTCGCCTACGTATGTACGGTCGTCATCCGTAATCTGTCCGTCGTTATTGACATCCTCGATGATGAACTTACCGTTCTCGTCGATGCCGTTACACTTCAGCATGAAAAATTGACCTACCGGATATCCTTCCTCCACTACGTGCGAGGTTACGCCGGACGCGCCGCGGATCCACGGGTCGCCTACGTAAACACGTTCGGTAGAATACAGTTCGTTGGACAGCTTTGTGATCTTGTTTTTATTGTGCGCCAAGTTGACCGACGTGTTCCATACAAAATTCTTATTGCGGATAACGTCTAAGTTCAACAATACTTCAACTCCCTTATTGCTCATATCGCCCACATTCGCGGCAATTGTTCCATACACGTAAGTTGGGGTCGGCACAGCGTAGTTGTAAAGCATATCACTTGTTTTCTTATCGTAGTACTCAATTGTACCACCAAGACGTCCATTGAACATCTGGAAATCGATACCCACATTAAGCATCGCTGTAGACTCCCACTTCAAATCCGGATTCGCATTCTGTGACACGCGATATGCGATCAATTGGGAGCCGCCTTGATCCGTGTACGTTCCGTAAGCCTCGTACAACTCCAACGATTTATATGGTTGCAAACCATCCTGGTTACCGGTTACGCCATAACCAGCGCGTAGTTTCAAGTCATCAATCCAATCGACGTTTTCCATAAAAGCTTCTTGGCTGATACCCCAAGCGGCGGAAACCGACGGGAACCATCCCCATTTATGGTTGGCACCAAACTTAGAGGAGCCATCCCGACGTACCGTAGCAGTAATCATATAACGCTCGTCGAAGCTGTAGTGGGCGCGGGCAAACATGGAGATTAACTTATATTCGTTTCTAGAAGATGTTACGTTTCCAACGTCTAATTTACTACCAGATTGGATGTTATCCGCACCCATGGAGACAACGGCGAAATTACGGGCGATGGAGCTTTGGTCGGCATATAGGTTACTTTCCCAAGAATATCCCAACAAACCGCTTACTTTGTGTTTCTCTTCCGGACCGAATGCGTTCTCGTAGTTCAATGTCCACTCCATTAAGTCGCGATCCCACGTGCGGGCACGTCTCCGGGCGTAACCATTATCACTCAAACCACCTTCGTTCTCAGGGCTGGCCCATTGGCTATAATCGTTCATGAAACGGCTCTTGTACAAGTTTACTTTGATATTCAATCCGTCGATAATCTCGAATTGCAAATCACCTTGTCCGTAGAAATAGGAGTTCTTGCTTCTACGATAGTTTTGATTCTGATTTTGTACCGGGTTACCCAAGTCGTATTCCGCGTTGAATGTGGTGAAATAAGACCCATCTTCGTTATACACCGGGAATACCGGAGGCATGTTGTATGCCTTGATAAAATCATCGGCGGTCGGCATCTCCATATCCGTCAATGTTGCGGATCCCGTCAAACCGATACGTAAGCGGTCGTTGATGGCGCGTTGCTGGAACTGGAAGCGGAAGCTATGACGGGTCATATAGTTGTTACGAGCGATACCGTTGCGATCCAAATAGGTATAAGAAGCGCGATAGTTGCTCTTACTGCTACCACCTGACATGGAAAGGGAATGGCTTTGGGAAATTCCCGTACGTAACATCTCGCCGAACCAATCCGTATCCGCTGTATATCGATCGTAGCTACTGATGTTGTTACCTAACGCTTTGTTGGCGTCGCGCCATTCCTGCGCGTTCAGCAAATCCGGTTTGTTGGCTACCTTGTCCATTGTGACGTAGCCGTCGTAATTGATTTGCGTCTTGGAACCGGAGCCGCGTTTCGTCGTAATCAAGATGACACCACCCGCCGCGCGCGAACCGTAGATGGCCGCCGAGGAAGCGTCCTTCAATACGGAGATGGACTCGATATCCGACGGGGCAACTGTTGACATATCGCCACCCGGTACACCATCGATTACGATCATCGGGCCTTGGTCGTTTTGCAACGTAGAAGTACCACGTAAGCGAATTTGCGAGCCGCGGGTTACATCGCCCGAACCTGTGGTGATGGTCAGACCGGCCACCTTACCTTGCAACAAGTCGGAGGCGTCGCGGTTGACACCCTTGTTGAAGTTCTCCTCGGAGACGTTCGCCACGGAGCCCGTGATCTCCCGCCGGGTCTGCGTACCGTAACCGATCGCTACGACCTCGCCTAAGTTCACTACGGAAGCCTCTAAATTGATTTGAATTTGCGTGCGTCCCTTTACGCTTTCCTCCACGGAATTGTATCCGATGTAGGAGAATTGCAGGACCGCTCTCCTTAAGTCATTGACAGCGATACTATAATTACCGTCAATGTCCGTAATTGTACCGTTGGTGGTACCCTTTTCCACAATGTTCGCGCCAATAATGGGCTCACCTTGTTCGTCCAGAACTTTTCCCTTCACAGTGCCGGATTGACCGTACGCAGCTGTCACGCAGAAAAGCATCAACATGGAAAGGAACATACCTTTCCAGTGTTTGAAAGAATCTAAAATTTTCTTTCCTTGCATAGTTACTTAATTTTGAGGTTAACTAATGATATTTTTAAACACACTCGTGAGAAATAATCTCTCCGCAAATATAAATTATTTTTTTTGAAAGAGAAAAGGATTCTGTTTAAAAATTTAAGCCTATTTTTTCATCCGCATGATTAAAAGAAATCATCTGCCGTTAATCCCGCCATACGTCCCACGCTAAACGCACATCTATCCGGGTGTGAGGTTTCGTTTCCTTCGGGTGAAACAAAAGTTTCTTCCGGGTGAAACAAAGTGTTCCATCGGATGAAACAAAGTGTTTCACGGGTATGAAACAAAGTGTGCCATAGTTCTGGACGAACTTAGGCCAAAGACACGTAGGTGACTTCGCCCACGCACCTATGTTAAAATGCCAACGCACGTAGGTGACTTCGCTAACGCACCTATGTTAAAAGAGGAACACACCTCGAGCTCGTAACTCGTAACTCGTCATTCATAATTCATAAATCATAAATCATAAATCATAATTCGTAACCCGTCATTCATAATTCGTAATTCTTCCTGAATCTTGTATCTTTGGGGCAATTTTGAAATCTGAAATCGTACAAATATGGATTGGATTATCATTGGAGGACTAATGGTCGTAATTGTGTTGCAGATCGCGTTGCGCCCCAAGCGTAAAGAAGGCGATCGGGAGGAGTGGGAGAAATGGATGGGCGACGTCCAGCGCTCGTTCGAGCGTATCGAGAAAAACTTTCGCGAGGATTTCCGCTTGAACCGGGAGGAGAGCCGTGCCGTGGCCAAGGACAACCGGGAGGAGTTGGCCCGCTCCTTGCAAGAGTTCCGGGAAGCGTTCGAGCGAGGTATCGATACGTTCAACCGCTCGCAGAAAGAACGCTTCGCCACCCTTTACGAGCGTCAGCAACATCTGGTGGATAGCACGGAGAAACGGCTGGAGGAGATACGCGTCACCGTGGACGAGAAGTTGCAGAAGACCTTGAACGAGCGTATCGGGCAATCGTTCCGCCTCGTCACCGAGCAGTTGGAGAGCGTGCAGAAAGGACTGGGCGAGATGCAGACGCTGGCGCAGGACGTGGGCGGCTTGAAACGGGTGCTCAGCAACGTGAAGACGCGCGGCAATATCGGGGAAATCCAACTGAGCATGCTGCTGGAGCAACTCCTGGCGCCGGAGCAATACGAGGCGAACGTGCGTACCCGGAAAGGCTCGGACGCGGTGGTGGAGTTCGCGGTGAAGCTACCCGGAAGGGACGACGAGCGGGCGTTTGTCTATTTGCCCATCGACGCGAAATTCCCCAAGGACGTCTACGAGCAGCTCCTGGACGCTTACGATAGCGCCGACGCGCAGGCCATCGAGAACGCCGGCAGGTTGTTGGAGGCGACAATCAAGAAGATGGCGAGAGATATTTCCGAGAAATACCTGGCGCCGCCCGCCACGACCGATTTCGGCATTATGTTCCTGCCGTTCGAGGGCATTTATGCCGAGGTGGTGCGCCGCTCCGCCTTGCTGGAGGAGTTGCAACGGAATTATAAGGTAGTGGTGACGGGGCCCACCACCTTGGCGGCGATACTGAATAGCCTGCAAATGGGTTTCCGCACGCTCGCTATCCAGAAGCACTCCGGCGAGGTGTGGACCATCCTGGGCGCCGTGAAGAAGGAGTTCGAGAAAGTGGGTGGTATGTTGGAGAAGGCGCAGCGGAACCTGCAGACCGCCAGCGGACAGATAGAGGAGGTGTTGGGCACCCGCACCCGGGCCATCCAACGCAAGCTAAAGGACGTGGATACGTTGAGCGACTCCGAGGCGCGGGCAATACTGGATAATTGACAATTAACAATTGACAATTGACAATTAAACTTGGTGTCAGCAGATTTATCCATGATAATTGTCAATCGTCAATTGTCAATTCTTAATTCTCAATTGTCAATTCTCAATTGAAACCCAACCTGCATGCCATCGTACTCGCTGGCGAGCTTGTTAATCGCTTGCAAGGTGGAGCTTCCGGTGATGGAGGAGACCGTGCCCAGGAAGCTCAATAGCTTATCGGCGTTGAACAACAATGTCAGCTCGTCGCCCGCCAGGATTGCGTCGGCGGTCATCGTCGTGAAGCCTAACGACTTGCCGGCTATCGTGTATTGGAACGTCACGCTCTTCTCCGCCTCGTTCACGGTATAGGTCCCTTTCAGGCTGCCCCGCTTCAGGGCGCTCGTGAAGGTGCCGTCCTCGTTGAACACGTAGTTGAATACGCCTTCCACGATACCTACTTTCTCGCAATATTCCTTCAGCTTGTTTTCCACCTCGGTCGAGGCCAGGCTGCCCGCCACGTTCTTCAGGGCGTTATCGCCCTCCAGGCGCAAGGCGGGGTGCTCGTACACCCATGTGCCCCGTAAGTGCTCCGCGGTGACGGCTTGCCCGCCGGTCACGGAGGTGACGGCGTTTTTCACGGCGTCGGATTTCAAGATATCTTTCAACGACTGCCCGTTCATCGTGGCGGGCATCAGCGACAGGCCGCAGAGGGCCATTCCGAAATAAATAAATCTTCTCATCGTGATATATATTAATAGTATGCTATAATCGAGCGTTATATGATTTCTGTCCGGCAAAAATACGCGATATTCGCTTTCGATTTGTCGCTTGTCGCTTGGTATTATCGGCGGAATAACATACATTTGCTCTCACCGCCCGGCAAGAGGGGGGTGTAATACGGATTATAAACATTCAAATAACTACTATCGTGAAAACAGAGCAAGAAGAAGAGAAGGTCGCTGGGCTACCGGAAAACGCCTATCGGGAATTGAGAGAGGGAGAAAGCTATATGCCATTGATGTCACCGGGACGGCAGTACCCCGAGGTGACGCCTTGGTCGGTGCTATGGGGATTGGTGATGGCCGTCATCTTTAGCGCGGCGGCGGCTTACCTGGGCTTGAAAGTGGGGCAGGTGTTCGAGGCCGCTATCCCGATCGCCATCATCGCCGTCGGTTTGTCGAGCGCATTCAAGCGGAAGAACGCCTTGGGCGAGAATGTCATCATCCAGTCCATCGGGGCGAGCAGCGGCGTCATCGTGGCGGGAGCCATCTTCACGCTGCCAGCGCTTTATATCTTGCAGGATAAGTACCCGGAGATCTCCGTGAATTTCTTCGAGGTCTTCATGAGCTCCTTGTTGGGAGGCATCATCGGTATCTTGCTGCTGATTCCGTTCCGTAAATATTTCGTCTCCGACATGCACGGCAAGTATCCTTTCCCGGAGGCGACCGCCACGACGCAGGTGCTCGTCTCCGGCGAGCGGGGCGGAAGCCAGGCGAAGCCGTTGATATTCGCCGGGCTGATAGGTGGCCTGTACGATTTCATCATCGCTACTTTCGGCTGGTGGGGCGAGACCATCAGCTCCCGCGTCGTCGGGGCGGGCGAGATGCTGGCCGAGAAGGCGAAGATCGTGTTGAAGGTGAACACCGGGGCGGCGGTACTGGGATTGGGCTATATCGTCGGCTTGAAGTACTCCTTAATTATATGCGCGGGCTCTTTCCTGGTTTGGTTGGTCATTATCCCGGTGATGTCGGCCTTGTTCCACGCTGACGTGCTTACCTTCGGCAACGAGGCCATCACCGCCACGGTGGGCAGCATGAGCGCCGAGGAGATTTTCACCACCTATGCGCGCCACATCGGTATCGGCGGCATCGCCACGGCGGGCGTGATAGGTATCATCAACTCGTGGGGCATCATCAAGGGAGCCGTCGGCTTGGCGGCCAGCGAGCTGAAAGGCAAGAGCGGCGCGGCGGAGGCGCATACGCCTCGCACGCAGCGCGACCTGCCGATGCGGGTCATCACGATCGGTATCATCGTGTCGCTCGTCGTGACGTTCCTTTTCTTCCAGTTCGGCGTGTTGCATAATTGGTACCACGCGGCGATCGGCTTGCTCTTGGTGGGCGTTATCGCGTTCCTGTTTACTACGGTGGCCGCCAACGCGATCGCCATCGTGGGGACCAACCCCGTATCGGGCATGACCCTGATGACATTGATATTGGCCTCGATTATCCTGGTGACAGCCGGGCTGAGCGGGCCGGCGGGCATGGTCTCCGCGCTGATTATCGGAGGCGTGGTCTGCACGGCGCTCTCCATGGCGGGTGGTTTTATCACGGATTTGAAGATTGGCTATTGGCTGGGAAGCACGCCCGCCAAGCAACAGACCTGGAAGTTCCTCGGCACGTTGGTATCCGCGGCCACCGTGGGCGGCGTCATCTTGATCTTGAACCAAACCTACGGATTCACCACCGGCCAATTGGCGGCTCCGCAGGCAAACGCGATGGCTGCCGTTATCGAGCCTTTGATGAGCGGGGCGGGAGCGCCGTGGGCGTTGTACGCTATTGGGGCTGTCCTGGCTGTGGTCTTAAACTTCTGCAAGATACCGGCGCTGGCGTTCGCCTTGGGTATGTTCATCCCGCTCGATTTGAATACGCCGTTGCTGATTGGCGGAGCCATCAATTGGTACGTGAGCAC
The DNA here is from genome assembly GCA_019114945.1 of Candidatus Parabacteroides intestinigallinarum. GTDB lineage: Bacteria > Bacteroidota > Bacteroidia > Bacteroidales > Tannerellaceae > Parabacteroides > Parabacteroides intestinigallinarum. The sequence goes on along the minus strand of DXEN01000080.1, from coordinate 810 downwards.
GCGCGACAAGGACCCGAAGGTAAACACCGCGCGGGTAGAGAAAGGCACCTTGCTGGCTTCCGGTTTCATCGCGGGCGGCGCGTTGATGGGCGTTGTCAGCGCGGCGTTGCGCTTCGGAGGCATCCACTTGATGAACGAGGAGTGGGCGTCGAGCCACGCGGCGGAGCTTTTGGCCATCGTGATGTACCTGGCGCTCATCGCCTACTTAATCTGTAGCTCGCTGCGCGCGAAAGCCGAGAGATAATAGATGGGGGTATCCCGGGGGGCTGTCTTTCTATCATCGCTGACCGAAAGAGGCCGTCCGCTCGACGCTATAGGGTCACTTGGAAAACGCCGCGGAGGCTCCCCGGGGATATATTTTATCGGGACGCTCCCACTACCGTTGGTGGGGCATCCCCGCTACTACTGGTGGGACATTCCCACTACCGTTGGTGGGACGTTCCCACTACTACTAATGGGACACTCCCACTACCGTTAGTGGGAGGCGGGCGCTAAATCTCGCTCGGGGAATCCGTCTCTCCGTCCTCGGTTAAATGAATCGCTTGCGTGAGGGTGCGCGGGGTTTTCAGGAACGATATGTTGTCTCCTTTGAATTGCGTCGTGAGGCGCAGGGTGTAGTCGCCGGCGGCGAGGGTGGCGGGGATGACGAAGACGAGCTTCGAGGGCTGGTTCACGCCGATGGCGCCGGCGGGGATTTTCGTCTCCGTGTCGTCCGAGGCGATGAGCGCGATGCCCACCGAGGGGTCGTCGCCCGCCACCTTGATGTTCCTACCCGTGAGGGTGAGGTTGGCGCCTGGCGTGGCGCTGAAG
>DXEN01000079.1 GCA_019114945.1 Candidatus Parabacteroides intestinigallinarum | reverse complement strand
TATAATTTTAGAGATCACGGCTCGGAATGAAATTGCACATCCCCGCTCCGAATCGCGTCGTCATATAATTCGTCCTCAAAATTCCTCAAATATTCCACTTTCCGCTGATTCACCAGCATCTCCTCGATACGCGGCCCGGCATACTCGTAAGGCTCCTTCTCGCCGGAAGGCAGATATTCCTTGATATTCAGCAAATAGCAATAAGCGCTATCTGCCATCTCCACCGATTTATGCGCTTTCAAGAACGCGTTTGAATCCGTTACACGCATCGGGATATTCCCCATAACCTCATCAAAATCGACCCACTTGTCGTAAAAGTACTCATAAATCGCGGCATTCTGCACGCTATATTTCTCAATTTTCTCTAATGAGGATACATCCGCGGATTTATACCATTTCCTCACGTCGGATAAACCGGGAGCATCCACGGGGATTTTCAAGAATACGCCCTTTATCAAACTCTTATCCAATACAAATTTACCTGGATTTCGCTCATAGAAATCCCTCTTCTCGCTCTCCCGTATATCCGCCCTCAGCTTCTCCTCCACCAACCGCTCCTGGTAACGATAACGGACCAGCGACTTCCGGTACTCCTCTACCAATCGATCCACCTCCGCCTTCTCGTCCCCTAAATTGCGCGAGGCCACATCATACACAAGCACATCCTTGACCCATTTCTTCACGATACTCTCGGCCATTAACAAACTATCCGCGGAAGAAATCCCCCGCGGTATCAAGCCTGTCACCTCCGAACGGCTCAAGTTTTGCCCTTTCACGCTCACCAACACATCCGAGCGAATGGGTTGCGGATTCTCGCAAGCCGACAGAGCGAAAAGAAGTATCCATGCGATCAGGCTGAGTCTCATAGCTACTATTCCTTTTTATCTCTCAACTTCTTCAACAATTTCCAATTGACCGTAACCGGGAATTTCTTATTCAAATCCGCGATCCATTTCTCCTCCAAAGCTTTTTGCTCGGCGGCGGGTTTATTCCAAATCACCCGGTTACTAATCTCAAACAACAAGATACCATCCCGATATTCCTGCATCAGATGGGGAATCTCCGGATGTTTTGTCAATAAGTTCTTACGCTCGGCCGTCGTTACCACATCGCGTATAAATAAATCATATACCTCCCGCATAAAATCGCCGGCATATGTTTTTGTCGAGAAAGGACAACGCTGGATGTAATAAGCGAACTCGGATTGCGGGAAATCAAAACCATTCAGATGTACCAAGGTCTTATTCAATTCCCGCGCTTTCTCATAGAAAATCTTGTCCGTAGGAAAATAATCGTCGCACAGAGCTTGCAACTCAGCGTACGCGTCCGGATAAAAAACATATCCATACTCTTTCTTCATCCGTTCGTCAAAGACCTTATACAACTCGAAATTACGTTCCCCTTGTGCCATGCGCCTTGTCAGCCGCTCTTGTTCCTCGGCAAAAGCGGGCCGTCCTTTTTTATCGATCAGCTTAATAATATGATACCCAAAACGAGTCTTCACCAAGCCAGACACATCCCCCGGAGTTTTCAACGCGAACGCGGCCTCCTCGAACGGAAGCACCATATCTCCCGCCTTGAACCAAGGCAACAATCCACCGTTCTTCGCCGAAGCGGCCTCGTCCGAATACTTACGGGCCAAGTCCTCAAAGCCCGAACCTTCTTGCAACAACTTATAAATCGCCTTCGCCTTCGATAATGTCACCGAAGAATCCGCCGAAGCGGAATCTTTCGGGAAAGCGACCAAGATATGGGCGACTCGCAGACGCCCGGGATCAGGCTTACGGCTATGCACTTGTATCAAATGGAAACCCAAGCTCGTACGGACCGGCGTGGAAATCGTCCCTACCGGCAATGTATATACCGCGTTCTCAAACACCTTCAACGACTCCATCGGGCGCAAGCAACGCACATACTCGCACACGATATGCTCCTTGTCCCGCTCGACCAGCTCCTTCCCCACGGCCGCGATATCCTCTCCCGCCCGCAAGCGCTCATAAGCCTTCATAGCCTCCTGATAAACGGCCACCGTATCTTTCGAGACCGTCCGCTCCGGCAAACGGAACAAAATGTGCGTCAACTCCACGATACTATCGCCCCGATTATATACCTCCCGGACAGCCTCCTCCTCGGCCTCTTTATCGGAGAGATAACTATTGTACAACTGCGCGCGATAGCCCTCCAGCTCATCCTTGAAAGCGGAAGTCTTATCGTATCCCAACGATTCAGCCTCCGCCACTTTTAGCTTGAAGTTCTTAAACAGCTCGACGTAATTCTTAACGGATTTCTTATCCGACAAATCGACCTCTCCGTTCTTCTCCGCGATATAGATAAATTCAGATAAAGGAATTTGTTTCTCCGCCACGACCATCACGATCGAATCCGGCAAAACTTGCGCTTTAACCGATACACAAGTCCATACAATCCCTATCGAGACAAGCAACTTTTTCATCGAAAATCCTTTTACCATAATATAATCGCAAAATAACACGCCTATTTAAACGAAGAGCGATCCCGAAAAGTATACGGCCGTTTCAAATTAGCGTTTTTTCAGAAAGAGGCGCCGATACGTCAATTGGCCATCTCCGACAAGAATTTAATGCGCACCAAGCGAATCTCCTCCTCCGTATAATCACCGCCAAGTTCCTCGATAGCATCCTCCAAATCATCCGTTTCCGAATCCTTGAAGTACTCATAAATATCCTCGATATGGTCTTCGTCCATCACCTCATTCAGGAAATAATCAATATTGATACGTGTTCCCGAATAGACAATCGCCTCTATCTCGTCCAACAATTCCGGAAACTCGAGGCCATTCGTCAACGCGATCTCATCCAATGCCACCTTCCGGTCGATACGCTGGATAATGGAGACTTTCAATTTCGACTTATTAGCTACCGTACGGACCCGCAAATCCTCCGGACGCTCGATCTCGTTCTCCTCCACATGCTTCTTGATCAGCTCGATAAACTCCTTTCCATAACGTTTCGCCTTACCCGCTCCTACACCCGGAATATTCTGCAACTCCTCCAAGGTAATCGGATAAGTCGTAGCCATAGCCTCCAACGATGGATCCTGGAAAATAACAAAAGGCGGAACCTCCAATCGCTTGGACATCTTCTTCCGTAAATCCTTCATCATGGAATAAAGCACCGGATCCACCGCGCACGAAGCGCTACCGCGCACTGGTACTTCCTCGTCCTCCTCCTCGAACTCATTGTCCTCGGTAATCTTGAACGATACCGGCTTCTTCATGAACTCCTTGCCTTTCTCCGTAATCTTCAGCAAGCCATAATTCTCGATATCCTTCGCTAAATACCCAGCGATCAAGGCTTGGCGGATCACGGCGTTCCACGTCTTCTCGTCCTCGTCTTGGCCAGAGCCGAAGACCTCCAATTCATTATGCTTAAAACTTTGTATCTCGGAGGTCTCATTACCGACTAATATATTTACCACATAGTCCGCCTTAAACTTCTCTTTCAACGTACTGACAACCTCCAGTACCGCACTCAATAATTCTTTCGCTTCCACTTGCTTCTTTGGATTCAAACAATTATCACAATTCCCACAATTCTCTTCCGAGTATTCCTCGCCGAAATAATGCAACAACACCTTACGCCGGCAGACAGAAGTCTCCGCGTAAGCCGCCGTCTCCAAAAGCAATTGCTTGCCAATCTCTTGCTCGGCCACCGGCTTTCCCTGCATGAATTTCTCTAATTTCTGCAAGTCCTTATAAGCATAAAAAGCGATACATTGGCCTTCCCCGCCATCGCGCCCCGCACGACCGGTCTCTTGATAATATCCCTCCAAGCTTTTCGGGATATCATAATGAATTACATAACGCACATCGGGCTTATCAATACCCATGCCAAAAGCGATTGTCGCGACAATCACGTCCACCTGTTCCATCAAGAACGCATCCTGATTGGCGGAACGCACCTGTGAATCCATTCCTGCGTGATAAGGCAACGCTTTAATGCCATTCGCTTTCAAGATATCGGCAAACTCCTCTACTTTCTTTCGGCTCAGACAATATATAATACCCGATTTTCCTTCATTCGCTTTTATATATTTAATGATCTCGCGATCTATATTCGCGCCTTTCGGGCGAACCTCATAATACAAATTAGGCCTATTGAAGGACGATTTAAACACGGTAGCGTCTGTCATCCCCAGGTTCTTCTGGATATCATGTTGCACCTTCGGCGTGGCCGTGGCGGTCAAAGCGATCAACGGGCGTTTCCCGATCTCATTGATGATCGGTCGGATCCGTCGATATTCCGGGCGGAAATCATGTCCCCATTCCGAGATACAATGCGCCTCGTCCACCGCATAGAAAGAGATCTTCACATTGCGCAAGAACTCCACGTTCTCTTCCTTGGTTAACGACTCCGGAGCGACATACAACAACTTCGTACGCCCCGATAATATATCCGACTTCACATGGTCGATAGCCGATTTATTCAAGGAAGAATTGATAAAATGCGCGACCCCGTCCTCCTCGCTGAAATTCCGCATCGCGTCCACCTGATTCTTCATCAAGGCGATCAAAGGCGATATCACGATCGCGGTTCCTTCCATCAATAAAGAGGGCAACTGGTAACACAATGATTTTCCACCACCGGTAGGCATTAATACAAAAGTATCTTTCCCAGCCAGCACGTTCTCAATAATAGCCTTCTGGTTTCCTTTAAAAGTGCCGAAACCAAAGTGCTTCTTGAGCTCTTCCGTTAAACGATCCTTCTTTGCCATACTTCGTATTATTTAGATAACGGAACCGTCCTTACGCTACGCGACCTGCAAACGGTTCACGTCCGATTTCTCAAATTTCTCCTTCGCGTACTCCAATGTCACATGCAGCTTCTTTACCGTTTGCGACGGTACGCTATACATAGCATCCATCATCACCGCCTCTACGATCGAACGCAACCCACGCGCGCCCAACTTAAACTCCAACGCTTTGTCGACGATGAACTCATATACGTCCTCATCGAACGTCAGCTCGACGCCATCCATCTCGAACAATTTAATATATTGCTTGATAATAGAGTTTTTCGGCTCTGTCAAGATGTTACGAAGCGCATCGCGATCGAGCGGGTTCAAATAGGTCAAGATCGGCAAACGGCCGATAATCTCCGGGATCAGGCCAAACGCTTTCAGATCGGCCGGTGTAATATATTTCAAGAAATTATTACGATCCACGGTAGCGGTCTCCAGGCTGGCCGAATAACCCACCACACGGGTATTCAACCGTTGGGCGATCTTCTTCTCGATGCCATCGAACGCACCTCCACAGATAAACAGGATATTCTTCGTATCCACGGCGATCATCTTCTGCTCCGGATGCTTGCGCCCGCCCTGCGGCGGCACATTCACGATCGATCCCTCCAGCAATTTCAACAAACCCTGTTGAACGCCCTCGCCACTCACGTCGCGGGTAATAGACGGATTATCCCCTTTCCGTGCGATCTTATCGATCTCGTCGATAAACACGATCCCCCGTTGAGCGGCCTCCACGTCATAATCCGCGGCTTGCAGCAAACGGGTCAAGATGCTCTCGATATCCTCGCCCACATAGCCGGCCTCGGTCAACACCGTAGCATCGACAATCGCGAATGGCACATGCAACAACTTCGCGATCGTACGCGCCAGCAAGGTCTTGCCCGTACCCGTAGCGCCCACTAAAATTATATTAGATTTCTCAATCTCCACGTCATCCGAGGTCGTATCCTGCATCAATCGCTTATAGTGATTATATACGGATACGGAAAGATAACGTTTCGCGTCATCTTGGCCAATCACATATTGATCCAAGAACGATTTGATATCCTGCGGCTTCGGAAGATCCTCACGTTTCAATCCGAAAGAGGATTTTTTACTATCTATTTGCTCCTTGACAATCTCGTATGCTTGTCGAGCGCACTCATCACAGATACAAGCGGAAATCCCATTAATAAGCAAATTCACGTCGCGGGAACTCCGACCACAAAAAGAACACGTATTAGCGCCTGTCGTTTTGGCCATATCTCTCCTTTCTCTTTTTATTTTTTACGAGCCAAGACATCATCAATCATACCATAAGCTCTCGCCTCATCGGAGGTCATCCAGAAGTCCCGATCCCCGTCTCGCTCAATCACCTCATAAGGCTGGCCGGAATGCTCCGAGATAATCGTATACAATTCTTTCTTTACCTTTAAGATCTCGCGGGCGGTAATCTCGATATCGGAAGCCTGTCCCTGCACACCTCCCAGCGGTTGGTGAATCATCACCCGCGAATGCTTCAAGGCAAAACGCTTGCCTTTCGTCCCCGCCACCAAAAGGACGGAAGCCATAGACGCCGCGATACCCGTGCAAATCGTCGACACGTCGCTGGAAATAAACTGCATCGTATCGTAAATACCATATCCGGCATAGACGGAGCCTCCCGGCGAATTAATATAAATGGAGATATCCTTGCCCGGATCGCTGGAATCCAAATATAACAATTGCGCCTGGATCACATTCGCCGTATAATCATCGATCTGCGTGCCCAAAAATATGATACGGTCCATCATCAACCGGGAAAAAACATCCATCTGAGCGACATTCAATTGACGCTCCTCTATAATGGTAGGCGAGATATAACTGCTGGATATATTCATATAGCTATCCAGAGCCGTGCCGCTCATACCCAAGTGCTTTGTCGCAAACTTTCTAAAATCTTCCATATAGCTCATTCTATTTTATTCCCGATAAATAACGAAAAGGGATTTCTCCCTTTCTGATTTAACGGGTAAACAAAGTTATAAATAAATTTCTGAAAGAAACAATTTATTTGGTTATCCGCTAAGATATTTTTAGAGAGAAATCCCTTTTCGAAGGGAAAGAGCCTCTCGCGGAGGCTCTTTATAGGTTTCTTATTCGAACAATTTACCAAACTCGTCCGCGGTGACCTCTTTGACTTCAAGCTCTACTTGTTCTTTTAGCCATTCCGCCAATTTTTCCTCGATCACACGTTCCGCCACATTTTGAAGCGTCTGTTTGTTCTTCAACATATCGGTCGCATAATTCTTCAATACGTCGCCCGGAACGAACATCATGCCATATTGAGCGAACTGCGCCTTAGCCACACGCTCAGCGAATTGCTCGATATCATCATCCGTAGCCCGCAAAGCGTTCCTCCGCACAAGCTCGTCCTTGATCAACTGATATTTCAGGTCTTTCACCAACCGCGGATAATCCTCATCGATCTTCTCCCGCGTGCTGTTCTCGTTCGCCACCTGCAACCAACGTTTCAACACCTCATCGGCGAATTTCAACTCGCCGACCTTAGCCTCCAACATATCGCGCGCGTCCGTCAAGAACTTGAAGTTGCTCTGTGGCGCGAACTGCTCCGTCATCGACTCCTTGATCTTGCCCCGGAACTCCTCCTCCGAGGAAACAGCGTTCTCGCCAACGATCTTATCGAAGAACTCTTGATTCAGCTCCGCGTCCTTATGGCGAAGGATCTCTTTAATCTCAAAGCTGAAGTCCGCATCGATCCCGGCCACGTTCTCCTTGTCCATCTTCAAGAGAGACGCGATATCCGCTTCCGCGCCATCATAAGCCTTATTCGGGCTAAATACAACCACGGTATTCACCTTCGCACCGATAAATTTGGCTTTCTCCTCCTCGTTCTTAAGGTATGACGGTCTCAAGATAACCTCCTCTACGACGATACCGCCTTCTTTCGGAGCGCCATTCTCAAGCTCCGCTACCGTACCTTTCAAGATATCAGCCTCTTCTACCTCCTCGACCTTATCATACGAACCGAAATTCTCACGGTAAGACTGTACTTGGTTATTTACCATCTCATCGTCGACTATCACCTGATAGAACGGAAGCTTGTCTTCCTTGCTCAACTCGATATGGATCTCCGGAGCCAAGGCTACGTCAAAACAGAACTCAAAATTCTCGTCCTTGTCAAAATCCAACGGCTTTTGCTCGGTCATGTTTGGAATCGGCTGCCCCAATACACGCAAACCATTATCACGGATATAATTGAACAAACTTTCGGAGACTAACTTATTAACCTCGTCCACCAAAACTTGCTTCCCGAACATTTTCTTCACCAATCCCATTGGCACCATGCCTCTCCGGAAACCCGGCACGTTAGCCTTCTGGCGAACCGAACGCAGGCTCTTATCCACCAAGCCGGCGTAGTCGTCTTTCACTATCTCTAATTTCACGATACCACTTACGGCATCATCGTTCTTTTTAAGCGAAACGTTCATTCTGAATGATTTATTTAATTAATATTCGTATCGAATTTTAGGTCGCAAAATTAGAGGTATTCTTTCAATCGCGCAAATTTTGCCCGAATTTTATCGCGGAGGCGAATTTACCCCATCTCCCAAATCGCGCTTATTTCCCATGCACCCGATTATATTCCGCGAGTTCTGCGTATCTTTGGCGGTCGAATAAAAAACGATTATCATGGGAATAAACTTGCATAAAGGAATATGCGCGTCGCGGTCGGCATCGGTACAATTATTGATTTTCCTGCTGCTCGTATCAGCCGGAGCCATCTTTTCCTCGTTACTTTCCACCGTTTACATCCTTCTTACCCAAGGGTTGGAAACGGATATGACCCAGAACCCCAACCTGGCGCGCGTGATTCAACTCATCGCGTCGATCGGCACCTTTTTGTTGCCGGCGTTAGGAATGGCCTGGCTTTGTAGCGCATCGCCCAAACAATACCTATCGATTCGAGGCATCAAAGATCCTCGGACATGGATACTCACGTTCGTTTGTATGCTGTTACTCACACCGGTCATCAATTTACTGGGACTTCTCAACCAACAAATGGAATTGCCGGCTTTCCTGGCTCCCGTCGAGGAATGGATGCGCGCGCAAGAAGATTTGGCGGAACGACTAACCATGACTCTCTTGTCGGACAATCACGTCGAGGCGATTATAGCCAACCTCATCGTAATCGCTCTCGCCGCGGGCATCACCGAGGAGTTCCTGTTCCGGGGCGCGTTGCAACGGGTCATCGGGAAATACACAACAAACCCGCACACGGTCATCTGGATCGCCGCGGCCCTATTCAGCGCTTTCCACCTGCAATTCTACGGCTTCCTGCCCCGTATGCTGCTCGGCGCTTATTTCGGTTACCTGCTGTATTGGGGGAAAAGCATCTGGCTCCCCGTGTTCGCGCATTTCACCAACAACGCCGTAGCCGTGATCGGCATGTCGGATAGCCATTGGAAAGACAGCGAGTTCATTACCGGCGACATCCCCCCCGAACATCTGCTGGACTTTACCTTGATGGCAACGGCATCGCTTTTGCTCTTCCTGCTCGCAAACCGACTATTAAGACGAACCTTATAAATCCTTTTTCCGTAGGACGAAGTCTTTTCCCAAGTATTTCTCGCGGACAATCTCGTTCGCGGCAAGTTGCTCGGCGGTTCCTTGGAACAACACCTTTCCCTCGAACAACAGGTACGCCCGGTCGCAAATGCTCAAGGTTTCGTACACATTATGATCGGTAATCAAAATACCGATATTCTTATGACGCAAACGGGCCACGATGGTCTGGATGTCCTGCACGGCGATAGGGTCGACACCGGCGAAAGGCTCGTCCAGCATGATAAACTTCGGATCGATCGCCAGGCAACGGGCGATCTCCGCCCGGCGCCGCTCGCCTCCAGAGAGTTGGTCGCCCAAGTTCCTACGCACCTTTCCCAGACCGAACTCCGCGATCAGGCTCTCCAACTTCTCTTTCTGGTAAGCCTCGTCGCGACCGGTCATCTCCAACACCGAACGGATATTATCCTCCACCGTCATCTTCCGGAAAATAGACGCCTCCTGCGCCAAATACCCAATACCGTTGCGGGCACGCTTGTACACCGGGAATTTCGTAATCTCCATATCATTCAAGAAAATCTTGCCCTCGTTGGGCGTAACCAAGCCCACCGTCATATAGAACGTAGTTGTCTTCCCCGCCCCGTTAGGACCGAGCAATCCTACGATCTCGCCCTGCTTCACGTTGATCGATACATGATTCACGACCGTACGGGTCCTGTATTTCTTCACCAAATCCTCCGTACGGAGCACCATTCGTTGTTCGTCTGCCATAGGAACTATTAATTTAACGCGAATGTACGGGATAATCCGGACATCCAAGCCATCCGTGTCCGCTAATTTACACATTCCCCGCTACACCCGCCGGAAAAATACGGCTCTGGCGCCTGAAAAAGCCCACGCACACGGCTCCTTTCTATAATTTCCAGTGGAGATTGTAAAAACTCCACTGGAAATTATACAAACTCCACTGGAAATTATATAATCACCGTCGATGATTATAGTTTCCAGCCGCCTAAAAACAAGTTTGCCCAAGGCGTCCGTCCTTTTTCTTACCGGAAGCGAGCAAGTTTTCAATCAGCGGATTCACTGATTTTGACAACACGTATGCATGATGAATAAGAATAAATCACTATTTTCGCGTAATACATGGAAATAGGGCTTAGCGAACGGCCCTCTCACAAATAAATATAGCAAATGGATTTCACATTGAATAATGGGAGCGACCACATGAGCGACAAGGGTTGCACCAAGAAACAAGATAACAAACTAAACACTTACGACTGGTTGTGCGACGTGCCCGACTCGATCAACGCAACCGATTTCGTAGAGGTCCAGTTCAAGAATACGCGAAAAGGCTATTACCTGAATAGCGCCAAGATCCCGTTGGAGAAAGGCGACATCGTGGCGGTAGAGGCAAGTCCCGGCCATGACATCGGGACCGTCTCGCTTACCGGCAAGTTGGTTCTCCTGCAAATGAAAAAGAACAACGTGCGAACCGACAACGAGCCGAAACGGATTTACCGGAAAGCGCGACCAATCGATATCGACAAATACAAGGAAGCGAAAGCGAAAGAACACGCCACCATGATCCGCTCCCGCCAGATAGCGGCGGACCTGGGACTGGATATGAAGATTGGCGACGTGGAATATCAAGGCGATGGCAACAAGGCGATTTTCTATTACATCGCGGATGAGCGCGTGGACTTCCGCCAGCTGATCAAGGTGCTGGCCGAGGCGTTCCGTGTGCGTATCGAGATGAAACAAATCGGAGCCCGTCAGGAAGCGGGACGCATCGGCGGTATCGGTCCATGCGGCCGAGAATTGTGCTGTTCCAGCTGGATGACCAATTTCGTATCGGTCGCCACCGGGGCTGCCCGCTATCAAGACATCTCCATGAATCCGCAAAAGCTGGCGGGACAATGCGCCAAGTTAAAATGCTGCATCAATTTCGAGATCGACACATACGTCGAGGCGCAAAAGCGGTTACCCTCGCGAGAGGTTGTCCTGGAAACGAAAGATAACACGTACTATCATTTCAAGACGGATATCTTCAAACGGGAAATTACATACTCGACAGACAAATCGATCGCCGCCAATCTGGTCACGATCCCGGCAAGCCGCGTATTCGAGGTCATCAGCCTGAATAAGAAAGGTATAAAGCCACTCTCTTTGGAGGCCGACAACGAGCAGCAATCGTCCAAGCGCGACGCGCAAGATATATTGGGACAAGACAGCGTAACACGTTTTGACAACACGAATAAGAAGAAAAAGAAAAAACGCTCGGGAAATAAAAGCAATAATAACGAGAATAAAAACAATAACGAGAATAAAAACAATAACGAGAACAAGGGGAGAAGCGAGAACAAGCCAAAGGGCGAGAGAAAAAGCAAGAACGAACAGCCCCAAAGTGAAGGCGGAGAGAGCCCAAAAGCCAACAACGCGGCGACTCCGAACGAGGCCCCCGCTTCCCCGGAAAAGAAAAAAGAAGGGAACGGGAGGAACAACCGTCGCAATAACGGGAACAACCGCAATAACCGCGACAATAATAGAGACAGAGATAAAGAAAACAAGG
>DXEN01000078.1 GCA_019114945.1 Candidatus Parabacteroides intestinigallinarum | reverse complement strand
AGGGTCATTACCAACAGATGTTTTACGTGATCTTCAGCCTGATGGGTAAGTTCGTGGACGTGGAGATCCGCACGCCCCGGGGCCGGGTGGATATCGTGATCCGCACCGCCACGAAGCTCTATGTCGTAGAGTTGAAGCTGAACCAAAGCGCCGAGGCGGCGATGGAACAGATCGACCTAAAGAACTATCCCGAGCGCTTCGCCCTTTGTGGCCTGCCCATCGTGAAGGTGGCCATCAACTTCGATAGCGAGCGACATACGATCGCGGATTGGAAAATCGGTTAGATTTATGATTTCAAATTTATGATTTATGATTTGTGAATTACGATAGGCGACTGTATCCATTCCCCTCTTGTGAGAGGGGGCAGGGGGTGTGTCATCTCAATTGATAATTGATAATTGATAATTGATAATTGACGATTGACGATTCAATTTGAAATTTGAAATCTGAAATTTGAAATCATAAATCATAAATTTGAAATCATAAATCATTACAGCTCCCCATACTCTCGCACAACATCAAAACAAGGGCAAGCCTTGGTGGGATCCAGATCCCGATGCCCCACGATCAAGGCTCTCGGGAATCGCCGACGCAAGTCGTAAAGCAATTTGCGCAAGGCCTTCCGCTGGGCTTCCGTCCGGGTATCCATAGGGGTCTTCCCGTCGTCGGCAAGCCCGCCGATGTAACAGATCCCGATGCTGTGCCGGTTGTGGAAACGGCAATGGGCGCCTATCCGCTCGATGGGCCGGCCCTCCTCCACCGTTCCATCGGTAGGGATGACGAAGTGGTATCCGCATCCTTTCCAGCCCAGGGAGCGATGCCAGTGGTCGATATCCGCCAATCGAAGGGCACTGCCCCGCTTGTTGGCGGAGCAATGCACGATAATCAACGAGATGGTTCTCATCCGAGCAAACCGCTTGTGGCTCCACCGACGGCGCCGGTCAGGACCAGTTCGACAATACGGACGATGTAAAGCACTACGTTTTTCCAGTTCGTTTTCATACGTTTCGTCTTTAGATAAATAAAAATAAAGAATAGTCTCATACGGGTTTAGATGTTGCCGGGGCTGTCCGTGCCGGTCTCCTCGTCCGGGCTTTCGGAATGGGAAGGCTTCCGCTTGGCGGCCTCCAAATCGACCGTGCTCTCGCCCGCACGCTCCGCCTTATAGGTGGCCAATTGCGCAGCTCGGCTGCTTACGGGAGCGAACTCCGCCCGCGAACGCAGGTTCTCGAAATCCACTCCCGGCGTGAAGAGGATATTAACACCGATGATATTGTCAGCGGTGAATTTCTGGAGGGTCTCCGCCCCCTCGCAAGTCAGCGAGATACCGAACGTGCCCAACTCGCCCAGCTGCACCTTGTTGCCGTTGAGCAGTTGCTCGACAAGGCAGACGCACATATCGGAGACGACACCCTTCACCGTGCCGCGCGAGAAGACCCCGTTATGGTCGGCGATATGCCGGACGAATTTCTCGAACGTCATCACCTCGTTCACTTGCGCCCTGGCATAGGCTTTTTCCGGCTGGTCCGGCTTGAGGGCGTTCATTTGCATAAAGACACTGTAGTTGATCATACGATAAACAGTTTTAAATGTTAAACTTAAATGACTTATAATTGCCGATCGACATCGCAAATATAGGTTGGTGGAATACCCGGGGACAAATCCCTTGATACCCGTTGACAATCGGTTGACATTCCAAGGACCGATGGCGGATGGAGACGACGTTATAAATCCAGAAAACACAGATAATGATGGAAGAGAAAGAGAGTGGCGGCACGGTCGCGATCAACATCTTCGGGGGCTGCCAGCAGATCCTGCCCAACGCCACCCGGGCGGTACAGAATTTTTATGGTGACCAATTCGCCGGCGAACGCTCGCGGGAGGAGGCGCTGGAACGGCTCGATTTGTCGCCGGAGGCCCGTCGCCTATCGATCTATATCGACGACACGGAGGCCTTGGCGGGCTACGTATCCCGCTTGGCGTCGTGTGTCAACGCCTCGGAACTGGCGGTCGTGGTGATGGACATGGTGGAGCGTCAACCCCGCGTCACACGGGAGGAGATGGTACGCGAGCGTTTTATCCGGACGCTCCTGCCGCTCGCGCCGCTCGTCACCACGGGAAGATCCATCGATAACGTCCGGGCCCGTATCAACGACGCCTGGATGAAACGTCCCAAGAAGCGCCCTTGAGTCTTGGAAACCGTATGGATCGCGGTTTTCCTCTTGTTAACCTTATCTATCTTATGCTTGGCCTACACGTTACGGGAATGGTTTCCGGGCGTGAGGCTCCACGAGGAGAAGATAACGGGGAGACAAGAACCGGACGAGCACAAGTCCATGTCCTTCGCTACGTTGATGGCGGAGGAACGGGTGATGAACCGTCTGGCGGAAGCGGTAGCGGCACGTATCGAGCGCCGTCGGCCAAAGGTCGAACGGGCGTTCCCAGACGATGGTGAGACGGAGATCTCGGAGGAGCTCCACCGGCTTTACCTCCGTCAGATCGCGGAAGCGCAAGCGTATCTCAACGAGAACCGCCACGCGGATCTCTCGCATACGCAATGCCTCTTGCGACGGATGCTCCCCGCCCCCTATCACGAGGCGATCGATCGCTTGCGGGAGCACCAGGACGCACAGGTCATCTATAATATTTACGGGGGTGTCCACCAACACGCCCCGAACGCCACACACGCGGAGCAGCGGAAAGGCACATAGGTGCGATCGCGAAGTCACGTACGTGCGTGGGCATTTTAACATACGTGCGTGAGCAAAGTCACGTACGTGCGTTAAATGGATTTCAGATTTATGATTTATGATTTCAGATTTATGAATGACGAGTTAGGAATCGTCGGATTTCAATTTCATATAATATGTTCAACATAAACAAATTCATCGACGAGAGCATCACCTCCCGTCCGACCAGCTTGTTCGCTTCCGATATCGAGGCGAACAAGGGGAAACTTCGTGAAGAAATAGAGGGCAAAAGCCTGCTGGTCATTGGCGGTGCCGGTTCCATCGGCTCCTCTTTCATCCGTGCCATGTTGCCTTTCAAGCCCTCCAAGTTGGTGGTCGTAGACCTGAGCGAGAACGGCCTGGCCGAACTGACGCGCGACCTCCGCTCAACATACGATATGTATGTACCCGACGATTATCGAACTTATACACTGAACTTCGCGGACCCTATCTTCGAGCGCATCTTCCGTGAGGAGAAAGGTTTCGATATCGTGGCGAACTTCTCCGCCCACAAGCACGTGCGTAGCGAGAAGGACAGATACTCAGTGCAGGCCTTACTGGAGAACAACGTCATCAAAGCAAAGCGGTTGCTGGATTTGCTGGCGGAGTATCCACCCCGGCATTTCTTCTGCGTCTCTACGGACAAGGCGGCCAATCCCGTGAACATCATGGGAGCGAGCAAGCGCATCATGGAGGACATGATCATGGCTTATACTCCGAAGTTCAAGGTGACCACCGCCCGCTTCGCCAATGTCGCTTTCTCTAACGGCTCCTTGCTGGCGGGTTTTCTGGAACGCGTCATGAAGAAACAGCCTTTGGCCGCTCCTTGTGATGTAAGACGTTACTTCGTCTCCCCGGAGGAGAGCGGGCAGATTTGCATGCTTGCTTGCATGTTAGGGTGTAACGGAGAGATTTTCTTCCCTAAATTGGGCGAGGAGAAGATGATGACTTTCTCCACCATCTGCGACCGTTTCCTGGCCACCCTCGGTTATGAGAAGAAGGAATGCGCCACGGACGAGGAAGCCAAGCGGTTCGCGGCGGAGATGCCCTGGGACAGCCGGGTCTACCCGGTGGTCTACTTCCAAAGTGACACGACTGGCGAGAAGGATTTCGAGGAGTTCTATGTTCCCAGCGAGCAACTGAACATGGAACGTTTCGCGTCCTTGGGCGTGATAGAGAATGTTCAGAAACGTCCGATGCTGGAATTAGAGACGTTCTTCAACGAGTTGGAATCCATCTTCCACGAGCCCAGTTTTACCAAAGCGGAGGTGGTAGCCGCCATCAAGCGTTTCCTGCCCAATTTCGAGCACGTGGAGAAGGGAAAGAATTTGGATCAAAAGATGTAATGAGAAATATGGAATACGAGAAGATAACCGATTTTATCCATCAACTCTTCGGGACGGAAGAGACGGTCCCGTTGCATGCCCCGCTCTTCATCGGCAACGAGAAGAAGTATCTGGAAGAATGCATAGACACGACGTTTGTGTCCAGCGTGGGAAAGTTCGTGGATCGTTTCGAGGCGGACATGGCCACCTATACGGGAGCGAGGAAAGCGGTGGTTTGCGTGAGCGGGACGAACGCTCTTCATATGGCCCTGCTGTTGGCCGGTGTGGAACGTGACGATGAGGTGCTGACCCAGGCACTGACCTTTATTGCCACCTGCAACGCTATCAGCTACATCGGTGCCCACCCCGTGTTTATCGATGTGGACATGGAAACCTTGGGGCTTTCTCCCAGGGCCGTGAAAGATTGGTTGGTAAAGAATGCGGAGGTCAAAAACGGTGCGTGCTATAATAAGCATAGCGGTCGTCGCGTGAAGGCCTGTGTGCCGATGCACACTTTCGGCCATCCCGTCAAGATAGACGAACTGACTGTCGTCTGCGAGGAATGGCATATCGAATTGGTGGAGGATGCCGCCGAGAGCATCGGCAGCCTGTACAAAGGCCGCCATACCGGTACGTTCGGCAAGGTGGGCGCCATTAGCTTCAACGGCAACAAGACCATCACCACGGGCGGAGGGGGCATGCTGTTGTTTCAGGATGAGGAACTGGGTACATTAGCCAAGCACTTGACCACCCAGGCCAAGGTTCCCCACCGTTGGGCTTTCGTGCATGACCATATCGGTTACAATTACCGCATGCCCAACGTCAACGCCGCCCTGGGCTGCGCCCAGTTGGAGAACATCGAACGTTATGTGGCGGACAAACGGGAGACGGCCGCTATCTATGCTGACTTCTTCAAAAACATCCCCGACATCACCTTCTTCACCGAGCCGGAGAACTGTCGCTCCAACTATTGGCTGAACGTGGTGATGCTGAAGGACAAGACCGCCCAACAGGAGTTCTTGGAATACACCAATGACCACGGCGTGATGACCCGTCCCGTGTGGGAACTGATGAACCGCCTGGAGATGTTCAAGCATTGCGAGACGGACGGGCTGAAGAATACAGAGTGGCTGGCGAACAGGATTGTGAATATACCGAGTAGTGTTAGATTGAAGATATAAAAGTTAGTATTGCGTGTAAGAATTATTTATTATTTTATTAGAAATGCAATAAAATATAAAACGAGGTTATTTGCTCAGTGTATTAAGACTCGTTTGATACAATATTGTTTCAAGATTATTTTTGTATGTTACAAAGTGTATATTTAACAGAAAAGGATTTGGATAAAATAGGTTTTAAATCCTTAGGAAACAATGTAAGAATATCTTCAGATGCCCGGATTTACGGAGCGCACAATATATCTATAGGTTCTAATGTTAGAATTGATGATTTTGTTACTATTTCTGCTAATACAGGTTTTGTGGATATTCATGATAATGTTTTTATAGCAAGAGGGTGTCATATTAGTGGATTTTATGGAGTTGTATTAGGCAGATTTTCTTCTATGGCTGCTAATGTATTAATATATAGTGCATCAGATGACTATTCAGGTAAATTCCTTACGGCACAGGCGATTCCTCAAAAATACACTTCTCATATAGGTGGAACGGTGGAAATAGGTAAGCATGTAATTATAGGTGCACATTGTGTAATATTGGGTGGTTGTCGCATAGGCGAAGGATGTAGTATAGGATCAATGTCCTTAATTAAGGGTGATTTGGAGCCATGGGGGATGTATTGGGGAATTCCTGTAAAAAGAGGGAAAAATAGGAGCAAAGAACTTCTACAATTAGAAAAGAAACTTATTCAAGAATATCCCGAGTTTAGACAATTATGAGGTGGATAAACTCTATAAGACAATATAGCTAAAGCTATTGTCAGTCAAGATGCTTTACTCTGTTTGACTGGACGTTTGGTTGACGAGGCAGTAATCTCTTTGGTGTTGACATCGTCAAGTGCCAAACATCAAGAACTTGACTGTCTATTCGGGAAATCCGGCGATATTGAAGATAAAGAGATGAATTCCAAGGTTTTGATTATAGCCGAGGCGGGTGTCAATCACAACGGCTCGCTCGATTTGGCCAAACGTCTGGTGGACGAGGCGGCAACCGCCGGTGTAGACATCATCAAGTTCCAGACATTTAAAGCGGACAAGTTGGTGTCCAAGACAGCCCGTCAGGCTGAGTACCAACATCGCAATATGGGCAATCCTGCAGACAACAGCCAGTATGCCATGCTGAAGCGTCTGGAGCTTTCTCGTGAACAGCATGAGGAGTTGGTCGCCTATTGCCGCGCGAGAGGTATCCGTTTCTTCTCCACGGCTTTTGATATGGACAGCATCGACTACCTGCATTCATTGGATTTAGGCCTTTGGAAAATCCCTTCGGGTGAGATTACCAACTATCCCTATCTGAAGAAGATAGCCCGGTATGGCGAACCGGTCATCCTGTCCACGGGGATGTGCGAGCTTTCCGACATTGAGGCCGCCCTTCAAGTCCTGCTGCCCAATGGCGTGCGGAAGGAACAGGTTACCATTCTTCATTGCAACACGGAATACCCCACTCCGATGAGAGATGTCAACCTGAGAGCCATGCTTGAGATAGGCAGGACATTCGGAGTGAAGGTAGGTTATTCCGACCATACCGAGGGGATAGAGGTCCCTATCGCGGCAGTAGCCTTGGGTGCCGCCGTCATAGAAAAACATTTTACCTTGGACAAGTCGATGGAAGGACCGGACCACAAGGCTTCCTTGGAACCGGCGGAACTCCGGGCCATGGTGAGAGCCATCCGCAACATCGAGCAAGCCCTGGGCGATGGCCACAAGACCATATCCGCGTCCGAGCGTAAGAATATAGCGATCGCCAGGAAGAGCATCGTGGCGGCATGCCCCATCCGCAAAGGAGACCTACTGACAGAGCGGAACCTGACCATCAAGCGTCCGGGAAATGGTATTTCCCCGATGCGTTGGGAAGAGGTGGTGGGTACCCGTGCCACCCGTGATTACCGAGAAGAAGAACAGATAGAGTTATGAGGAAGATTTGCGTGGTGACCGGCAGCCGTGCCGAGTACGGTCTGCTGAGCGGATTGATGCGCGCCATTCAGGAAGATAAGGAGTTGCAACTACAGGTTATAGCTACCAATATGCACCTGTCCCCCGAGTTCGGCCTAACCTATCGGGAAATAGAGAAGGACGGCTTCCTGATAGACAAGAAAGTGCAGATGCTCCTGTCCTCGGATACCCCGAACGCCACGGCTAAATCCGTCGGGCTGGCCACTATTGGCTTTGCTGATGCTTATGAGGATTTGCAGCCGGATCTGATAGTGGTTTTGGGAGACCGTTTTGAGATTCTGGCGGCTGTTTCCGCTGCTTTGTTTTTCAAGATTCCCGTTGCCCATCTGCATGGCGGGGAAATTACGGAAGGTGCCTACGATGACAGTATCCGTCATGCCATCACCAAGATGAGCCATCTGCACTTTACCAGCACGGAAGCCTACCGGCAACGTGTCATCCAGCTGGGCGAGCAACCCGACCGGGTCTTTTATGTCGGCGCCATCGGTGTGGAGAACATCAAACGGGTATCTCTGATGCCTAAGGCGGAATTGGAGGAGAGTATTCATTTCGTGTTAGGGGAGAAATCCCTGCTGGTCACCTATCATCCGGTGACCTTGGAGAACCATACGGCGGCAGACCAGTGCCGGAACCTGTTGGAGGCGTTGGACGCATTTCCCGACTACAAAGTCATCTTCACGCTTCCCAACAGTGATACCGATGGTCGCATCATCATCCGGTTGATAAATGAATACGTGTCATTGCGTCCGGAACGCTGCATGGCCGTCCCATCCTTGGGCTTACGGCGTTACCTATCCGCCTTGCGGTATGTGAGTGCCGTGGTCGGCAACTCGTCCAGCGGCATCATCGAGGTGCCAAGCTTCGGTATTCCGACACTGGATATCGGGGACAGGCAGAAAGGACGGATCGCGGCGGAGAGCGTGTGGCATTGCGGCGTAACCCGGCAGGCTATCATGGAAGGTTTGCAAAAAGTCTTGTCTCCTTCGTGGGCTGCTGTGGCCAAGAATGTGCAGAATCCTTATGATAAGGAGGATACCATTGCCTCCATTCATAAAATCATCCGAAGTTATCCATTGGAAGGATTGGAGAAAAAGTCATTTTATAACATTTGTCTGCGATGAATGTCTTAATAACCATTTGTGCCCGTGGTGGTTCTAAAGGAATTCCCGGCAAGAATATCAAACCCATCAATGATAAACCTTTGATAGGTTATACCATTGATGTTGCTTATCAATTCAAGGAACATTTTCAGTCAGTAGACATTGCACTTTCTACGGATTCGGATGAAATTCGGAAAATAGCCTATTCTTGTGGTTTGCCTTCTGATTACAAACGTCCGGATTATCTGGCCAATGATACGGTTGGCAAGATTGATGCGATTAAGGATATCCTACTCTATTCGGAGAATAAGAATCATTGCAAATATGATTATGTTCTTGATTTGGACGTAACGTCCCCTTTACGCACTTTGCAAGATTTGACCGATGCTTTCGCCATTCTACAGAAGGATGAAAATGCAGTCAATCTCTTTTCGGTCAATGAGGCCGGCCGCAGTCCCTATTTCAATATGGTGGAACAAAAATCTAATGGATATTTTGCCCAAGTGGTCAAACCCGCAGGAAATGTATTCACCCGGCAATCAGCCCCGAAGTGTTATGATTTGAATGCTTCTTTTTATTTCTACAGGCGGCGTTTCTTCGAGGAGGGTTATCGAGGTGCCATCACGGACAAGTCATTGATCTATGTGATGCCTCATGTTTGTTTTGACATGGACCACCCTATTGATTTTGAATTCATGTCTTATCTGCTTGGTAACGGGAAATTGGATTTCATGTCATGAGAGTCTTAATAGTCGGGCTGGGTTCTATAGCCAAGAAACATATCAATGCCCTGCTCCAATGTCATCCGGAAGTGGAGATTTACGCTCTCCGTTCCAGCCATCAAGCCAAACCTTATGAACAGGTTCAAGATTGGTATACTTGGGAAGAGGCTTTGAACTTTCGTTATGATTTTGTCATTATTTCCAGTCCGACATCCCTGCATAAGCAGGTGATAGAAAGGCTCAAAGAAAGCGGGATGCCACTCTTCATAGAAAAACCCTTGTTTGACAGTCTTCAAGGTAAAGAACTTATTGAAGAATTGAAGGTGCGGAAGATTCCGACTTATGTTGCATGCAATCTGCGTTTCTTGGAAGTAATCCGTTCGTTGCAAAAGTTGTTGAAGCATGTTACGGTCAATGAGGTGAATGTGTATTGTGGATCCTATCTTCCTGATTGGCGTCCGGGCACAGATTATCGCCAATGCTATAGCGCCATTCCTGAGTTGGGCGGTGGTGTACATATAGACCTGATACACGAGATAGATTATGTGTATTGGCTGTTTGGACAGCCAAAGAGGGTTCATAAAGTATTCACTAACAAATCCTCCTTGGATATACGAGCCTGTGATTATGCCAATTATTTGTTGGAATACCCGGCTTTCAATGTGAACATTATTTTAAATTACTACCGTAGGGATGGTAAACGAATGTGTGAGATTGTGACCAGCGAGGACACTTATACGGCCAATCTGTTAGACAATACATTGTCAAGGGCTAAAGGGGAAATCTTGGAACAGTATCCGCAAAGGATAATCGATACCTATACAGTACAGATGCGCTTCTTTCTGTCCATGTTGGAAACGGGAAATTTCAACTTCAATACCGTTGAAGATGCTTATAATGTACTAAAAATTTGTTTAGAATGATGATATTGAAAGATAAAGTAGTCATAGTGATAGGCGGTTGTGGTTTGATAGGCCGTGAAATCGTCAAGGATATTCGCCGGAAAGGTGGAATCTGTATCAATGCCGACATATCCACTGAAACCGATTGGGGAAAAGGAGAGTATAAACTGGATATGACCGATTTTTCCGAGATAGAGAATTTTATAGGACAGGTAAAAGAAAGATATGGCCGCATAGACGGAATTGCCAACAGCGGTTATCCGCGCACCAAAGACTGGGGGGCATTTTTTGAAGATGTTTCTTTGGAATCCTGGCGTAAGAATGTGGATATGCAGTTGAATTCCTGCTTCTTCATTTGTCAGAAAGTCTTGGAAATTATGAAAGAGCAAGGTTTTGGATCCGTAGTGAACTTTGGTTCAATTTATGGAGTGGTCGGTAACGATTTCACCATTTATGAGGGCTATGGTGGAACTTCACCCGCGGCTTATACGGCTATCAAAGGCGGCATTATTAATTTTTCGCGTTACTTGGCTTCCTATTATGGAAAATACGGCGTGCGTGTGAATGTGGTATCACCGGGTGGAATTATTGACAAGCAGCATCCTACTTTTATCGAACGTTATTCAGCCAAATCTCCTTTGAAGCGAATGGGCAGGCCGGAAGAGATAGCTCCGGCTGTCAGTTTCTTACTCTCGGACGAAGCCTCGTTTATCACTGGGCATAATCTGATAGTAGATGGTGGGTGGACGGCAATCTAAAAATCAAACGGATTATGATAACTTCGATTCCAGAAAAGGACATTTTAAAACTATTGCAGTATCAGCTTGACAATCTATTTATGTTGAGTGGTGAGGAAAGGATAGAATTGGAAAGAGTATTTCCGGTAGTTTTGGATAAGCTACAATATTGCTTTTCTAAAACTGTCAACAAGTATTATCAAAAGCAAATGGGGGGGGTAATTTATCCATACTTTAATCCTTTCCATTCTTGCCAATATGCCATCTTC
>DXEN01000077.1 GCA_019114945.1 Candidatus Parabacteroides intestinigallinarum | reverse complement strand
CTCATTCGTTGACGGTATCGCCTCGGAGAGAACGACCGTAGGCCGTTCGATTCCGATACTTGTACTACTTGCTGTTGTATGACATTCTCTCAAAGATCTCCCATCGCCCTCTCGATGGCGACGTGGACGCGAAGGTAAGGGTTTTATCCGATTCCCTCCAAATCTCCGGGCGACTTTTTCTCGTCGCCCCTCAAACTTTTTCAATCGTCCGCCGTTCTCTCTCGAAAGCGGGTGCAAAGGTAGGCGGTTCCTCCTTATCCTCCAAATTTATCCGGGACTTTTTTTCATGGATCTCTCATCGGATGGAGGAAAACAGGGCGCAATCACATGCCGTACAACATGTTACCTGATATGTTAAACAATGTTTCATCCAAAGTCTCTCGCATGGGCGATAGCTACGGGGAACGCCGAAACTCGCGATTCCTATACAAACCTATGCCTTGGCATCCTCTCGGGAAAACCTCATAGGCGTATCGCCATATATGTCTTCCGGCAGATGCACGTATGTGTCTTTACCAAGACACGTATGTTAAAATGCCAACGCACGTACGTGCCTTTGTCAACGCACCTATGTTCTCCGAGCTACATTCCTATGCTTTCTTATCCACATACCTATGTTTTCTTAACCGATAAACATAGAATAATCTACCCAAAGCATCGATAATATAGAATATGGATAAAAAATTTTTCGTACTTTTGGGCTTTCACTAAAAAAGCATCAAATAATGAAACATTTAAATTCATGCATCTTGTCGGGCATCGGGTTGCTTACCCTTTTCGCTTGCGAGGAAGCGGCACCCCCTGCCCCAGTACTGCCCATTCCCACGCCGGAGCAGGTAGAATGGCACAAATTAGAGACGTATGCCTTTGTTCATTTCGGGCTCAATACGTTTAACGATTTAGAATGGGGCTATGGAAATACGCCCGCCAGCACCTTTAATCCCACGGATCTGGATTGCGACCAATGGGCTCGCACGATCAAAGCCGCCGGATTGAAAGGCGTCATTCTAACCACCAAGCATCACGATGGTTTCTGCCTTTGGCCCACCGCTACTACCGAATACAGCATTAAAAACTCTCCTTATAAAAACGGGAAAGGCGATATGGTACGGGAATTGTCGGATGCTTGTAAAAAGTATGGCCTAAAATTCGGAGTCTATCTCTCGCCTTGGGACCGCAATAGCGACAATTACGGCACGCCCGGATATGTAGAGAAATACCATGCGCAAATCCACGAATTAATCAGTAACTATGGGCCGTTGTTTGAATTCTGGTTCGATGGAGCGAACGGTGGCGACGGCTGGTATGGAGGAGCGAACGAGAAACGAGCCATCGAGGCGAAAACCTATTATAATTATGAACGCGCCCGCGACTCTATCAAGGCCAAGCACCCGGGCGCCATGATTTTTGGAGGCACGGTGCCCGATATCCGCTGGATTGGCAACGAGGACGGATGGGCCGGCGCTACCCAATGGAGCATTTACGACTCCGAGCCCGCTATCGGGGATTATCGCAACAGTGTATATGGCGACGAGACCCAAAAATATTGGTTAGGAGGCGAGTGCGATGTATCCATGCGACCGGGCTGGTTCTACCATCCCAGCGAGGACCATCAAGTGAAATCGCTCGCCAAGTTGGTAGACCTGTATTATCGAAGCGTCGGGCACAACGCCAACTTCTTGCTGAATTTCCCGGTGGCATTGAACGGAAAGATAGCCCCTCTTGACTCGACACGCGCCGTGGAATGGTATCAGACTATCCAAAACGACCTAAAGACGAATCTGTTGAAAGGCGCGTATGTAGAGGCGAGCAGCCGCCGCGGGCGCACATTCAGCGCGGCGAACGTGACAGATGGCGACTGGGACAGCTATTGGGCAACCAAAGACGGGGAAACCAGCGGCTCGTTGACATTCACGCTTCCGACCGCGACCGAGGTGAACCGCCTACTTTTGCAAGAATATATCCCATTAGGGCAACGTGTACGTCGTTTCGATGTAGAATATGAATTAGACGGGAAATGGCAACCCATCGAAAGTGTCGACTCGACCACGACGATTGGCTATAAACGCATCGTTCGCTTCCAGACCGTCAAGGCGAAAAAGCTTCGCGTCAACTTCCGCGACGCACGCGGGCCGCTCTGTATAAACAACGCGGAGGCATACTTGGCTCCCGTATTGATGACAGAGCCCATCATCGTCCGGAATGAGAAAAACGAGGTAACCATCCAAGCGGGCGATAGCAACGCGGAGGTTTATTACACCCTCGACGGGACAGAGCCGACCCGTTCCTCCAGCCGATACGAAGGAGCCATCGACTTCCCGCGGAAAGGAACGATCAAAGCGATCGCCTACGACGCGACATTCGACAAATACAGCCCCGTGACAACGATAGACCTCGATATTCCACCAACGGCCTATCAGCTCACGGCACCCGCGACCGATAATCCCGAGGTCTTATTCGACGGGGATGGCTTCTCGGTACTCAAGTTGCCGAAACGTCATGAGATAACGGTTACATTAGACAAACCTTATACACTCTCCGGTTTCCGTTATACGCCCGATCAGCGTCGTTACCCGTCCGGACACATTTCCAACTACCAGCTTTGGATAGACGGACGCATGGTGGCTTCCGGCGAGTTCTCGAATATCAAGGCTAATCCGATCGAGCAAACCGTACGCTTCCAACCGGTACAAGGGAAAACTATCCGCTTGGTAGCGACCCGTGTCGTTGACGACCAAAAAGAAGTAGGCATCGGCGAGTTCTCCGTAATCACGGAATAAACACGGATAAACAAGATACGAAACAGGCACGAATCTCTCGAAAGAAAAGCATCCTTCATGCGAGAGATTCGTGCCTATTCTATATTATAATCGTATAATCTTAGATCAATGCGGCACGCGCCTCGCGATCGGGATCGTTCTTTACCTCGCAAGTATTATCAAGAATCATCACCTCGCCATTTTCCTCCGTATACTTCGGCCAAGTTGGTAACGAACCCCCATTCGGGTCGCCCGTCCGCATGAAACGCAAGAGCGCTTCCGACATCTTATCCGACAAAACGCGGGGAATCCGTCCGCCACCTGTATGCGTGTACATCCGATCGGTATTCTTGAACCAGAAGCAAATATCCAGGCAATGGAAAGCGCGCATCCGCCCGTTAAAGAGCGGCGGGCACCAACCAAACCAAGCGACATAAACCGGCTGCCCTTGCGCCAGTTTCGCGTTGGCCGAACGCACCACGCCCGCCCGCGAAGAGGTAATCAACGCCCAAAGCTCGATAGGCCGTTTATCGGGGAAACATCTCGCGTACGCATCGACGATAGCTCCCGAATTCTCTCCATAGCGAGGTCGCAGCTTCTCGACAACCTCCTCCCGTGTAATCGACTCCAGCGACGCGTCGCCACGGTTGGGATTCCACTCATGGAAAGTCGTGCAGAACATCATCGGAATCTGGGGAGTGTCCACGCTATTCGCCGCCGAATAGAATTGTCCGCCCGGGATATTCCGTCCATCCGCTACCGGGCTGAAACCTCCCCGACGCCCATCCTCGCCTTGCTCCGCCCGATACCTCGCGCTGGCACGATTAGCGATCTCCAAATACTCTTCCCAAGGCATCTCCTGCAATTTATCGATTTGATCGGCCGCGAGCCCGGCTTCCCGCAAAATATACTCACCGATCTTCCGAGAAACCGCTGGATCCATCGCCTCGATGGATGAACCACTCAAAGCGACCGCCTTATGCACCAATCCTTTCGCCGCTGGCATCGCGGCCACGATGCACACCTTGGCGCCGCCTCCCGACTGGCCGATAATCGTGACATTGCCCGGATCGCCTCCAAAATTCTCGATATTATCGTGTATCCAACGCAACGCGGAGATGATGTCCAGCATGCCGACATTGCCCGAATCCTTATACTTCTCGCCACCGACCGCCGAGAGATCAGAAAAACCAATCGGACCGAGACGATGATTGACCGAGCAGAATACGATATCGCCCGCGCGACTGAGATTCTCGCCATGATAGCCGTCCTGCTCGATTCCATTACCGCTCGTGAAACCGCCGCCGTGCAACCATACCAACACAGGGCGCTTCTTCCCGTCGGCCAAAGCCGGCGTCCAGATGTTCAGGCAAAGACAATCCTCGCTCACGTCGTAATAGTTCCAATGGTCCGAGAAAGTATAATAATTGTTCCCCCATTTGTTCTTCATATTTTGCGGAGCGGAATTCCCATAGAAAAGCGCCGGCCGTACGTTCGTCCACGGCTCCGGCTCGCGCGGCGGCATGAAGCGATTCTTCCCCGACGTATCGGCCCCGTACGGAACGCCCAGGAAAGTATATACATGATTCAACAAATACCCCTGTATCTTTCCATACTTTGTCTGGGCGATCGCCACATCATCGCCGATAAACAATATCTGATCGTCATCATCGTTTCCGTCAGCCCGCTGAGCGTTCCCCGATGGCACGCAAGCCGCGGTCGTCGCTAAGCCACCCGCGCCCAGCGCGGCCGTTCCCAAGCCTAAGCTTCTTACAAATTGTCGTCTGTCCATACTATTCTATTTAAAGGTTTACTCCCGTAAAAAGACGATTCACTCCCGATGGTGATGATGAATCAAGCCATAACCGTTCGTCATGTGCCGCCTGCGCTCCCGGATCTCCTCCAAGGTCTCCAAATCGCCGATGGCCGGAAGCTCATGCGTTTTCGCGTCCTCCAAGAACTTCCAGGCATACGACGAGGCTATTGCCGAGTCGCACATACGCGGTAAACGGGCATCCAGCGAGCCCGTCCGCACGGAATCGGCGAATCGGTCGCACAGCACGTCGATATTCTTTCCGCCGTATGGGCGCTCGATGCGTTGGGTCTCGCTGACGCCCCGCAACTCGACCACCGCCGTCTTAAAATCGTGCGTCATCCGCGCGATGCCCTTCGTCCCGATAATATCCACGTAGGAATTGTGCGTCTGATCCTTCGACAACTGCCCGTACACGAATCCCTGGGTGATATCGAACACAACTCCGTTCTCGAACGTCCCGTGGCATTGCAACCACCATGGCTCCGGATAGCTCCACATCCGGAGAGCCTGCGCGTGCCACGTCTTGTACTCGCATCCCGCGTACCAGCGGGCCAAGTCCACGTAGTGCATCCCGCAATCGTGAAACGCGGGACCCTCGTACTCATGCCCCTCTCCCGGCGCCAGGCCGGGGGTCATGTGGCAGACGCGGATAATGGCCAACTCGCCGATCTCGCCCCGCCGGATAAATTCCTGGATCGCGTTGTGATACCAAGAGCTACGCAGATAAAGATTCACCGTGCCCAGCGATTGGGATTCCTCCACGCGACGCACGGCCTCCCACTCGCGCTCGATCGTATCCGCCACCGGCTTTTCCGACATGATATGCTTCCCGCGAGCCACCGCCTCCCGGATTTGCCGCAAGCGGGAATCCGCCAAGGTGAACAATCCGACGACTTGTACCTCCGGGTCCTCGAAAACCTCCCGCTCGTCCGAGACGACGCGTGAACCCGGCGACTTCTGCCGCGCGAAATCCCGCGCCCCGGGATCGGTATCGCAGATATAAGCCACCTCCCATTTATCACTCTTCAACATCTCGTCCAAATAAAAGCCGCCCATGCGGCCAAAGCCTATAATTCCTACTTTTACTCGCTGACTCATAACGTTCTTTTTTGCCACTAAAGATATTCTTTTTTTTGGAATGAGACAAAGAGTTCGCCCGTAAACTTTCGTGATTCGCCTCTTTTTTTTGACATAAATCATGACGAAAAACGCGCTTCCCGGCTATTCATTACAAAAAAAATTCGTAAAGAGCCGTCTACCCGGTCGGCAGAGGCAATCGGCGCGGATTTCACCAATCTACGCCGTCGACAGCACAAATCCTACAGATTTTTCACTAAACGCGCCGTCGACAGCACAAATCCTACAGATTTTTTACTAAATGCGCTGTCGACAGCGCAAATCCTACAGATTTTTCACTAAACGCGCCGTCGACAGCAAAAATCCTACAGATTTTTCACTAAACGCGCCGTCGACAGCAAAAATCCTACAGATTTTTCACTAAACGCGCTGTCGACGACACCTACCGGAGAGGATAGGTCAAGACTTTCTCGAAGGTTGTATGTCCGGAAGGAAAAGAGCGACGACCCCCAGCAAGGGAAGCCACGTGCTGACTTGGAAGATGAACCTCACGCTCGTGACGTCGGCCAGCCATCCGAAAAAGGCCGAGCCGATACCGCCCAACCCGAACATCAACCCGAAAAAGATACCGGCGATCATGCCCACCTTATCCGGCATCAAGTCGGTAGCATAGACCACGATGGCGGAAAAGGCCGACGCGATGACCAAGCCCGTGACAATCGCCATCACGAGCGTCCAAAACAAATTCAAGTAAGGCATCGCGAGCGTGAAAGGAGCCGCGCCAAGGATAGAGAACAGGATGACGTATTTCCGCCCATAGCGATCGCCCAGGAAACCGCCAACCAGCGTGCCGATAGCGAACGCGGCCAAGTAGGAGAATAAGCAGAACTGCGATTGTTGCACCGTGACGCCAAATTTATCCATCAAGAAGAAGGTGAAATAGCTCGTCATGCAAGCGTTGAAGAAATATTTCGAGAAAATCATCAGCACCAGGATGCCTAACGCCCAACGCACGGCGCCTCGCGAGAGTCCGTTGGCGGATACTTGCCGCGCGCGGCTACGGGTGTCGATCCGCCGCAGCACCAAGCTATACCAATAGCCTACCCGCGCCAACAGAAGCGAGGCGAGCATCGCCGCCAGCGCGAACCAGCCCACGGCGTGCTGTCCGTAAGGAATTACGATCAAGGCCGCCAGTAACGGACCGATGGCGCTTCCCCCGTTGCCTCCTACCTGGAAGATGGACTGCGCCAAGCTCTTCCGTCCGCCCGACGCGATCTGCGCCACGCGCGACGCCTCGGGATGAAAGACGGACGAGCCACAACCGATTAGCGCGACCGACAGAAGAATCAACAGAAAGTTGCCCGCGAAAGCGAGCGCCAGCAATCCCACCAGCGTGAAGCACATCCCGAGCGAAAGAGAATAAGGCCGCGGGTGACGGTCGGCATACAGGCCGATGAAAGGTTGGAAAATGGAAGAGGTCAATTGGAACACCAGCGTAATCACGCCGATTTGCGCGAAGGTAAAGCCAAAATTATCCTTCAAGAGCGGATACAACGCCGGGATTACCGACTGAATCATATCGTTTAACAAATGGCAAGTCCCCATCGTGAACAGAATCGCGAAAGCCGTCCCCTCCGCGACCCGCGGATGTCCTTTAATCTTGTCGAACACGTTACCTTTCATCTTTTCCCTTTTAAAAACACGCGAAAGTACCATCTTTTCAAAAATCGGCAAACAGAGAGCCTCCGGATTTTCCCGCTCTCGCCTAAAGTAGCGTAATCCGGGCCTACGGTAGAAAAATAGGCAAGCGGATAATGATATGATTCATTTTCATTATATTCGCGGCATTAAATGAATAAGGTATGAAGATTGCGCTTATAGGTTACGGAAAAATGGGGAAGGCGATCGAGCGAATCGCGCTTCAAAGAGGACATCAAATCGTTTCAATCATCGATATCAATAATGCGGACGATATTTACTCGGAAGCGTTCCGCGGCGCGGACGTGGCGATCGAGTTCACTACGCCGGCCACCGCGCTTGGCAACTACATGAAATGTTTCGAGGTGGGCGTACCGGTCGTATCGGGCACGACGGGCTGGTTGGACCATCTGGACGAGGTAAAAGCGAAATGCGAGAACGAGGGCAAGACCTTTTTCTACGCCTCGAACTTCAGCATCGGCGTAAACATCTTCTTCGCCCTGAACAAATACCTGGCGAAGATAATGAACAACTTCCCCGCCTACGACGTACGGATGACGGAGACGCACCACGTGCACAAGCTGGACGCGCCCAGCGGAACGGCCATTA
Organism: Candidatus Parabacteroides intestinigallinarum; assembly: GCA_019114945.1. Classification (GTDB taxonomy): domain Bacteria; phylum Bacteroidota; class Bacteroidia; order Bacteroidales; family Tannerellaceae; genus Parabacteroides; species Parabacteroides intestinigallinarum. The sequence goes on along the minus strand of DXEN01000077.1, from coordinate 51,881 downwards.
CGCTGGCCGAAGGCATCCTGGAGAACGTGGATCGCAAGGAACGTTGGACGCTCAACACGGCGGAACAACCCACCGACCTGCCCATCCACGCCATCCGCGAGGGCGAGGTGCCGGGCATACACGAGATCGTCTACGAATCCGACGCGGATTCGATCCTGATCAAGCACGACGCGAAGAATCGCTCGGGATTCGCCCTGGGCGCCGTATTGGCGGCCGAGTTTACCGCAGGGAAGAAAGGCTTCCTCGGCATGAGTGATATGCTTACATTTTAAACCTTACCAAAGCGATGGAAAATAACGAGGGGAAAAAAGCGAAAGGGCGGTTCACGCGGAAACAATGGATCAAGTTCAGCATAGCGGCGGTGTTATACACGTTATTCGCTATCTGGATGGAAAACTTGTGGTTACTGCTCGGATTAATCGTCATTGTCGATGTGTTCTTGACCCATTATATCCCTTGGGGCGCCTGGAAAAGATCCAAGAACCCCGCGATACGGAACGCGCTGGAGTGGGTGGACGATATCCTGTTCGCGCTGGTGGCGGTTTATCTCATCAACTTGTTCATCTTCCAGAACTACCAGATTCCCAGCTCTTCGTTGGAAAAATCGTTGTTGGTGGGCGACTACCTGTTCGTCAGCAAGCTGAGTTACGGACCGCGCGTGCCCAACACGCCGCTCTCGTTCCCGCTGGTGCAGAACACGCTCCCCATCCTCAATTGCAAATCCTACCTGGAATGGCCGGAATGGGGCTATAAGCGAGTAAAAGGGTTGGGACAGGTGAAACGCGACGATATCGTGGTGTTCAACTTCCCAGCGGGCGATACGGTCGCCCTGCGGGTACAGAATCCGGATTATTACACGCTGGTGACCGATTACGGACGCGACCGCGTTTGGCTGGATAAGGCGACGTTTGGCGAGGTGATCTATCGCCCGGTAGATAAGCGCGAGAATTACGTGAAGCGTTGCGTCGGCATGCCGGGCGACACGCTCCAAATCATCAACAACCAAGTATATATCGACGGACAACCCGCCCAGAACCCGGAGCGCATGCAATTCAACTACTATGTAGAGACGGACGGCTCTCCCATCACGGAGGAGCAATTCCGCTTGATGGATGTAAGCAAGGACGACCGCGTCCTGGCCTCCGCGGGTGGATATTACCAGAATCTGTTATCGTTCTTAGGATTCAAGCCGAACGCCAACGGACAATACAATCCGGTCTACCGCTTGCCATTAACACAAAAGGCGTTGGCGATCGCTAAGCGACTGCCCAGCGTGCAGCAAATCAAGATAGAGCCGGAAGAATTCGGCGGACCTACCTATCCGGTGGGCTACGACACCGGTTGGACCCGCGACAACTACGGCCCGATTTGGCTTCCCCGAAAAGGGGCGACGATTCCCTTGGACGAACGCAACCTGGCATTATACGGCCGTTGCATCCGGAACTACGAGAACAATACGTTGGAAATAAAAGGAGGAAAAGTATATATTAACGAACAAGAGGCTACCTCCTATATCTTTAAATATGATTACTACTGGATGATGGGCGACAATCGCCATAACAGCGCGGATAGCCGTTCGTGGGGCTTCGTACCCGAGGATCATATCGTGGGCAAACCCATCCTAATCTGGCTCTCCTTGGACAAGGACCGTGGTTGGTTCGATGGACGCATCCGCTGGGAGCGCTTGTTCCGCTGGGTACATCCGGATTAAATCGTTCTTGAGGCATGGCAATCCGAAAATTCTCAATACTCGTTATCAGAGGATTGGTGGCAGGCGCATGCGTCGTCGGCATTGTCATACTCATTCGCCTTTTCGGGGTAGAGTCTTTCCAGATATCCACCAATGCCATGGCGGAAACACTCCGGAAAGGCGATCGCATCCTCGTGGATAAACTAATGGGAGGACGTACGCCCGGACGCAACCGGGTCGTGCTGTTCACCAGCCCATTAGCGAAAGACTCAACGGACGCGCCTTTGTTCATCAGCCGTTGTATCGGGATGCCGGGCGATACGATCCTTGTCGACGAGAGCGGTTATACGATCAACGGACGGAAGATCCCTCGCTCGCCCCAATCCTTAAGCACCTATTTCGCGACAACAGGCACTTACGAGACCTTGGAAGCTTCCGCCCGGAAATTGAACATCACCCCGCGCGACCTCCAGCCAGGACGATTCGGCTATACATTTACCCTGACGGCATTCGAGGAGTACCAACTACGGGAGGAACTATCGGACGCGGAGAACCAACACTTCGTAAGCGAGCGCATACGGGAATATCGATTAATCGTACCCAAGAAAGGCCGCGCTTACCCGCTGGACGCGGCCGCCCTGACCGCATGCAAAGAAATCATCCTGGACGAGACCGACGGAAAAGCCCGTTTCCGAAACGGGAAACTATACATAGACGGACGGGAAACGAACTTTTTCTTCTTCCGCCAGGATTATTATTGGATGCTTTCCGATAACGCGGACGAAGCGATAGACTCCCGGCATCTGGGGCTCATCCCGGCCGACCATATCGTAGGCGAGGCCCGCTTTCGCTGGTATAGCCCGGATAAACGAAGAATATTTAAACCTGTCAATTAGCGATACATGTCAATAGCTTACTTATCAACGGCCTACTTAGGGCCTATCCAGCAATATACAAAGATGGTACGATATCCGGAGGTACGTATCGAGACCGCGGAGAATTACATCAAGCAAACCTATCGCAACCGTTGCGTGATAGCGGCCGCGAACGGTCCATTGGCGCTCTCCGTCCCGATCGTGAAACCGGACACGTTGAAATGCCTCACCAAGGATATCCGGATCTCCGACCATGGCCATTGGCGGCACCTGCATTGGAACGCCTTGGTATCGGCCTACAACATGAGTCCCTTTTTCGAGTATTACGCCGATGATTTCGCACCCTTTTACGAGAAAAAATACACGTTCCTGCTCGATTTTAACGAGGAACTGCGCCGGATGATATGCGAATTGTTAGACCTCCACCCCCATATCGTTTATACCGAGCGGTACGAGCCAGAGGTGGCCAACGATTTCCGCGAGGCGATCCGCCCCAAGCACGAAGGCGACGATCCCGATTTCCATCCGAGACCCTATTACCAAGTATTCCGCGACCGATTCGGCTTCCTGCCCAACCTAAGCATCGTCGACCTGCTATTCAACATGGGACCGGAAAGCGAACTCTATTTATAATCATGATTTATACACGCGGATTTCCGAGGTTATTCCGGATATTTTTCGTAAGTTTGCCTTTCAAATATACCATAGATTATGATTAAGATATTTTCAACCAACCAAGTCAAGGAACTTGACCAATATACGATTCAATACGAGCCTATCGAATCGATTGATTTGGTGGAGCGAGCCGCGACGATGTTCGTACATGAGTTTTGCCGCCATTATTCCAAACAGATCCGTGTTATCATTTTCGCCGGACAAGGCAATAACGGAGCGGACGCGTTAGCGATCGCACGCCTTTTGACCGAGGAATCGTATCGCGTGGAAACTTACCTATTCAACCCGACAGAGCATTTGTCCGAGGATTGCGAACGGAACAAGCGACGTCTGCTCGATATGGAACGAGTCGATTTCACGGAAATCACCCAAGACTTCGAACCGCCGGAGTTGAGCGAACACGATGTAGTGATCGATGGCTTATTCGGTTCGGGACTGAACCGCCCGCTTACGGGAGGCTTCGCCAGTGTCGTGAGCTATATCAACCAATCGGAGGCTAAGATTGTCGCGATCGACATCCCCTCCGGCTTGTTTGGGGAAGATAATCGCAAAAACAACCCGAACGCGATTGTCAAGGCGGATATGACCTTGACATTCGGATTCCCGAAATTAGCGTTCTTCTTCCCCGAAAACGCCCCCTATGTAGGCCGTTGGAAGATTTTGGACATAGGGCTTCATCCCGACGCGATCGACCAAACGCGGACACCTTACAATTTCGTGGAGGAAGAGGATATCGCCTATTCATTACTACCCCGCGACCGCTTCGCGCATAAAGGCATCTTCGGACACGCCCTACTGATCGCGGGAAGTAAAGGGAAAATGGGCGCGGCCCTCTTGGCGGCAAAAGCCTGCCTCAGAAGCGGCGCCGGTTTGCTCACCGCGCATATACCGGCACGTGGCGAATCCGTATTCCAAACCGCTTTCCCGGAGGCGATGCTCAGTTTCGACGAGCACCCGGATCATCTCTCGACACCTCCAGAGCTGGACGCTTACGCGGCGATAGGCATGGGACCGGGATTAGAAACACATCCGGAATCGGCGGCGGCTATCGAGCAGATCCTGCGATCCGCCTCCAAGCCTGTTGTCATCGATGCGGACGCGATCAACATCTTAGCGTCGAATAAGGAATGGCTGAAAGACGTGCCACAACATAGTATTCTTACCCCTCATCCGAAAGAATTCGAACGATTGGCGGGCGAAAGCGCGAACTCTTACGAACGTTTGGCGAAAGCCCGCGCGTTCGCCTCCGAGCATAAAGTATGCTTAGTGTTAAAAGGCGCGTATACGGCCATATGCACACCGATAGGAAATGTATATATCAATAGCTGTGGTAATCCAGGAATGGCTACCGCCGGAAGCGGAGATGTTCTGACGGGAATTATCTTAGGTTTGCTCGCCCAAGGTTATTCCCCCGAAAGCGCCGCCGTGATAGGAGTATTCCTACATGCGACCGCGGGCGATTTAGCGGCCTCGTCCCATTCGGAGGAGAGCCTAATAGCCAGCGATATTATCGATATGTTAGGTACGGCTTTCAAACAACTCAAATAAAGCCTACACGAATAACAAAGCGATAGAGAGCAAGACCGCGAAAAGAAAAACGTTCCGAGCCGTGCGCCCCAACGTCCGATTCAGCGCACGGCCCCGGCAACGTCGCATCTCTTGCCAGGTGACAAAAAACAACGCGCCAAAAGCCGCGAACAATCCCACCAACCAAGAGGGAGCCATTACCAGCAATGGAAGCGCGAGCAAGATGGCCAGCAAACCATTCAATAAATAAGCCACTACGCCGAACGTCCTTCCAAACAATACGATTGTCGTTCGTTTACGAGCCGCCTTATCCTGCTCGTAATCGCGGTAATTATTCACGATTAATATATTCGTGGACAATAATCCCAAAGCAAGCGAAAGCAAGAACGACAACAACGAGAACGACAATGCCTGCACATAGTAAGTGAAGCAAACCGGGATAATCCCATAAAAAAGCACCACGCAAACATCGCCCAGGCCATTATACGCGAGCGGGAAAGGGCCCGCGGAATATGCCAACACGCAAATAGCGATGGTGATACCGACAAAAATCAACTCCCAGCTGGCGAAAAACAACAAGCAACAACCACAAAGGCAGGCCGCTCCCAAAGTGATAAACGTGCCGCGCAACATCGCGCGAGGCGTTATCCAGCCAGATGCCACCGCACGCTCCGGTCCCAAGCGGTCCGGATTGTCCGCCCCGGATTTGAAATCAAAATAATCATTCGCGAAATTACTCGCGATCTGCGCCAGCAACGCCACGCATACACACAAAAGCGCGGGCACCAACCGAAACATCCCATCCCGGTAAGCTAAGGCGCATCCGACCAGCACGGGACTGAACGAGGCCGCCAAAGTCCTCGGGCGCGCCGCCTCTATCCACGCCCGCGTTCTCGATTTATATTTTACCATACCTATCTTATTCCCACGATAAAACTATGTTTTATACCCACTAAAAGCACGTTTCCCCCAAACGGGAACAAACCTGTACTAAAGAATTCTTTTCCCCCGCGAAAATAAAAACAAAAAACATTTTGTCATTGCTATCTTCAAAAGAAATACTTTGTATATTCGCGGCATGAAGAGTTGGCTATTCATAATAGGTTTATTGGTAAGTGCCTTGCTTTTCGCTCCGGAATTGATGAGCCCAAGCGAGGGGGAGGGCGTGTCGCCGGCCACGGAAGCCATTATGGAGAAGCAAAACACCACGAACACACAACGCAAGTTCGAGGTATTGAGCAACGAGCTGAAGACGAGCAATTGCCTTACGCCACGGCGGGTTTTCCAAAGCTCCAATAACAGCGTCGATGTCCGGGAATGGAAAACCTTTGAGAAGTTCCTTCAAGACTTACGTTTGCGAGGAGAAAATCAACTACATAAAGTTTCTCAACACACATCCACCTTTCAAGGTGTAATCGTATCCACTCTTTTTTGCCGCATGGGGCAATATGTCTATTCCTTGCGGAAACTTATCATTTAGCCACGAAAGCGGGCGTACATATTTAATATGTATATCGGATGTAAAACTATCCGGTTTTACAAGAGGGGGTATGGCTTAAATGTAACCTTATATCCCCCGCGAAATCAATATTCATCATTTAAAGGTTCGAGATGAGACGATGACGCGCGTGAATCGCACGGCGGGCTAAAGGTATGTTTTATACGTGCCTCGATGCTTTGAGACGCCCGTGTTCCCCCGACGAATCATCCCCCATCCCTACCATTGACAATTCATTATTTAGGATAAAAACAATTCAAACAATATATAATTATGGCAACAAGTAAATCGAATAAAGTACGTATCTATCTGTATGTTCTTTTAACTATCGCGGGATGTGTACTCGCGTGTAGCTCTCTGATTCCGAACGATTACATAAAATTAGTCGTAGTAATGGGGGCATTGTTCATCGGGCTGTATGGCATCATGAAAGGCCTTAGCCAGCCACAAGCGTCCACGGAAGAGGAAATCGCGAACAAGGAATAAATAGCAAACATATTATAGTCTTTAAATCTCAAGGAATCATGAAAATAAGTAAAGATCTGGTAGATGCCGTAATGATGGTATCGTTCATTGTACTGGTATTAGTAGGAACAACTACATTCGAGGACGAAGTCAAGAAACACGTCATTATGGGCGTGCTCGCGGTCGTTACGGTCAGCATGGTCGCTCTTCGCTTTTTGCACGCTAAAAAGGGCGAGGAGAAAAAAGACGCCTTTTAGTTAGTTTGGTCCATAGGTTTCCTGTTGTTATCGCGGGGTGATCCCGAGGTTATCCGAGATATATACGTTTTTCTACCTACATTAATAACTTGCTGTTTTGCTTGGATATAGCGTTCGTACGCTTGGCAACAGGGAACCGCGGACTTATCAAACTTTCCCCTATGGGCGGGCGAGCCTCTTCTCTTTCACCAAGCAGACGGAAGCCGCGGCGAGGAACAAGAATATACCGCCCGTAAGCAACGCGAATACCGCGTGCCCTTGATAAACATTTCGCACGATCCATCCATGAATAATCCCGTTCACGATTTGAGGAATCGTAATGAAGAAATTGAAAATCCCCATATACGTACCCATCTTGTCCATCGGCAAACTATCCGATAGAATAGCGTAGGGCATCGCCAGAATACTGGCCCAAGCGATACCGATACCGATCATCGAGAAAACCATCAGCCCCGTATCTTCCAGCAAATAGAGGGAAACCAAACCCAACCCTCCCAAGCAAAGGCAAACCGCGTGCGTCACCTTCCGCCCCAAATAGCGGGCGATCGGGATCAAGGCGAGGGCGAACAGCATCGCCACGAAATTATATATGCTGAATAGCTCCCCTACCTTATCGCCCGCCATCGCGTACTCGACGGAAGAGGGATCGGTCGTGCCATACACATGCTCGGCCAGGGCGGGCGTGGAATAAACCCACATGGAATATAAGGCGAACCACGCGAAGAACTGGCACAACCCCAATCGTAGCATGATTCCCGGCATGTGAAAAACATCATGCAGAATCTCCATGAACCCATTGCTCATGTTCCTTTTCTCGACGCTCTCCCCTCCGGAAAGGCGGAACTCGGCCATCTCCTCCGGCGAGTATTCCTTGGTACGGATAATGGTCCAAAGCACGCACGCCAGCAAAATAAAGGCGCCGATATAGAACGAATATTTCACGTTGTCCGCCACCTCGCCTGCGAGCGCCGTGTTAGACAAGCCAAACACCTTATTCATGATACTCGGGAGCAAGGAGCCAACCACGGCCCCGATACCAATCAGGAAGGTCTGGATGGAAAAACCGGTCGTATGCTGCTCGTCGGGCAACATATCTCCCACCAGGGCCCGGAATGGTTCCATCGTCACATTGATAGAGGCATCCATAATCATCAGCATACCCGCCCCGATCAATACGGGAGAAAGAATCGCGCTCTCCGTTCCCGGCGAGAGGAATATACCCGCGTTCGGCATCAGTATCAAAGCGATCGCCGTACAGATCGCTCCTACCAAGAAAAAAGGTCTCCGACGCCCTAACCGGCACCAGGTGCGATCCGAATAATGGCCGATAATCGGCTGGATGATCATACCCGTCAACGGGGCCGCCAGCCAAAATAAGGAGAGCTGCTCCACGTCAGCCCCATAGATTTGAAGAATCCGGCTCGAATTGGCGTTCTGTAAAGCGAAACCGAATTGAATACCCAAGAAACCAAACGTAAGGTTCCATATCTGCCAAAAGCTCAAGAATGGTTTTGTTTTCATGATGATTCACACGACATTTTAATTAAACAAACAAACTTACGGAATTATTTTCGATAAACCCCTCAAACACCGTATAGATTTCTTACCCAAAGAAAAAATAGGTTTCAAAATCATGTTATAAAGCATAAGCCCGTTAATTCAAGTTAAACAAACGAGATTTCCAAATAATTATGTATGCTACATAACATAAAATGCCTATATTTGCATCGTGTTTTTCATGGTATTAGATTTAAGGTTAACAATGGGATTGGCTGTCCGTGAGGATGGCCTTCTTTTTTTTGCCCTCCATCCGGCGGATTATACATAATCAATGCTATTCTTTGGTTTCTATGTTCTATTTTTATTGCACAGAAAAATAAGTAGTTATAAATCCGTATCTTTGGACAAATTATCGTTCAGAGATGGTAAAAGAGACGCTCATATTCGATATCACGGACGACTTTATCGTAAGTGATCGCATCACAAAAGAGACGCTAAACAAATACAGCCATTTACCCTGTAAAATAAACGCTGGTCTGTTTATCCTTTGTGTAGAAGGCACCGTGCAGCTATCCATCAACCTAACGAAATATACGATCCGGAAATATGATTTCGTGACATTGGTACCCAACAATTTCATCCAATTCCACGAGATATCGGACGACGCTTGTTTCCATGTGGCGGGATTCTCCGCCGAGTTTATGAAAAATATCAATTTCATCAAATCGACAATGAGTTTCCTCCCCATCATCACGGAACATCCCGTCATGCCGTTAGAGGAGCCCGTGGCGGAGCTTTTTGTCGACGGGTATCGCTTATTGATTCGCGCGCAATCGCTATCCGCGCCTTACACCCCGGTAAACAAGAACCTGATTGTCGCGTATCTCACGATATTCATGCAGGGCACCGCGGAATTGTACAAGAATCATAGCCAATGGACAAACGGGGTGCGGACGCGTACCCACGAGATTTACCGCAAGTTCATCCAGCTCGTGGTAGAGCATTATACGACCGAGCATAGCGTATCGTTCTACGCGGCCCAATTGAATTTATCGTTGCCTCATTTTTGCACGACGATAAAAAAAGCGATCGGGCTCACTCCCTTGGAGATCATCTCGTCGATCGTCACGATGGATGCGAAGGCCCAATTACGTTCGACGGATCTGACCGTCAAGGAAATCGCGTTCTCCTTAGGGTTTAACAATCTATCCTTTTTCAATAAATATTTCAGGCAACACACCGGTATGACGCCACAGGAATACCGGCGCAAGAAAAGTAATTTAGCGTAAAAGAAATACACGTATTTCTTATCATCTTCGGAATGGGGGCATACACGAACGCGGGCATCGTTTTTTTCGTATAAACGTGCCCGCGTTCTTTTTTTCCTTATACGTACTACGTACGGATCTTTTCTCACCAGATAACGACCCGCTCCTCCGGAGCCATATACATCGGATCGCCTTCCTGGATATCGAACGCGTCATAGAACGCGTCGATATTCCGCAAAGCCGCGTTCACGCGCCATTTGCCCAGCGAGTGCGGATCGATCTTCGTCAGCCGGCGAATCTCCTCCGGACGGATATTCTGCCCCCATAAGGTAGCGTATCCCAAGAAGAAACGTTGCTCGTCCGTGAAACCATCGATCGGAGCCGGGGCCTCCTTCCCTTTCAGGCTATTCCGGTAAGCTTGATGAGCGACCAGCAAACCTCCATGATCCGCTATGTTCTCGCCCAAGGTAAAACGCCCGTTCGCGTGCAACGTATCCACCACGATAATCCGGTCGTATTGCTCGGCCAGTTTATCCGCACGCTCCGTGAAACGAGCCGCGTCATCCGCGGTCCACCAATCCACGAGGTTCCCGTCCTTATCATAGTTCCGTCCTTGATCGTCGAACCCATGCGTCATCTCGTGGCCGATCACCACGCCTATCGCGCCATAGTTCACCGCGTCGTCCGCCTCGGGGTTGAAGAACGGGGGTTGCAAGATAGCGGCGGGGAAACAGATCTCGTTGGTGGTCGGGTTATAATAAGCGTTTACGGTTTGCGGTGTCATATACCAGCGCGACTTATCCACCGGTTTGCCCGCGTCGGCCAGTTGATACCGCATATCGAAAATGTTCGAGCGACGCACGTTCGCCCAATACGAATCACCCTTGATCTCCAATCCGCTATAATCGCGCCATGTATCCGGATAACCGATCTTGACCGTAAACGCGGCCAGTTTCTCCCGCGCTTTCGCCTTGGTGGTATCGCTCATCCATGGCAAGCCATTGATGCGCTCGCCCAGGGCGACGCGCAAATTGCCTACCAATGCCATCATTTTCTCCTTGGAGGAGGCGGGGAAATACTTCGCCACGTACATCTCGCCAACCGCCTCTCCCAAAGCGGCGTTTACCGTGTTCAACGAGCGTTTCCAGCGGGGTTGCTGCTCTTGCTTGCCGGAAAGGGCCTTCCCATAGAACTCAAACCCGGCCTCCACGAAATCATCGCTCAAGTAAGGAGCGGCGGCGTCCAGCAAATTGAACGCCAGATAATATTTTTGCTCATCCACGGTGACATCTTTCAGGAATTGGTCCAGCCCCTTGTAAAAATCGACTTGCTTCGCGTCCAGCTCGCGCAAGCTATCCAGCCCCATCGCCTCGAAATAGATATCCCAATCGATCGGCGAGCCGATTTTCTTAAACTCCTCGTAGGTCATCTTGTTGTAGTTCTTCCGGGAATCCCGCAAGTCCTCGCGGCTATACGACACCTTGGCGATTCCCGTCTCGACCTTCATCACGCCCTCCACCGCGGCGTCGGCCTGCTCCGGACTGGCGCCCGTCAACGTGAACAACCTGTTGATATACGCCTTATAAGCGTCGCGGAGCCTCACGGTTCCCTCGTCTTCCAGCAGATAATAATCCCGGTCGCCCATACCAATACCCGCTTGGTACAATTGCACGATATTCATCGCGCTATTCTTCTCGTCCGCCCCGACGAACAAGGCGAAGAAGGGCGTCATCCCCTCTTTATGCAAGGCGGCTACCGTCTTCGATACATCCGCCTTGGTCGCGACCGAGAGGATCGCGTCCAGCTCGTCCTTGATAGGCGCCTCGCGCTCGTTATTCAAGCGCGTGCTATCCAGGCCCATCGCGTACAAGGCGCTTATCTTCTGGGCCACACTACCCGCCTCGTGCGGCGTGGCGCTCAGCTCATCGATCAATACCCGCAATCGCTCTTGATTGTTATCGCGCAACTGGTCGAACGTACCGAAACGCGCGTATTCCGCGGGCAATGGATTGTTCTTGATCCATCCGCCACAAGCGTACTCGTAAAAATCCGAGCCCGGGGCCACCGTCGTATCCAAGTTCGCCAAATTGATAGCGCCAACGGATACCTCTTCTTCTTTTTGAGGAGCATCGCAACTCGCTAAAACGACCAGACTCGCCGCTAAAAACGGAAACATTTTTCTCTTTTTCATATTGTTCAATCTCTTGCTTAAAAACTACGCGAAGATACGACAAATACGACAATCTATACTTTTCCTTCCGTAAAATGGCGTTACATATCGTTGAATAAATGTATATTTGCCTCCTATATTATAACATAACACGATAAAGACAACGATTATGAGACCTACTTTATTTGTATTAGCGGCCGGAATGGGAAGCCGGTATGGTGGATTAAAGCAATTGGATGGCCTGGGCCCCAACGGGGAGACCATCATGGATTATTCGATTTTCGACGCGATCCGGGGCGGATTCGGGAAGTTGGTGTTCGTTATCCGCAAGTCGTTCGAGAAAGATTTCCGCGAAAAAATCATCTCCAAATACGAGAATCACATCCCGGTGGAGGTCGTATTCCAGGATTTGAACGACCTGCCGGAGGGCTTTACCTGCCCGGAGGGACGCCAGAAACCTTGGGGGACGAACCATGCCGTATTGATGGGGCGGAAAGTAATCAAGGAACCGTTCGCCGTGATCAACGCGGACGATTTCTATGGGCGCGATAGCTTCGCCGTGATCGGTAAATGGCTCTCGGAGCTGGACGGGACAAGGAACGAGTATTGCATGGTAGGCTACCGGGTTGGCAATACGTTGAGCGAGAGCGGGTCCGTGGCCCGCGGCGTATGCACGACCAACGCGGAGGGATACCTGACCGGCGTGGTGGAGCGTACCGCCATCGAGCGTATCGACGGGGATATCCAGTTCACCGACGAGAACGGGCAGAAGGTGGTGCTGGAGGAGAACACGCCCGTATCGATGAATATGTGGGGATTCACGCCCGATTATTTCGATTACTCGGAAGCCTATTTCAAGGAGTTCCTGAAAGCGAACATCAACAACCCGAAGAGCGAGTATTTCATCCCGTTGATGGTGAACAAGCTAATCACCGAGGGTACGGCGCGCGTGAAAGTGCTCGACACGACCTCCCGCTGGTTCGGTGTCACCTACGCGGCCGATCGCCAAGGTGTTGTCGACAAGATACAAGCCCTGGTCGACGCCGGCGAATACCCGGCGAAATTGTTCTAAACGATACCGGAAACAAGGAAAACGTCTCTCGGCGCATAATAATAGGCATTAAGCATCTCGTACGAGATTTAGCCCGCATCCGGGAGACGTTTTTCCCCATACAAAAAAGCGAACAAAAATCGCCAAGTAGCTCGGACACTAATACCCAATTTTTGGATGTTTAAAACATAGTTCCCGATTTTTTTCGCTACATTCGCGTCTATGAGAAAGGAACAGAGAGAGACGATATTATCGGAGACGGGGAAATTCCTCGTGGATATAGCGAAGCTGGTGTTCGGCGGTGTCATACTCGCGGGCATCATGAAATACGAGAGCGTGAACTCCGCATTGCTTTATGGCATCGGAGGGGCGGCCGTGGCCGCATGCTTTATCTCCGGCCTTATATTATTGACATTATCCAAGAGATAGAAATATATGGGATTGATCATCTTTTTATCGGTAGTGGGAGTCATCGCCCTATGTATCGGCGTATGGGGGGCGGTGCAGTTGCATCACGAGGCAAAGGTATCGCATTGATAGATTGTCTTGATTCGTGTCCGGATCGCTCCGCTCCGGAGGGAAATAACCGTAGGACGGTTTTTTGGATGGGAGGTGTGCCAAAATCAAGTATTGGCACGCAGATGACGCGGAGGGCGTGGATTCGCACGGATTTATTTAATTATAAATCAACAAAACGATCTGCGTTCACCCGCTCAATCTGTGTCATCCACGTGCTTTTCCCAATTTGACACATCCCCCTTTTTTACCCATCTTCGCGAAGTCAGAGTTTACATACAAGCACCGCGCAAGCGAAAAAATCGCCAAGTAACCTCTTATCCGTTACTTGGCGACTCTGCCTCGTGGTCCCACTTGGGCTTGAACCAAGGACTCCCTGATTATGAGTCAGGTGCTCTGACCAACTGAGCTATAGGACCTATCCGAAGGGAACTATCCCTCAAAACGACCGCGATATTACGACTTTTTATCGAGATACGCAAGCGTTAAACGAGAAAATCTCATTTTCCCTCATTCTCCTCGCCACCGAATTCCATCAAATAAGCCTTGATAAAGCCATCGATATCGCCATCCATCACCCCGTTCACGTCTGAGGTCTGGTAATTGGTACGATGGTCTTTCACCCGGCGGTCGTCGAACACATAGCTACGGATCTGCGAGCCCCACTCGATTTTCTTTTTCCCGGCCTCCACCTTGGCCCGCTCGGCCATGCGATGCCGTAATTCCTTGTCGTAAAGAATCGAGCGCAACTGGCGCATAGCGTTCTCGCGGTTCTTGGGCTGGTCGCGCGTCTCGGTATTCTCGATCAGGATCTCCTCCTCCTCGCCGGTATAGGGGTCCTTGAACCGGTAACGCAGGCGGACGCCCGACTCTACCTTGTTCACGTTCTGCCCACCGGCGCCTCCCGAGCGGAACGTATCCCACGAGATCGCGGCGGGATCGACCTTCACCTCTATCGTATCGTCCACCAAGGGGGTGACGAATACCGAGGCGAACGAGGTCATCCGCTTCCCTTGCGCATTGTAGGGAGAGACACGCACCAAGCGATGCACGCCATTCTCGCTCTTCAAATAGCCATACGCGTAATCGCCCTCTATATTGAGGGTAACGGTCTTGATGCCGGCCTCATCGCCCTCCTGGTAGTTGGCGATAGTCACCTTATAGCCGTTGTTCTCGGCCCAGCGCTGGTACATACGCAGCAACATGGAGGCCCAATCCTGGCTCTCCGTGCCGCCCGCGCCCGAGTTGATCTTCAGCACGCAACTCATCGGGTCGGCCTCGCCGCGCAACATATTGCGGAACTCCAGCTCCTCCTCCCGGTGAATCGCCCGCCCGTAGGCCTCGTCCACCTCCTCTTCCGAGACGATCCCCTCCTTCACGTACTCGTACGCCAGCCGTAGCTCCTCGGCTGCGGAGCGGACCTCGTCGTACAGCTCTATCCATTTCCTCAAGTCCTTTACCTTCCTCATCTGGGCCTCCGCGCGCTTCGCGTCCTCCCAGAAGCCGGGATCCTGCGTGCGCAACTCCTCTTCCTCTAACTGGATGGTCTTCCCATCGATGTCAAAGATACCTCCTCAGCGCCTGCTCGCGCTCCAACACGTCGTGTAGTTGGTCTGATGTAATCATAATCTATTCCTTATTTATTATTATTAATTCGCCGCGAATATACGCGAATTATTCCTGATACATCGCCTCGATCAGCGAGGCGTAACGCTCCAGGATCACCCGGCGACGGAGTTTCAACGTATCGGTCAGCTCGCCGCTATCAATCGTGAAAGGGGCGGGAAGCAACGTGAAACGCTTGATTTTCTCGAACGGCGCCAAATGCTTCTGGCAGGCCTCTATCCGTGACTCGATCAGCCGATTTATGGCGGGATGGGCCAGCAACTCCTCGCGGCTCGCATAACTTATCTGGTGCGACCGGGCGTATTCCTCCAGCAACGGGAAAGCGGACACGATCAGCGCACTCACGAACTTGCGTTGGTCGCCTATCACCGCCACCTGCTCGATAAAGGCATCGCTCGTGACGCTCAGCTCGATGGACTGGGGGGCGATATACTTGCCGTTCGACGTTTTATACAAATCCTTGATACGTTCCTTGAAATACAGCACATCGCCCTTCATATACCCGGCGTCGCCCGTACGAAAGAAGCCATCCTCGGTAAACGCCCGCGCGTTCTCCTCCGGCATCTTGTAATAGCCGGACATCACCGTCTTGCCTTTTACCAGTATCTCGCTATTCGCGGGGTCGATACGCACCTCCAAGTCGGGCATCACCGTCCCGATCGAACCCACCTCGTAGCCCACTTCCGGGAAGAAGGACACGGTAGCCGTGGTCTCGCTCAACCCGTATCCATAGCGAAGCGACAAATCCACCGATAGCAAGAACTCCAGGACATTATCCGCCAACGGCGCTCCGGCCACCGGGAAGAAACGCCCGTTTTGCAAGCCTAATACCCGTTTCAGCAAGGCGAAAACGGTGTTACGGTATATCCGGTATCTCACCCCCAGCCATAAGGGTGGCCTCTCGCCCTTCCGCTCGTAATCCAGATGATAGGTGCGCCCCACCCGGATGGCATCCTCGAACACGGCGCGCAAAGGCCCCGCGGCCCGTATTTTCTCGCGCGCCCCGATATAGACTTTCTCCCAAAAGCGGGGCACGCTACACATCACCGTAGGGCACACCTCGCGCAACGCACGCTGGATCATCTTCGGATCGCGGTTGATGGCGATTACCGTGCCGCGCGTCAGGCACACGCACGACCATCCCCGCTCGAAGATATGCGTCAAGGGCAGGAAGCAGAGCGAGACATCCTTATCGTTCACCTGGGGAATCCGGATCGCGTGCGTACGCATCGCCTCCAGGTAATTCGCGTGCCGCAGCACGACGCCCTTGGGATGCCCCGTGGTGCCCGAGGTATAGATAATCGTGGCGATATCCTCCGGGAGCGCCTCGCTTATCCGGATCTTCACGGCGCTACCCGCGTGCGCGTTATCGCCCAAGCGAATGAAATCCTCGAAATAAATGGAGCTCTTGTCGTCCGGGCTCAATTTCACGGAAGGATCGAAAACGACCAAGCGCGACAGGACTCCCGGTAGCTGCCTGCGCACGATCAGCGCGTTGTTGTACTGTTGCTGCTCGCCCACGAAAAGCGTGTGGATATTCGCGTCTTTCACGATATAGGCGATTTGCTCCGGCGAGCTGGTCGCGTAAATCGGCACGTCCGCCACGCGGTTCGAGTAGGCGCCGAAATACGTGTAAAAGCATTCCGGCATATTCTGGGAACATACGCCGATGTTCTCCTGCACCTGGATGCCGAACTCGGCCATCGCCATCGCCGTAAGCCGTACCTTCTCGGCGAAGTCGTTCCACGAGACTCTCAACCATCTCCCACTCCCATCGTCCCGATATCTCAACGCCGTACGGTTCCCATACTTCTCCGCCTGGCGATAGATCAGTTCCGCGTAATGATAATTTATCATAATCCCTCGTTTTGAATTGACGCTACAAAAGTACGCTTTTCTCTCCTAAAAGCGCGTGATCGGCCCTCCTTTTTACACACAATCGGGCATTTTGTGCATATATCCCGTTAAATATCCATAATAGAAAGTAGCATGTATCACATAGTACGTATATTATGCATACATTTGTGACGAAATAAAACCCGAACAGAGATGAATGCAGAAAACGTAAAATCGCAGATGAGAAAGGGGACGTTGGAATATTGCATCCTCCTTCTTCTCAGGAAGGAGCCCGCGTACACGTCCGACATCATCCAAAAGCTGCACGAGGCCAAGCTCATCGTGGTCGAAGGCACGCTGTATCCCCTCCTGACCCGGCTCAAGAACGGCGGGTTCCTCAGTTACCAATGGATAGAGTCCACCCAGGGACCACCCCGGAAATACTATCAGCTGACCGAGGAGGGCGAGGCTTTCCTCAAGGAGCTGGAGGCCGCCTGGCAAGAGCTCAATAATACGATCAACCACATCCGAAACAATTAAAAACAAGAAGATAATGAAAAAGACACTTACGGTCAATTTAGGTGGAACCGTGTTCCACATCGACGAGGACGCGTATCAGTTATTAGACAAGTACCTCTCGAACCTGCGCATCCATTTCCGCGAGGAGGAGGGCTCGGACGAGATCATGGACGATTTCGAGGCGCGTATCTCCGAGCTCCTGGGCGAGCGGGTACGCTTGGGCTACGAGGTGATCACGATCGAGCAGGTGGAGGAGATCATCAAGCGCATGGGAAAACCCGAGGAGATCTTCGAGGGAGAGGGCGAGGCCCCGCGCCCCGAGGAGAGCGGAGAAGCCCGGCAACAAGCGCGGGGAGCCCGGAAACGCCTCATGCGCGACCCGGACAACCGCGTCCTGGGAGGCGTGGCGGGAGGTATCGCCGCCTATATGGGATGGGACCCCACCGCCGTGCGCATCGTGTTCATCCTGCTGTTGTTCTTCTACGGCATCATGATCCCGCTTTACTTCCTGCTATGGATCATCGTCCCCCTAGCGCGCACCGCCACCGAGAAACTGGAGATGCGGGGGGAAAGCGTGACCATCGAGAATATCGGGAAAACCGTGACCGACGGTTTCGAGAAGGTGAGCGACCGCGTGAACGATTACATCAGCTCCGACAAGCCGCGGACCACCCTCCAACGGCTGGGCGACGCGTTCGTGCAAATCATCGGTTTCCTCCTCAAGTGCGTCATCATCCTGGCGGGTATCATCCTCTTGCCGCCCTTGGCATTGGTCGTATTCGTATTGATCATCGTGACGTTCGCCCTCATGGCGGGAGGGGCCGGGGTCCTTTACGAGCTATCGCCCTTCGGTATGAATCTTATCCAAGGCATGCCCACCTCCACGGCAATCATCGGGTGCGTAGGCATCATCCTCTTCATCGGCATACCGGTCTTCGCCCTCATCTACGCCATTTGCGGCCGGCTATTCAAGGCGCGTCCCCTGCCCGCCCAAGCGCGCTGGGCATTGCTGGTGTTGTGGCTCGTATCGGTCGTGCTTTGCGGGGTCTACGCGATACGTTCCGGCGTTCTCTACGACTGGGAATGGGGCAACCCCTTCTATCGGGGAACGCGTACCTTCTGGCTGCCCTAAGGCGCGCGCCACGTGCGGGATATCCAATAAAAAAAGGCCGGTCTGTCACAGAAGGGCCTTTTTCTTTTTGAATAAGGTCGAAACCTTATCATTATGAGTAAAAACACTAATGAATCACATAATACATACTTAACATCACATAATACACTTAATATCACATAGTACATACTCAATCATGACTTACTGGAACCGTTCCCGGATCCTTCGCGCGATATCAGCCAGTTCCTCCTGGGAGGGGCTCAGCTTCCCCTTGTCGAAATACATATCCGACTCTCTCGTGATCGGAATCAAATGGATATGCGCGTGGGGCACCTCCAACCCCATAACCGCCAAGCCTACCCGCTTGCATTCGATCGCGGCCTCCTGCGCGCGTGCCACGCGTTTGGCGAAGGCCATCATGCGCCCTAATGCCGCGTCGTCGATATCGAAAATATAATCCACCTCCTTTTTCGGGATCACCAACGTATGGCCCGGGGCCACCGGGTTGATATCCAGGAACGCGTAGAACTCCTCATTCTCCGCTACCTTATGGCTCGGGATCTCCCCCGCCACGATCCTACTGAAAATACTCGCCATATAGCTATCCTCCTTTATCTTAGATTTATGTTTAGATAGAGATATCCATCACCTCGAACGTCATCAAGCCTGACGGCACGCGTATCTCCACCACGTCGCCCACCTTCTTGCCCAGCAATCCTTGCGCGATAGGCGTGCTGATAGCGATCTTCCCCGCCTTCAGGTCAGCCTCCGAGTCCGACACCAAGGTGTACGTCATCACCGCGTTGTTCTTCGTATTCTTAATCTTCACCTTGTTCAATATCTGCACCTCGTCCGTCTTCACCCGGCTCTCGTCTATCAAGCGAGCGTTCGATATCAGCGCCTTCAATTGGGCGAGTTTCGCCTCCATGATGCCTTGCGCCTCCTTGGCGGCGTCGTACTCCGCGTTCTCCGACAGGTCGCCCTTATCCCGCGCCTCCGCGATCTGGGCGGAGATTTCCGGACGTTTCACGCTCTCCAAATAATTGATCTCAGCCAAAATCTTATCGTAGCCGTCTTTCGTCATATAACTAACAGCCATAATCCAATCCTCCTAAATAAATAATGTATTTAATGTTGATATTTCTTATAAAAAAAGAATCCCGGCCATGAGCTGACCGGAACTCCCCGTATCCTTTTCCCTGGATATCGCGAATATAGGGCTTCTCCCGAAGATGAGCAAGTTTACCTGAATGCTTTACAACATATCGGGCGACGCCCCGTGCCTCAGAACAAGGCCCCCACCTCCGCCGCAAGATTCTTCATATCGTCCACGCGCTTCACCAGATTCCCGCTCCGGTCCAGCACGAAGATTACCGGGAGCTGCTTCACGTTGTACAAAGCCGCCACCTGAGAATAAACGGTCTGCGGGTCGCGCACGCACGTCCAGGGGAGGTTGGAGGCGGCGTTCTTCCAGAAATGGACGTCGCCATCCAGCGACACCTGATAGACCTCCAGCCCCTTGTCGTGATATTCCACGTACAACTCGCCCAACGCCATATTCAGCGCGGGCGACCATTCCGACATATAGGCCGTGAAATTGAGCAACACGATATTCCCCGGCGCGAGGGCGGACAATTTCCGGCTCACGCCCTGGATATCGGGCAACTCGATATCGACATAGCCCACCTCCTCTTTCTCCACGTTATCCAAGTTCACCGGGCGCTGGCTCCGGATTACCTTGATCGATTGAAGGGCCAGGTTATACAAGTGCTTGGCGCGAGGGCTCTCCGGGTAGAAATGGTCGAGGCTGGTGGCCACGGCCCCATAGGCCTTCGAGTCCTCCTTGTCGTACAAATCGAATAACAACAAGCCATCGATTTGCTGGAACAGCGCGAAATACGCCGCGGCCGACATGGGAGCCGAGTAGATGTACCGGCGGGCCACCTCCTTATAGGCGCCAACGGCCTCCTCCACCTGACGGGCATAAGCGGTATCGGCCAGCTGGTCGGCCTCATACGCCCGCCGCGCGCGACCGATGGCTTGGTTCGCGTCCAGTTGCGCCAACGTAATGTTCTTAATCGCCTTGCAATTCTCCGAGCCCTCCACCCGGTAAGAGGTGGCGAAAGTCTCCGCGTCGGCCACGAACGAGATGGTCTCCGTCGAGTCGATCGAGAAATTAATCAATTGGTTGTTCAGACGCAAACGATAGAAATCCGGATATGCCGGCCGGGGGCGCTCGAAGCGGAACTCACCCGCCGCCGTCAAGCGCACGGAATCGAGCGTCTCCACGCTCGACACACCCACGTTCTCCAAATACATCACCTGGCCGTCCGCCCCGGACACCACGCCTTCCACCGTGAAATCCGCCTGTCGCTTACAAGCCGCGAGCACGAGCGATACTACGCACAGCACGGCTCCTATATGCACGAATCGTTTTCTCTTCATTCTTTTTATCTTTTTATCGCTATAAATTCCACGCGAATATACATTATTTTACAATTATAACCTTATAAATTCCACATTCTTCAACATTTTTCGCTTAAAAAATAGGTTCTATCCGTTTTTTCTTTTCATTTTCACGCGATTAGAGGCAAACTTTCACTACCTTTGCACCGATTTTTTGACAGATAGAAAATAGATAGAAAAATGATGCTTAATCCAATTAACAAGACGATCGACTTAGGTGATGGGAGAACCATCACCATCGAGACCGGGAAATTGGCGAAACAAGCGGACGGGGCGGTCACGGTGCGGATGAACAACACCGTGTTGCTCGCTACCGTATGCGCTGCCAAGGACGCGAATCCCGGTGTTGACTTCATGCCTTTACAAGTTGATTACAAGGAGAAATACTCCGCGTTCGGGCGCTTCCCCGGTGGTTTCACGAGACGGGAAGGAAAAGCGTCGGACTACGAGATCCTGACGGCCCGCTTGGTAGATCGCGCCTTGCGCCCGCTCTTCCCCGACAATTTCCATGCCGAGGTATACGTAAACATCATATTGTTCTCCTCCGACGGGCAGGATATGCCCGACGCGTTGGCCGGATTAGCCGCGTCCGCGGCATTGGCCGTATCGGATATCCCCTTCAACGGACCGATCTCGGAGGTACGAGTAGCCCGCGTGGACGGGAAATTCGTCATCAACCCCACTTTCGCGGAGCTGGAGAAGGCTGATATCGACATCATGGTGGGCGCTACGCTGGACAACATCATGATGGTGGAGGGCGAGATGGACGAGGTACAGGAGTCGGAGATGCTGGAGGCCATCAAGGTAGCTCACGAGGCTATCAAGGCGCAATGCCAAGCCCAACTGGAGCTTTCCGAGGCATGCGGAAAATTGGTTAAGCGCGAATATTGCCACGAGGTGAACGACGAGGAGCTCCGCAAGGACGTGCACGAGAAATGCTACGCCAAGGCCTACGCCATCGCAACCTCCGGCACGGGCAAGCAAGAGCGCACGGAGGCGTTCGAGAAAATCGTGGAGGACTATAAGGCACAGTTCACCGAGGAGGAACTGACCGACGAGAAAGTGGAGATGATCGCACGCTATTACCACGACGTGGAGAAAGAGGCGATGCGACGCGCCATCCTCGACGAGGGCAAGCGCCTGGACGGGCGCAAGACCACCGAGATACGCCCCATCTGGATCGAGACCGATTGCCTGCCCGGCCCCCACGGCTCGGCCATATTCACCCGCGGCGAGACGCAATCTCTCTCCACCGCTACGTTGGGTACGAAAGACGACGAGAAGATTATCGACGACGTGCTGAACCACGGCACCGAGCGCTTCCTGCTGCACTATAACTTCCCCCCGTTCTCCACGGGCGAGGCGAAAGCCACGCGTGGCGTGGGACGCCGCGAGATCGGACATGGCAACTTGGCGCACCGCGCCCTGAAGCGCATGATCCCGAAGGATTATCCCTATGTGATTCGGGTCGTATCCGACATCCTTGAGTCCAACGGTTCCTCTTCGATGGCTACGGTGTGCGCGGGCACGCTGGCTCTGCGCGACGCGGGCGTACCGATGAAGAAACCGGTTTCGGGCATCGCGATGGGACTGATCTCGGAGAACAAGGGTACGAACTACGCCATCCTCTCGGACATCCTGGGCGATGAGGATCACTTGGGCGATATGGACTTCAAGGTAACCGGCACGAAAGATGGTATTACCGCCACGCAGATGGATATTAAGGTAGACGGCCTTTCTTACGAGATTTTGGAGAAAGCGCTGGCACAAGCCAAGGAGGGACGCTTGTACATCCTTGGCAAGATTCTGGAGGCGCAACCCGAGACGCGTCCGGAGTTGAAACCGCACGCCCCGCGCATCGAGACGATGACCATCGCCAAGGAGTTCATCGGGGCGGTCATCGGCCCGGGCGGCAAGATCATCCAGGGCATCCAGGAGAAGACCGGTGCGCTCATCTCTATCGACGAGATCGATGGCGTAGGCAAGATCGAGATCTCCGGTACGAACAAGGAGACTATCGACGCCGCTATCAAGGCCATCAAAGCCATCGTGGCGGTACCCGAGGTAGGCGAGGTGTACGAGGGCAAGATCTCTTCCATCATGCCATATGGAGCATTCGTGGAATTCATGCCGGGCAAGGACGGATTGCTGCATATCTCCGAGATCGATTGGCGACGCTTGGAGACCGTTGAGGAGGCTGGCTTAAAAGAGGGCGACACGATTACCGTCAAGCTGGTTGACATCGACCCGAAGACGGGTAAATTCAAGCTCTCCCGTCGTGCGTTACTCCCGAAACCCGAGGGTCTCGACGAGCGCCCGCGCCGGCCGGAAAGAGGAAACCGCCCCGATCGCGGACACGGGCCGAGAAGATGATCTCCCTGATTTCAATGCTCTAATTCAAATACAATCGAGTAGGAGGAAAACGAAGTCGTTTTCTTCCTACTTTTGTTTTCCAGCCTCTCACACCATCGTACATACGGTTCCGCATACGGCGGTTTCGAATGCCCAATATAATTACAAGTTTTAACATAGGTGCGTAAGCCAAGACACATAGGTGCGTTGGCTGATGCACCTATGTGTCTTGACCAACGCAGCTATCTAGAAATCTTTCGTATCTTTGTGTATTCTCAGAGAGTTTATGTTTAACATGAAAAATGCTTGTACTATGGATTGCTTAAGATTGATTTCGTTATCGTTGCTGTGCGTTAGCTTGGCGGGCTGTATTCATCAGGCGAAGCAGGAAAAGAGCGGAGAAGAGGTTGGTTTGCCAGAATGGGCATTAGGAGAGTTTATTCGTCCAAAGGATAAGAATCCCGTGATTACACCGAATCCCGCAAGTTCGTTCGATTGCCCGATGCGTAAGAAGCCGGTGGGGTGGGAAGAGAGCGATACGTTCAATCCCGCCGCAGTGGTGAAAGATGGTAAAATTTGCGTGCTGTACCGAGCGGAAGACAATTCTGCTACAGGAATAGGGATGCGTACCTCGCGTATCGGGTTGGCGGAAAGTATTGACGGAGTGACTATGGAGCGTCATTCGACACCAGTTATGTTTCCCGCTGAAGATAACGCGAAAGAGTTTGAATGGCCCGGAGGTTGTGAGGATCCGCGTGTGGCGATGACGGAAGATGGACTTTATGTAATGATGTATACAGGATGGAATCGAAAAGTTCCTCGTTTATGCGTCGCTACTTCCCGTGATTTGTTGACATGGGAGAAGCATGGACCTGCTTTCGCGAAAGCATATGATGGACGTTTTCGGGATATGGCTTGTAAATCGGGGGCTATAGTAACCAAAATAGTGGATGGTAAACAGGTGATAGCGAAAGTGAACGGAAAATACCTGATGTATTGGGGCGAGCATATGGTAGCTGTCGCCACTTCGGATGATTTGATAAACTGGACCCCTGTGTTGAATGATCAAAACGAGTTGTTAGGTTTGATTTATCCTAGGGAAGGGTATTTTGATAGCGCTTTGACGGAATGCGGACCTCCCGCCATCATAACCGACGAAGGGATTTTGTTACTCTATAATGGTAAGAATCAAACGGACGAGCGGAGGGATCCTCGGTTTAACGCAGGTACGTATAGCGCAGGTCAGGTGTTGTTCGATATAAATGACCCTTATAAAGTAATCGCACGTTTGGATGTTCCGTTTTTCCAGCCAACAGCCGATTTCGAGAAAAGTGGCCAATATGTGGATGGTACGGTGTTTCTCGAAGGTTTGGTGTTCTTCCAAGGTAAATGGTTCCTTTATTATGGATGCGCAGATTCGAAGGTTGGTGTAGCTATCTATACGCCTGCTTCTAAGAGTCAGAGTGTTTCATGAATGAATAGTTATTATAATGAGGATATAAAGATATGGAAATCTGTAGAATGTACAGCGTTAAACACATTTGGGGACTCCTCGCCTTGTCGGGCTATCTCGTGGCCTGCCAGCCGGGGACGGGTGCCGACGGTACCGACCCAGAGATGGAGGCCATCATGCACGGAGCGTGGAGCGAGGAGCGCCTGGAGGAGAACCCCTACCTCACCGCGGGCGACAAGACGTATATCGTGGGAAAACAAGATGGGAATTTCCCCGATATGGGAGGACATACACCCGGCGAGATGGGTGGCGTGTGGAACCAGCGAATCAAACTCTTGGACGGTTTTTGGGTACGCATGGGCGACGAGGCGGGAAATACCCATTGGTTGGAACGGGCGGAGCGATACACGAGTTACCCCTTCGGGAGCGGCTTTGGTTACGCCCCCTTGTTTGATAACACCTTGCGGGTGGAACGCTTCCAATTTTGCCCCAGCGGAAGGAACGGCGTGGTGGTGACCTACACGCTGGAGAACCTGACCGATGCAGAGCGGACGTTTACCTTCGATTTCGTGGCGAAGACCGACCTGCTGCCCGTCTGGTCGTCCGACCAAATCGGCCTGACGGATGGTGAGGACGCGCTGCGCTGGGATGCGGAAGGCTCTTTCTTCGAGGCCAAGGACGGGAAGAACGATTGGTACGCGGCGTGGGGCGCCGACCGCCCGGCGGACACCTACCGGATGGATGCGTCTACCTATGTCGCCACGCAGGGCCTGGGCAAAAGCGGATCAGCCTCGTACACGCTGACCCTCCCGGCACAGGGACGGACGGAGATAGCCTTCGCGATAGCGGGCTCGACGACGGGCGCGGAGGAGGCCCAACGTAGTTTCCGGGATATATTGACTTACCGCGACGCCCTGCTCGACGCCGAGCGGGAGCGCTACGCCGCGGTCGTGCGACGGGGGCGGATCGACATCCCCGACAAACGCTTGCAAGAGGTGTACAATTGGTGCAAGATCAATACGGAGTGGCTGGTGGCCGACCTGGAGGGCGTAGGACGCTTCCAGGGTGCGGGCGCCATTGAGTATCCGTGGCTCTTCGGGTGCGACAACTCCTATACCTTGCAAGGTGTGGTAGCCTCGGGCGATCCCGCCCTAGCGAAGCGCACCCTGCGGGTGATCCGCGAGATGTCCGAGCGGGCGAACGGCAACGGGCGCATTTTGCACGAGATGGCTTTCAACGCTTTCGTGAGCAACAAAGGTAATACGCAAGAGACGGCTCACTTCATCGTGGCCGTATGGGACGTGTTCCGCTGGACGGGCGACCGGGCGTTCCTCGACGAGATGTACCCCTCGATGAAGAAGGGTATCGACTTCCTGCTGGGCGAGATGGACACGAACGTGAATATGTTCCCCGAGGGATACGGCATCATGGAGGTACGCGGCTTGAACGCCGAGCTGATCGATGTCGCTGTTTACACCCAACAAGCGTTGGAAGCGATGTCGCGGATCGCCGCTCTTATGGATGAGGAATCCCTTTCGGAAAATTACGCGGGAAAAGCCGTGCTTTTAAAAGAGAAGATTAATGACTCATTTTGGGATGAGGAAGAGGGCGTTTATTGTGATTTCTACGGCACGAGGGAGCAAGCCTTGAAAACGACACAAGGCGCAATCGAGCAAATCCGTCAGACGGAATATAAGGATCCCGAGGACGGACGACGCCATTTGTCTGCCTACGAGGCGATCTACGACCGCTTCGAGAAGTATCCCGCCGGTACCCAACGAGGCTGGCTTACCAACAAGAACTGGGTGATCAGCACGCCGATGGAGACGGGTATCGCCCCGCGGGAGCGAGCCATCGCCCAATTAGACAAGGTACGCAGCGCACATTGTGGCGAGTATGGCCCCTATCTCTCGGCCGTGGAGCGCGACCGTATGATGACCATCGCCACCGGCGTACAGGCCGTGGCGGAGTGCGCCTACGGACGCGTAAACGAGGCGATGTGGTACGTGAACCGCATAGCGGACACCTTCGGGCGTGTGTTACCCGGGTCGATCTGCGAGATGATGCCCGATTACGGATGCCCGGCGCAAGCGTGGACCCTCTATGGCATGGCCGTGCCCTTAATCCGCTACGTCTACGGTATCCAGCCCGACGCCCACGAGAAGCGGGTGACCTTCAGCCCGTGCCTGCCCGAAGGATGGGACCGCATAGCCATTCATGATCTACCTATCGGTGACAACATGATCTCGTACGAGGTGGAGCGGACCGAGAAGGGTCTCGTGATCACTCTCAGTGCCACCGATCCTGGCTGGCATTACGAGGCAACGAACGGGGAACTACGGATAAGGGAATGAATAAGGATACAACAGGTGAGAGGTATCTCTACAATGCGGATTAACTCATATGGAGAAGTGTATTAACGTAAGAAAATGAAAACGATCATCTTATTCGCGACACTATCAAGCCTCGTTTGCCTGGGTTGTACCAACCGGAGACAACAGTTCCAACCGGAAGCGACACCGGATAAAGACCTGACTATCATCGGTGGAGGCGATACGGTCACAAGCATCCTGGTTTCATCGGCGGATAAAGACACCATCATCTATGATACGCCGGAATGCTGCCTTTGGTATGTCCAAGACTTGCCGGACGCGTACAAGGACAAGCCTGTCTCGATGTGGGCGGAGCGTCCTGTTTATTGGGAGAATGTACAAGCCATCAATGTGTTCGTAGCCAACCCTACGTCTGATTTCCTCACATTTGGAAGAGGTTGGATATTGGAACAATGGAACGGGACAGAATGGGCGATGGCGAAAACAAAAACTGACATTTCTTGGGAAGATGATGCTTTCGGGAAGGGAAAGGCACCCTTGCTTTACTGTTTCCGTTTTCCTGTTGGCAGGAATTATCATCTTCCCAAAGGAAAATACCGGATATGCAAACCGTTTCATACGGGAAAAGAGAAGATTGAATTGAACGCGGAATTTGAAATTAAGTGATTATATGAGAACAAAATTATTCGCATGCGCGATCAGCCTGTTTGCCGTTCTTACGCTGCAAGCGCAAATCCATGAACGGTACATCGAAGTGACGGGTACATCCGAGATAGAGATCGTACCCGACAAGATTCATTACCTGATCGAGATCCGTGAATACTTCGAGGAAGAATTTGACGGGAAATCGAAGCCTGAGGAGTATCGCACCAAAGTACCTTTATCGGAGATAGAACAAGGACTGCGGGAAGCGCTTGCCGAAGCCGGCATCCCGAGAAACGCCACCCGCACACAGGAAATCGGCGACTATTGGCGGCAACAAGGGCAGGACTTCTTGGTATCCAAGATGTTTGACATTACGCTGACCGACTTCAACCAAATAAACGAAATCGTCAAACGCATCGATACGAAAGGTATCCACACCATGCGCATCGGCGAACTGGAAAACAAGGATATGTTGGCGTATCATCGGAAAGGGAAAATCGAGGCGTTAAAGGCGGCACAACGGAAAGCCACTTATTTAGTGGAAGCGCTGGGCAAGAAATTGGGCAACGTCATACGCATCGTGGAAGAAGATAGTGGCAATGCTTTCCCGTTCGCGCAAAGCAATGTCTTGTCGTCCGACGCAGCCTCGTTCGATAGCTTCCGCACCATCCGGAAGAACTATTCCATACTCGTGCGTTTTGAAATCATCGATTAAACACGCGAAGCTCCTTTCATTAGGCTTTTTATATGCTTTGATAGCGAAAAAGAAAAGGCATCATCGCGATGCCTCTCCTCCGAACTAAAATGATAAAAATAAAAGTTATGTGGGAAGGTTTATGTTATCTCAAATCGGTCATGCCGGAGATGCTCTCGTCGGTATAGGAAGACGAGGGCCTCGCCAGTTTCGTCTTGTCCGTATTATATTTCAGGCGGTATATCTTCTCCCCATCGGGAGTCAGCACCTTCACGTTCAGGTCGACCGTCTCGCCCTCGGTATTGGGCAAGGAACCTAAGTTGAAGGCCACGCGGCCCGCGCCCGCGGAATATCCCGGGTCGTCGTAGGCATTGTGGCGGAACTCCAAGGTGTAGGGATCGCCCTCGGGATCGGGCTGGATAAGGTTGATATAATGCGCCGTCTTGCCGCCCCAATCCGTCACGAAATAGATATTCAAGTAACCATCGCCCACCCAGATGTTGTCCTCTTGCGGGATCAGCACGGGGTCGGTGCCGTAAATGGAGTCGTTCTTCGCCCCTAAGTCGGGTGCGATCGGCTTGGTCAGGATGTCGTGTATAGCGTTCACCTTCACGTAGTAGGCGAAGCCGCCCAGATTGCTTGTCGTGGAATCCGCGAGGATCGTGAAATTCACGAAGGCCCGTTGGTCCATCCTCGGACGGTAGCCCGGGTAGTTCGTCGCGGCGGGCCACATGGTCTCCCCATTATCCAGCCGCAAGTAATACACTCCGTCGCCTTGGGGCACCACCGTGGCGATAGCGATCCATATATCGCCCAACGAGTAAGAGCTCTCATCATCCGAGCAGGCGGGCAACAACAGGATAGCGGCCAGAAGAACCGCCCATATCCGCACGGAAGCTCTCAATCCATTCATCATCTTTCCGTTCATATACGCTCTCGTTTTCAAGTTTACAGAGAGAAAGACGAACGGCCGGGGCATAACGCTGCAAAGGAGGGCTGATAAAAGATGTTAAGGCCTGAGCGCGTCCACGATCAGGCGTGCCGCCTCGCGAGACGCGCCGGGAGCGCCCAGCCGACGGATGACCGCATCGTACCCCTCCAACATCCGCTCCCGATAAGCGATATCGCACGTGAGGCGTTCCAGTTCCTCGCGTATGTTCGCCTCGGAGAAACGGGCGCCGAACAGCTCTCGCACCACCTCGCGCCCGGCAATCAGGTTCACGAGCGAGATGTAAGGGATATGAAAGAAATGGTGGAAAATGAACGAGGCCAATCGCCCCGCCATGACATAGTAGCACACCACCTGCGGCACGCGGAACAACGCCGTCTCGAGCGTGGCGGTACCGGAGGTGACCAGTGCCACCTCGCTATGCTGAAGCAACGAATAGGTCTTATCATAGACGATCCGGGCCGAACTATCCCCCATATACCGCCGGTAATAAGCCGGGTCGATCGCGGGAGCGCCGGCTATCACCGCCTGATACTCCGGGAAAGCAGAGGCTACCCGCAGCATGGTGGGCAGGTTGTCCTTGATCTCTTGCCGGCGGCTACCCGCCAAAAGGGCGAGTATCGGCTTGTCGGACAAGCCCTCCACCCGCAGGAAATCCGCACGGGAAACGGCCCGCCCTTCCCGGTAGGCCTCCACCGAGTCGACCGAGGGATTGCCCACGTAATCGACCGCGTAATCGAGCTTCCGGAAAAAGTCCGGCTCAAAGGGCAGGATGCAATACATCCGGTCTACATAACGCCGGAACGACTTGACGCGGTAGCGCTTCCACGCCCATACCTTGGGAGAGATATAATAATGCACCGGAATGCCCAGTTCCGTATGGACGAAGCGGGCGACCTTCAGGTTGAAGCCCGGATAATCGACCAAGATCACCACGTCGGGCCGATAACGGCGGATATCCTCCTCGCACGCCCGCATATTACGCAAGATGGTACGCAGATGAAGCAACACGGGAATAAAGCCCATGAAAGCCATCTCGCGGTAATGCTTGACAAGCGTACCACCCACGGCTCGCATCCGGTCGCCCCCGAAGAAACGGAACTCCGCTTCCGCGTCGAGTTCCCGCAATGCGGCCATCAGGTTCGAGGCATGTAAATCGCCGGAAGCCTCGCCAGCTATCAGGTAATATCTCATGCGAATTTCAGATTTATAATTTATGATTTATAATTTATGATTTAAAAGAACGAATCTATCACTCTGAAATCATAAATCATAAATCATAAATCTTAAATAAACTCATATCCTTCCATCCTCGCCTTGAAATCGTAGTCCGTCACGTCGATCTTGCAAGGGACCAACGAGGCGTAGCCGTTATCGAGGGCGAGCAGGTCGTCATCCGGCTCATCGCTCGAACGCTCGAACGAGCCGGTCAACCAAAATACGGGTTCCCCAGCGGCGTTCTCGGAGCGCTTGAACTCACGCGTCCAGCGCCCGTCGGTCTGTCGGCACACCTTCAAACCTTTCACGCGAGGCAATTTCGGCACGTTCAAGTTCAGGTAAGTGCCATCAGGCAAGCCATCGCGCAAGACGAGCTCGGCCACCCGACGCCCCAAGCGGCAACTCTCGGAGAAATCCGCGTCCGCCGATTGGTCGAGCAACGACACGCCCAACGAGGGGACGCGGAAGATACAGCCCTCGGCCGCCGCGCCCATCGTACCGGAATAATTGACGCAAATCGCCATGTTCCCGCCATGGTTGATACCGGACACCAGCAAATCCGGCATCCGGTCCAACACCTCGTTGAGCGCCAGTTTCACGCAATCCACCGGCGTACCCGTACAGCTATAAACGGTCAATCCCTCCTCTTTTCTCCGCAAGGAATATTTGATGGGAAGCGTAGAGGTGATCGCGCTGCTCATACCCGAGCGGGAGCCGTCCGGAGCGAATACCACGATATCGCCCAAATCCCTCAAACACGCGGCCAGCTCGTTAATACCTTTCGCCGCCACTCCATCGTCGTTCGTAATCAAAATCAACGGTCTCTCGTTCGTCATCGTTTATTCTCCTTAAAATAAGCTCCCGCGAAGATACGTATCAATTGACAATTGACAATTGACGATTGACAATTATTGGCTTAGCGGACGATCTTGAACGAGCGGTCTCCTACCACGACGACATAGAATCCGCCCGGCAAACTTACGCTCACATCCCCGCTCACGATACCCAACTCGCGGTACATCTTTCCGGAACTCGTGACGATAAAGGCCTGGGCCGGTGTCGGCGAGACGATATGAAGCATCCCGTCGGAAACATATACATCCACCTCCTCCGCGGCGATTTCCTCGTTGGCCACGCTCGGGTCGATTACGATCTCGATCTCCAAGTCGCTTCGCACGTCGGATATCGTATAAACGCCGTTCTCGTCCGGCAAGACACGCTCGCCATTGCACGTAACCGCCAACGGCAAGTCGTTCGGGTTGTCCAAATAGAACTTATACTCTCCGCCCTCCGGGATCGCGGTATGATCGTATCCTTCCGCGTCCATCAACGTCACGCCACTGGGATAGCTCCATTTCCATAATCTGTACCAAACCACGGCCTCACCGGTGTGGGTCAACTCGATGTAACCGGTAAGCCCCGGCGCACAGGGAACGACCGCCCAATCGCCTCCTTCCGGCTTCACGACCATACATACCCGATCGCCTTCCTCGATGGGAAGCGTCGTCTGGCAAGGTCTCGAACCGTTGCTCCAGATCACGTTCGGAGCGAACTCCAACCGGCTTTCATCGCTAATAATCTCCTTGATTTGATTCTCCTTATCGCAAAGGGCGAAAGCGTAGCTCCCCACGAAAGAGGGCGACTCGCACGACAAACTCGAATAACGCATAATAAACCGCTCGCCCGGTTGCGGTTGCTTATCGATAGAAAGACCCTCGCGCATCGAGGAATACCCTGTCACGCAAAGGCGTACCCGCTTCGCGTTCTCACCTCCCTCATCCGGCTTGATATTGTAAACCATCTCCTGATTCGAAGTATAGGACACATCGCCGGGAGTCAACGCGGAAAGGCGGAAATACCCATTATCCTGCCCGTTCCAACCCCAATTGACGTGATACATCTCGCCATCGGAGCCATCGAGCAAGAAAGTATGCCCGCCATCGCTTCCCTCGCCACCATAAACAACCGGACGTCCGCTCGCCAGCTCATTCGCGATGATCGAGTTCCACTCCTCGGCCGTATAATTATCCTTCTTCCCACGCAAGATGCCTTTATCATAGAAGAAGAATGTAGGCAAGGCGTTAACAATCAGAGCCTGTTGCGCGCTACTCTCATGCAAGCCATACGCCATATTACAGCTCACGCCACACAGGAAACTGAGCTGGGCGGCCTGCGATGCCTGCTCCGCGGTATAAGCGCCCGTGTAATCCTCCAACATGTTCGACCAATCGAAAGCTACGTTGAAATCCGCCGACACGCCACCGTCCGTGGTCATGCTACCGGAACCGTTCGCGGGATGTTGGTGATAACGCATGACCTCCGCCATCGCCGTGGCGACGCAACCGGTCTTCGCGCGTTGCCCGTTAATAAGCGGGCACATCTCGTTGAAAGGCTCGCCCTGCCCCCATGTAGGCGTATCCAGCATGACCGCGGCACGCGTATTCGCTGGCGCGGAACCGGACAGAAGCGCATCCCACGCGGAGCGGGTATCCGCGGCGGCCTCCTCGATATTCCGGGTAGCGAACGCGATCTCATCGGCGTACCCATCGAGCCATGCCTTCATATTCGCGGGAGCCTCGTCGTACGAGAAACTTCCCGAGGTGGCGTATCCCAGGACCGGCAACGCCCGGTCGTCACCCGACACGATCACGAAGCCATCCGCCTCGCCGCGGTTAAATACGTAAAAACGAGTCTCCTCACCCGTGGCACGCAATTCGCCCTTCGCCTCGTAAACGAGCCGCAAGGCTGGAGCGGAACGGAACGCAGAGCCTTGTATCGACTCCGAGAAACAAGAGGCCACCTTCATCGCCCGGTCAGCCGGCACTTGTTCGGCATACGCGCCATACCCCGCGAGCAAAGACAATACGGATAGTAAAATCTTTTTCATAAGCATCTGATTAAAACGTTAAACATATATCATACCACGCGAAAGTAAGGAATAATTCCCATCCATACTCCCCGGGAAGGCGTTTTTATCCTTCCCGCTGAAACACCTCGTTTCTCCCGGTGAAACATTTTGTTTCTCCCGGTGAAACACTTTGTTTCATGCGGATGAAACACTTTGTGCCACCGGCATGGAACACTTCGTGCCACCGGGAGAGACGCTCACTCCAACCGCTCGACAAAGCTATCGAACACCGGCTCCTCGCGCACGCCATTCCGGAAAAAGATCTGCCGGATGCACTTCTGGTCTTCCGGACTGATGGCTCGCTCCTTCCTCCGGAAACGATAATACAGCGTCCGCCCGAAATGACGAATTAATTGTTGCTTGATAACCACCGACTTGGCATGAGGCAAATCATCCAGCAGGCGCGTGATTCCCAATGCGTATGTCACGGCCTGGCCCGACTTGAAATACGCGCAATCCCTGCCGGAAGGGTCCACCGCCCGCGGGTTGACAATCGTTACCGTGCCCCGCTCGGCGGGCATCAAGAGCGCCATCCGATGGCGCAGGCACTCCCCCGCGCGTTCGCATTCGGCGTTTAAGCAATGCGCGAACTCCCGCGGCATGGAGTTGTAATCCAATGTTTCTTCCATAGTTTATTTCGTTTAAATATCTCCCAAAGATACATAATATATCCGAATAATCTTGAAAAAGGGCGATGTTATTTCCCGCCGGGGAAGGCGGGGAACGCGCCGTTTCATTTATTCTTTTTATATTCGCGAGTTATCAACAGATAGGGCGATTTATCAACAAAACGGGCATTGTTTCGGGCAAACCCTGTGAGGTTCAGTTTTTAATGTTTAGTTTTGCCCCTGGATTAAATATAGGTTTTAGTTTATGGGAAAGATTATCGCTTTAGCGAATCAGAAAGGTGGTGTAGGAAAAACAACCACCACGATTAATTTGGCGGCGGCCCTGGCGGCGTTGGAGAAAAAGGTCTTGGTCGTTGACGCGGACCCCCAGGCGAACGCCTCGTCGGGATTGGGCGTGGATGTGCGTAGCGTGGAGCTTTCTATCTATGAGTGCTTGATAAACGGCGAGGACGCGGGCGGCGCGATCGTGCGTACCGAGGTGGAAGGGTTGGACATCATCCCCTCGCACATCGACCTGGTGGGCGCGGAGATCGAGATGCTCAACCTGGAGAATCGCGAGCGGATCTTGCGACAGATACTGACGCCCCTGAGGGAGCGATACGATTTCATCCTGATCGATTGCTCGCCTTCCTTGGGGCTGATCACCGTGAACGCCCTGACGGCGGCCGACTCGGTGGTGATTCCCGTGCAATGCGAGTATTTCGCCCTGGAGGGGATCAGCAAGCTGCTGAATACGATCAAGATCATCAAGTCGAAATTGAACCCGGCCTTGGAGATCGAGGGATTCCTTCTGACGATGTACGACTCGCGCCTGCGTTTGGCGAACCAGATATACGAGGAGGTAAGGCGGGCTTTCCGCGAGCTGGTGTTCACGACCGTTATCCAGCGCAACGTGAAGCTGAGCGAGGCCTCCAGCTACGGCAAGCCGGTGTTGCTCTACGACGCCGACTCGAAAGGCTCGCTAAACCATATGCAATTGGCGCAAGAGATTATTGAGAAGAATAAGTGAAATGGATTTATAATTTATGATTTATGATTTATAATGGATGATTCTCTCATTAATAAATAGTAGGTGAATTAATTGTAAGTCAGAATTCATAAGTTATAAATCATAAATCATAAATCAAAAGATGGCACTAAAAAGATCAGCATTGGGGCGTGGATTGGACGCGTTGATTACGATGGACGAGCTCAAGACAAGCGGGTCGTCGTCGATAAGCGAGATCGAGTTGGAGAAGATCCAGCCCAACCCGGAGCAGCCCCGCTCGATTTTCGAGGAGGAGACCTTGGATGAGTTGGCCACCTCGATACGCTCGATAGGCGTCATCCAACCGATCACCTTGAAAGAGATCGGGCCGGACCGATATATGATCATCTCCGGCGAGCGCCGGTATCGCGCGTCGCTCAAGGCGGGCTTGGAGCGCATCCCCGCCTATATCCGCACCGCGGCGGACGAGAACGTAGTGGAGATGGCCCTGATCGAGAATATCCAACGGGAGGACCTGAACTCGATAGAGATCGCGCTGGCCTACCAGAAATTGATCGAGAACTATGGATTGACGCAAGAGGGACTGAGCGAACGGGTCGGCAAGAAACGCGCCACGATCGCCAATTACCTGCGCCTCCTGAAGCTTCCCGCCGAGATACAGATGGGGCTGAAGAACAAAAAAATCGATATGGGACACGCCCGCGCGCTACTCGCCGTGGACGACCCGGAGGTGCAATTGGCGCTCTACGAGCAAATCACGCGACAAGGCCTCTCCGTCCGCAACGTGGAGGAGCTGGCGCGCGCCGCGGCCGAGGGCGAGCGGATAGAGGCGATGGAGAAGAAACCGGCCGGAGGACGCGGACCGATGTATCCGGAAGGGTTCAAGATGTTGAAAGACCATTTATCGCGTTTCTTCAACACCAAGGTGCAACTGACGTGCAACGAGAAGGGGAAAGGGAAAATCACGATTCCTTTCGCCACGGAGGAGGAACTGGAGCGATTGATCGGCTTATTAGATAAATTGAAATGAGAACCCGGCTCATACTCCTTCTCATCGGGCTGATTGGATACGCCAGCCTCGGATACGCCCAGGAAGAGCGTACGGAGGAGACGCACGTCGCGATCGAGCGGGATTCCGTGGGAATAGCGGTGCCGGACTCGACCACGCGGGCCGTACTGGCCGCGGCGGACTCGGCGGGCGTGCCCGACGTGAAGATGGAATTGGCCTTCAAGCCGGACCCCACCCGGGCGGTATTGTACGCCTTGGTGCCCGGATTGGGGCAGATCTATAACCGGAAATATTGGAAATTGCCGATCGTATATGGCGGGTTGATGGGATGTATGTACGCGATTACGTGGAACAACAAGAATTATCAAGATTATTCCGAGGCGTACCGCGATATCATCTTCGACCAGAAGAACAACGCCGACAAGCCGGAGAACTGGCATACGAGCTGGCAGGAGCTGACCTCGCGCGACCCGAGCTCGTTGATCAACGACTCGAATTTCAGCGAGCAGCTGAGAAGCCGGAAGGATTACTTCCGCCGGTACCGCGACTTGAGCATCATCATCGCGGTGGGCGTGTACGCGCTGAGCATCATCGACGCGTACGTGGACGCCCAGTTGTTCGATTTCGACATATCGCCGGATTTATCCATGCGCGTCGAGCCGGTCGTAACGCCCAAGACGAGCGTGACACCCGGCACGTACGGGGTGAACTGGAGTTTGAAGTTCTGATACAATAATATATATAGGATAGAATGAGAAAGCACCTGCTGTTGTTATTGGGTTTATTTAGCTGGATCTCGCTGGCGCATACGCGAGAGGAGGTCGGCGCGGCGGAAAGGGATTCGCTGAGTGCGATCGAGGAAGAGGTGGGCCTCATCCCGGAGAGCCTGGACGCGAACGTGGATAGCCTGCTCCATAGCTGGCACGTACGTTACTTCTCGAAGAAGGACGATTTTTGCCACGATGACGAGGAGAACGTATTCTTCCCCGACTCCATCTACATCGACCGGTTGGCCAAGCTCCCCCGCGTCATCGAGCTCCCATACAACAACGTGGTGCGCGATTGCATCGACCTTTACGCCGAGCGGAAACGAGGCTTGGTACGTTACATATTAGGGATGGCCGATTTCTATTTTCCCATCATCGAGCAGGTGCTGGACAAGCACGGCCTACCGCTGGAGCTGAAGTATTTAGCGGTCGTGGAGAGCGCATTGAACCCGATGGCGCTCTCGCGCGTGGGCGCTTGCGGGCTATGGCAATTCATGCTCCCTACGGGCAAAAGCTATGGTCTGGAGATCAATAGCTTGATTGACGAGCGCCGGGATCCGCTGAAAGCGACCGAGGCGGCTTGCGAGTATTTCAAGGATATGTACGCGATCTATGGCGACTGGAGCTTGGTGCTGGCCTCGTACAATTGCGGGCCGGGCAACGTGAACAAGGCGATACGCCGCTCCGGAGGGAAAACCGACTTTTGGGACATCTTCCCTTACCTGCCGCGGGAAACCCGCTCGTACGTTCCCCTTTTTATCGCCGCCAATTACATCATGAATTATTATTGCGAGCACAACATCTGCCCGATGCAGACCAGCCTGCCCCTCGCGACCGATACGGTAATGGTGAACAACGCCTTGCACCTGAGCCAAGTGGCTGATTTGCTACACATCGATATCGAGACCTTGCGGGCGCTGAACCCGCAATACAAGCGGGATATCATACCGGGAAACGTCCGCGCGTCCGAGTTGCGCTTGCCCGCGGCCGAGACGTATGCCTTCATCGACAAGGAGGATACGATTTACACGCACCGGGTGGAGGAACTATTGGCCAATCTTGTCCAGCCGGACGGATCGAAGGGATTGGCGGGTACCACCCGCGAGAAAATCACCCATATCGTCCTGCGCGGCGAGAACCTTTATACCATCGCGAACCGATATGGCGTAACGGCCAAGGACATCCGCCGCTGGAACGGGTTGCGCTCCAACCGGGTGGCGAGAGGGAAACGCTTGAAACTCTATGTGGATAACGGGGGAGTCGCTTTCGCCTCCAACAACACGAAGAACACAGCGAAACCCGCCGCGACATCCTCCGGAGGCTCCTCCAAGGGCGCGGCAAGCGATGATTTCATCTCCTACAAGGTGAAATCCGGGGATTCCTTGTACTCGATCTCCAAAAAGTATCCGGGCGTTACGGCGAAAGCCCTACGGCAAGTGAACGGCCTATCGGGCACGACCATCCGCCCGGGCCAGATCCTGAAGATCCCGGTCGGATAGATTTCGTCTTGGCTCTCGCATTTTTCGCTTTCTCGCGGGATACGGAAAGCCGTTCAAGGCTTTTCCCTTTCTTCGCGCCAGAAGCCAAACAAGAATAGCATGGGGACGCTGGATAAAGATATGCTCGCTATCAAAAACAAGCCTTGGTTGATCAGCTTGATTTGCGCCGTGTTCGTCATCTACCCGAACGCCGCGTGGATTTTTTGCGACCTCTCCTACCTACCGCGGGACGAGCATACCGGTTTCCTGGTTTTCTTCCTGTTCCGATTCCTTTATATATGGGCGCTCATCGGGTTGCTCGTACGCTACAACTTGCGCCACCTATCCACGCCCCTATTCGCGAAGCGCCTATGGATCAACGCGGCGCTTACGTTGGGAGGCTTCGCCATCTACGAGTTATTGTCCCACTTGGCGCATAGCTACGACCGGTTCATCAGCATATTGATTTTCCAATTCATCGTGATTTGCCTGCTATGCGTATTCATCGGGCATATCTACCTGCTATATACGTACCAGCGGGAGAAAGAGCAGGAAATAGAGCGTCTGCGCATCGAGAACCTGCAAAGCCGTTGCGATGCCCTGGCCAAGCAAATCAACCCGCACTTTTTCTTCAACTCGCTAAATGGCATCTCCGCCCTGATCCGGAAAAAGAACGACGAGCGGACGTTGTCCTACGTCACCCAGCTATCCGACATTTTCCGGTACATCCTCCAGAGCGACAAGAAAGGGCTCGTGACCCTGGACGAGGAACTGAACTTCGTGGAGGCGTTCCGCCACGTGATGGAGGTACGCTACGCCAATAAGCTATGTTTCCGGATAGACGTACCCGACGAGCGACGCGACCTGCGCCTGCCCGTGCTCTCCCTCCTGCCCCTGCTCGAGAACGTAACGGTACACAACATGATCGATAGCGAGCACCGGATGGAGATAACCATCCGCCTGAACGAGCGTTCGGAATTGGTGGTATCCAACCCCGTCTACCCCAAGCTAACGCCTCCGGACACCACCGGCACGGGCCTCAAGAATGTAGAGAACCGCTTCGCCTTGCTGATGGACAAGCAAATACGGATCGAGGCGGACGAGCATACGTTTCAAGTGATTCTCCCTTTAACATGACACACGCGATGAAAGTACTGATCGTAGAGGACGAAACGGCCGCTTACGAGAACCTGGCGGCCATGTTGACGCATATAGAGCCTACCATAGAGATTCTCGGGAACACGGAAAGCGTCCGGCAAACCATCCGCTGGTTGCAAAACGAGACGAAGCCCGACCTGATTTTCATGGATATCCACTTGTCGGACGGCTCGGCCTTCGCCATTTTCCAGCATATCGAGGTGGAGATACCGATTATCTTTACCACGGCCTACGACCAGTACGCGATCGACGCGTTCAAGGTAAATAGCGTGGATTACCTGTTGAAACCCATCAAGCCGGAGGAGTTGAAACGCGCGATCGACAAATTCCGCCGGTGGAACCATCAGGACATCGCGCGCTATCTGACCCAACTCGCCCATTTGTCGCCCGCCACCAAATACAAGGACAAGCTATTGTTGCCCCTCAAGGACAAACTGCTCCCTATCGACACGCGGGAAATCGCCTGTTTCTATACATCCGAGAGAAACACCTATCTCTTCCTGAGAAATGGGCGCTCGTATCCCTACGCGAAAACGCTGGAACAAATCATGGCATCGCTGAACCCCGCTGATTTCATCCGGGCGAACAAGCAATTCATCCTCGCCCGGGATAGCGTCAAGGAGCTGACGGTATGGTTCGACAATCGATTATTGGTGCGCCTGGACGTGGAAGTGCCCGAGCGAATCTATATCAGCAAAAACAAGGCTTCCGAATTCAAATCGTGGATGGTGAGCCGCGAATAGCCCGCCCGGACCGGTTCCCGCGGATAAAACACGATAAAGTAAGCCCGGGAACGCATTTTTACCACCCTAAAAAGAGCTACTTCCGAATTATTACGTATATTTGTGGCTACACTATTTCTAAAAATTAGGAGACGTAAAGACCATGAGCGACGCAAAGGACACGACAAATAAGAACGGGACCGCCGAGGCCGTCCCCGCTCCCGCCCTCTCCGCGGACGAGCAAATGATCCAGGATGGATTCAACGCTTTATTGAACGATTACCTCAGCTCGAACCACCGGCGCAAGGTCGAACGGATCACGAAGGCTTTCAACTTCGCGAACCAGGCGCACGCCGGCGTGAAACGACGCTCGGGCGAGCCTTACATCATGCACCCGATAGCCGTCGCCCATATCGTTTGCAAGGAGATGGGATTGGGCTCGACATCGATCTGCGCCGCGTTGCTCCACGACGTGGTGGAGGACACGGAATATACGGTAGAGGATATCCGCGATATGTTCGGAGATAAGATCGCCCAGATCGTGGACGGGCTGACCAAGATCTCCGGCGGTATCTTCGGCGAGCAAGCCTCCGCCCAGGCGGAGAACTTCCGCAAGTTGCTTCTCACCATGAGCGACGATATCCGGGTGATCCTCATCAAGATCGCGGATCGCCTGCACAACATGCGCACGCTGGGCTCGATGCTCCCCGCCAAGCAATTCAAGATCGCGGGCGAGACGCTCTACCTCTACGCCCCCCTAGCGCACCGCTTAGGGCTTTTCTCTATCAAGACAGAGCTGGAGGACCTGAGCTTCAAGTACGAGCACCCGCAAGAATATGATTTCATCAGCGGGAAACTCAAGGAGACCGAGGAGATCCGCAACCAATTGTTCGAGCACTTCGCCGCGCCCGTCAACGAGAAGCTCAAGGCGATGGGCTTGCGCTACGAGATGCGCGCCCGGGTGAAATCCGTTTACTCGATCTGGAACAAGATGGAGAACAAGGGCGTCGCCTTCGA
Organism: Candidatus Parabacteroides intestinigallinarum; assembly: GCA_019114945.1. Lineage (GTDB taxonomy): Bacteria > Bacteroidota > Bacteroidia > Bacteroidales > Tannerellaceae > Parabacteroides > Parabacteroides intestinigallinarum. The sequence continues at coordinate 10,511 of DXEN01000077.1, read as the reverse complement.
GGATATCTACGATATTTACGCGGTGCGCATCATTTTCGACCCGCTTCCCGGCGTGGACGAGAAGAACCAGTGCTGGGATATTTATTCGGCGATCACGGATATCTACCGGATCCGTCCGGACCGGATTCGCGATTGGGTGAGCCGTCCCAAGGCGAATGGCTACCAGGCCCTGCACCTTACCGTGATGGGCCCGGACGGGCAATGGGTGGAGATCCAGATCCGGAGCCGCCGTATGGACGATATCGCGGAGAAAGGCTTCGCCGCGCATTGGAAATATAAGGAATCGAACGTGGAGGAAGACACCGAGCTTGACAAGTGGCTGCAAACCATCACCGAGATATTGGAAAGCCCGAACCCGAACGCGCTGGATTTCCTGGACACCATCAAGCTGAACCTTTTCTCGTCGGAGATCTTCGTCTTCACGCCCAAGGGCGACATCAAGACCTTGCCGCAAGGGGCCACCGCATTAGATTTCGCCTACGCGCTCCACTCCGATATCGGCAATAAGTGCATCGGGGCGAAGGTGAACCATCGCTTGGTGCCGCTCAGCCACCAGCTCTCCAGCGGAGACCAGGTGGAGGTACTGACCTCGCGCTCGCAAGAGCCTCAACCGGAATGGTTGAATTTCGTAACAACCGCCAAGGCACGGGCCAAGATCGACGCTACGTTGAAACGCGCCCGGAAAGAGATCGCCCGCCTGGGTGAGATGAAGGTGCAAGAGGCCTTCAAACGGGCGGAGGTGGAGGCCAACCCGCAAAACATGGATAAGCTATGCATGTACTTCGGCTTCTCGCGGCGCGAGGACTTCTTCTACTCGGTGGAGAAAGGCGAGGTCGCGCTCCCCGATAACCTGAGGAAGCTATTGAGGGACAAAGGTAGCAATATCCTGTTCAAATACGTGAAGCAGGCCCTGAACGTGGCCAAGAAAGCCCGGAAGAGCGAGGAACCCGCGGATACGAAGCCGAAAGAGAAACCCAAATACGACCCCAAGAAGCCTTACCTGCTGAAGGAGGAGGCGTTTGAGCGCAATTACGTCATCGCCGAGTGTTGCAAGCCGATTCCCGGCGACGAATCCCTAGGGTTCATCAACGACGATGGGACCGTGGTGGTGCACAAGCGCTCGTGCCCCATCGCCATGCGCCTGAAGAGCAGCTTCGGGGAACGTATCTTGAACACGGTATGGAGCGGACGTACGAGCTCTTCCTTCGAGGCGACACTGGAAGTGAAGGGCATCGACTCGATAGGCGTCCTGAACGCGATCACCAAGACGATCTCCGAGTTCAACGTCAACATCATCCGGCTCCTCATCGAGGCGAAGGACGGCATGTTCGAGGGGAAAATCAAGATGAAGGTACACGACGTGGAGGACATCCAGAAAATGTGCGTCGCGCTATCGCGCATCGACAATGTCAAGTCGGTAGGACGCATCGCGGATTGACACGCCACGAATAAAAAATGGCACGCGGATGGATCGCGTCCGCGTGCCAATACCTTTTCAACTCCCTGTTGACACCCTATTGATAACTTGTTGACAACCCGGCTCAGAAAGGCAGGTCGTCGGTGGGGTTAGCCGGTCCGAAATCGGGGACGGACGGAGCCGCGGGAGCGGACCCCACGGGCGGATTCCCCGGAGCCATACCCGCCGGAGCGGACGCGATGGGGCGTTCCACCTTCCAAGCGTTGATACTCGTGAACCAACGGCCCTGATACTCGCGGCTATCGATATCGAAAGAAACCGTCAGCTCCTCACCGGGCTGGATAGCGGCTTGCGCGATACGGTCGGCGCCAAATATCTGGAAACAGATCTTCCGCGGATATTGATCGTGTGTCTCTAATACGTACTCTTGCTTTTTCCATTCGTTTCCGGCTTTGCTGATCCCGCCTACCTCGGGCAGTACTTGAATGATTCTTCCTGTAACTTCCATGTTCTCTATTCTATTATTGTTGATTAATCGGACACGAAGGTACGGTTTTGTTTCGGTTTAAGCAACAAGAATATCATACTTTCGCGACAAAAGCGTCAAACGCGTCGCGCATCGCCCGCAATTCCTCCCGGATTTGTTTCAGGCGGTTCACGATATCCTCCTGCCGGATGGTGGTCTCCTTATTGTCCTTGAGCTTTTGCCGGGCGCCCGCCAGCGTCAGGCCCCGCTCTTTCACCAGATGATAGACAAGGCGCACGGAGTTAATATCCTCTTGCCGGTAATACCGGATGCCCTTGCTGGTCTTCGGAGGGTTGATGATATCGAATTCCTTCTCCCAGAAACGGAGCGTGGACTCGTTGATGTCAAACATCTGCGCCACCTCGCTAATCGAGAAATAAAGCTTGGGATCCCTGTTCTTCTTCAGTACCATAACGCGCGATATAAGGTTTAATCAATCCATCACCTGCCCGTGGTTCTCCGCGATCTGGATCATACGGTCGTACTCCTCGGGGGTCAGGTCCATGTAATAATAACGCGAGGGGTTATCGTGCCGGCCCCGCACGATTACCTCGTAATGCAAGTGCGGCCCGGTGGATTTCCCCGTGTTCCCCACCTCGCCGATCACCTCGCCACGGGTCACCTTCTGCCCCACCCGTTTCCGGAACTTGTTCATATGCCCGTACAACGTCTGATAGCCATAGCCATGGTCGATAATCAAGCACTTGCCATAGCCCTGTTTCCAAGCCGCGAACGTCACCACGCCATTACCCGTGGCGTAGATCTCCGTGCCCACCTTCGCCGAGAAATCCATGCCGGAATGGAAACGGGGCGTACGATAAATCGGGTCGATACGCATCCCGTAGCCGGAGGCGGTGCGGCGCAGGTCCTTGTTGGCGATGGGCTGGATGGCGGGGATGCACTTGCCGCGCTCCTCCTGGTTCTTCCCCAGGGCGATCAGCTCCTCCAGCGAGTTGGATTGGATATACAATTGCTTCCGGAGCATATCCATTTTCTCCGTGGTGGATACCACCAGCTCCGCGTTGGGCAGGCTCATCAGGCGCTCGTAGCGGTTCGTGCCCCCGAAGCCCGCCTTCCGCACCGATTCCGGGATGGATTCCGCCTGGAAAATGGTCCGGTACAGGTTCTCGTCGCGCCGCTGGATATCGTCCAGCACCTCCAGCGCCTCGTCCAGGCGCAACGAGAGCACCTCGTATTGGGTCTGCAACAGATGATTCTCCTTGCGCAAGCGCGACTCCATCGGCGAGTCCACCAGATACATCATCGCGAGAAACGTGCCCACGCCGAACGCGATTCCCGTGCTCAGATGGCGGAGCACGGTGAGGAAACGGTCCTTCGACGACGGGTAGACGCGCTCGTAATTGAGCGTGCCCGGATTGTAGAAATAATATGTTTTGCGACTTTTAAAAAGCTTCATCTGCATTTTTTATTAGCGGGATGCACGCGAAAATAATAATTTGCAGTACTTTTGCAAATTGTTTTTCAGAATATTAACGAGAACAAGTAAGATAGATTATGTTGACAGCAAAAGAAATCCGTGAATCATTTAAAAGCTTCTTCGCCTCCAAGGGGCACCAGATCGTCCCGTCCGCCCCGATGGTCGTGAAGGGCGACCCGACATTGATGTTTACGAACGCCGGTATGAACCAATGGAAAGATATCATCCTGGGCACCGGCGATCCCGAGCCGCGCCGGCGCGCCGACTCGCAAAAGTGCCTCCGCGTGAGCGGCAAGCATAACGACCTGGAGGAGGTAGGCCACGATACCTACCACCACACCATGTTCGAGATGCTCGGCAACTGGAGCTTCGGCGATTATTTCAAGGAGGGCGCCATCGACATGGCGTGGGAGTACTTGGTCGATGTCCTTCACCTCGATCCGGCAGACCTGTACGTGACCGTCTTCGAGGGCTCGCCCGAGGAGGGCCTGGAGCGGGACGACGAGGCGGCCTCCTACTGGGCCAAGCACGTCCCCGCCGACCATATCATCAACGGGAACAAGCACGATAATTTCTGGGAGATGGGCGACACCGGACCTTGCGGCCCCTGCTCGGAGATCCACCTCGACTCGCGTACGCCGGAGGAGAAGGCGAAAGTGCCCGGCCGCGCGCTCGTCAATAAAGACGACCCGCAGGTCATCGAGATCTGGAACCTCGTCTTCATGCAATACAACCGCAAGGCCGACGGCTCGCTGGAGAAACTCTCGATGAACGTGATCGATACCGGCATGGGCTTCGAACGCCTGGTGCGCGCCCTGCAAGGGAAGCATTCCAATTACGATACCGATATCTTCCAAGGCATCATCCAGGAGATCGCCCGCCTCTCGGGCAAGGAATATGGCCGCGAGGAGGATACCGACGTGGCGATGCGCGTCGTGGCCGACCACTTGCGCGCCGTGGCCTTCTCCATCGCCGATGGGCAATTGCCCTCCAACGCCAAGGCGGGCTACGTGATACGCCGCATCCTGCGCCGCGCCGTGCGCTACGCCTATACGTTCCTCGGCCAGAAGGAGGCTTTCATGTATAAATTGCTCCCCGCGCTGATCGAGACCATGGGCGACGCCTATCCGGAGCTCATCGCGCAAAAGACGCTGATCGAGAAGGTCATCAAGGAGGAGGAGGACGCCTTCCTACGCACGCTGGAGACGGGTATCCGCCTCCTCGACAAGAAGATGGAGGAGACGAGGGCGGACGGGCGGAACGTCCTGAGCGGCGTGGACGCCTTCACCCTCTACGATACCTACGGGTTCCCCCTCGACCTCACCGAACTGATCCTACGCGAGAACGGTATGGAGGCCGATATCGAGGAGTTCGACAAGGAGATGCAAAAGCAAAAGGAGCGCGCCCGCAACGCCGCGGCGATCGAGACCGGCGACTGGGTCACGCTCCGGGAGGGCGAATCCACCTTCGTGGGCTACGACCTGTTCGAGTGCGAGACCGAGATCCTGCGCTACCGCCAGATCAAGCAAAAGAATAAGACGCTCTACCAAATCGTATTAGGGAGAACCCCGTTCTACGCCGAGATGGGTGGACAGGTGGGCGACACCGGGTGGCTCATCGCCGACGACGAGCGCGTGGAGGTGATCGACACGAAGCGCGAGAACAACCTGCCCGTGCATCTGGTGACGGCCCTCCCGAAGGACGTGACCGCGACTTTCACCGCTAAAATCAACGAGAAGAGACGCGTCCAGTGCGAGTGCAACCATACCGCCACGCACCTCTTGCACGAGGCGTTGCGCGAGGTATTGGGCAAGCACGTCGAGCAGAAAGGCTCGTACGTATCGCCGGACTCCCTGCGTTTCGACTTCTCGCATTTCCAGAAAGTGACCGACGAGGAGATACGCCGCGTCGAGACGCTGGTGGGCCAGAAAATCCGCGCCAACTATCCATTGGAAGAGCACCGGCACATGCCGATCGCCGAGGCGAAGGCGCTGGGCGCCATGGCTCTCTTCGGCGAGAAATACGGCGACGAGGTGCGCGTCGTGAAATACGGCTCGTCCATCGAGCTATGCGGTGGCACGCACATCCCCGCCACGGGCATGATAGGCTCCCTGCGCATCGTGGGCGAGAGTTCCATCGCCGCGGGCGTGCGACGTATCGAGGCGGTCACGGCCGAGAACGCCGAGGAGTTCGTATTCGCCCAGCAGGACCTGATACGCGAGTTGCGCTCGTTGATGAACAACATGCCAAACTTGGTGCAGGCCATGCGTAAGTCCATCGAGGAGAACACCGAGATGAAGAAACAGATCGAGGACTACATCCAGGAGAAATCCGCCCGCCTGAAGGAGGAGATCGTGGCGAAAGCCACGGAAAGCAACGGCATCCGGGTGATGCAATACATCGGCAAGGGCAACGCCGGCGCCATGAAGAACGTCGCCTTCCAGATCAAGGCCGAGACCGCGGGTAGCTTCGTCTTCGTGGCCGGTATCGTCGAGGACGCGAAATGCTCCATCATGCTGATGCTGAGCGACGACCTGGTAAAGGAGGGCCACCACGCGGGAAAGATCGTGAAAGAGGCCGCCAAGCATATCCAAGGAGGCGGAGGTGGCCAGCCCCACTTCGCCACGGCGGGCGGAAAGAACATCGAGGGACTCTCCATCGCGGTGGGCGCCGTGAAAGAGGCGCTGGGTGTCAAATAAAAAACGGGAGCGACGATGGAAGAGCGACAAGTGGTGATTTGCGAGAACCTGGAGGCGGAGGTACGAACGTTCCTCGCCTCCCTCGCCTACGATAAGGTGTTCATCCTCACGGATACGAACACGCGCGCGAAATGCTACCCGGCCATAAGCGGCATCCCGGCGCTCCAAGGGGCGCCGGTCATCACGACCGAGGCGGGCGATACCCATAAGAGCCTGGAGGCGTTGGCGCGGATTTGGTCATACCTGTCCGAGGGGGGCGCCTCGCGCCAATCCCTGCTGGTTAATCTGGGCGGTGGCATGGTGACGGACCTGGGGGGCTTCGCCGGGGCCACCTTCAAGCGGGGCATCCGCACCGTGAACATACCCACCACCCTGATGGCCTCCGTCGACGCAGCGGTAGGCGGCAAGACCGGTATCAACTTCAACGGGCTGAAGAACGAGATAGGCGCCTTCTACCCGCCCCTCCGCGTGTTCATCGATTGCCGGTTCCTCGGCACGCTCGACCGCGACAATATCCTCTCCGGCTACGCCGAGATGATCAAGCACGGGCTCATCAGCTCGATGGAGCACTACACGCGGGTGTTGCTCTACGATATCGACACGATGAACTACGCCTACCTCAACCAGCTCGTGGGGCAATCCGTGGCGGTGAAGGAGCGCGTCGTGGCCGAGGACCCGCGGGAGCGGGGCATCCGCAAGGCGCTCAACTTCGGGCACACGGTGGGCCATGCCTACGAAAGCCTCTCCTTCCGCGAGGGGCGTCCCATCCCGCACGGCCACGCCGTAGCGGCGGGCATCGTGAGCGAGCTCTACCTATCCCACCGCTCGTGCGGCTTCCCGAAGGAGAAGCTAAGCCAGGTGGTCCGCTATATCAAGGAGTATTACGCGCCCTTCCCGTTCGATTGCGGCGATTACGACACGCTCTACGAGCTGATGACCCACGACAAGAAGAACGAGGGCGGCGTCATCCGCTTCACCCTCCTGGGCGACGTGGGCGACGTGCGTATCAACCAATCCGTCCCCAAGGACGCGATCCTGGAATCCCTCGATTTTTACCGCGAGAATTTCGGGGTGTAATTTTTGTATATCTCAAAAAAGAAGCGAGAATATTTGCCGGTATGGAATAAAGCGCGTATCTTCGCGGACGCGAACGAAGGAAGAGGGCTTCTTTCTTGCGAGCGGAGGCATTGTTCTATGGTGTAATGGTAGCACAACAGATTCTGGTCCTGTTTGTCCTGGTTCGAATCCAGGTAGAACAACCCTTCTTCCCGGCAAGGGAAGGAAAAGAGGAAGGGTCGCCACCAAAAATCGGCTATTGTTCAATGGTGTAATGGTAGCACAACAGATTCTGGTCCTGTTTGTCCAGGTTCGAATCCTGGTTGAACAACATGAGGAGCGCGTGCCAAAAACGAGGATTGGCACGCGCTCTTTCTCTTTTTCACCATCGCGTAAAAACGAACGATATATATGATCAGGGAAGCAACCCCGCGGGACGCGCGGGCCATCGTGGAAATCTACAACGAGTACATCGAGCGCGGCGTGGAGACGTTCGAGACCGAGCCGCTGAGCGAGGAGGAGATGCGGGCGCGCGTCGTCGCGATCGCGGCGGACTACCCCTACCTCGTGTACGAGGAGCGCGGCGAGGTGATAGGCTATTGCTACGCGCACGCCTGGAAGGAACGGGCCGCCTACCGGTACACGCTGGAGACGACGGTATACCTCGCGCCCCGGCACAGGGGGCGGGGAATAGGGCGCGCGCTGATGGAGCGCCTCATCGAGGCATGCCGCGCGAGGGGCTACAAGGCCCTGATAGCCTGCGTCACGGCGGAGAACGAGGCGAGCGTGGCCCTGCACGCCCGGCTGGGCTTCCGGAAGGTGTCCCACTTCGAGCGCGTAGGGATGAAATTCGGACGCTGGCTGGACGTGGTGGACTACGAGATGCTGCTTTGAGGCCCTCTCACACCTGATTGCCCACCACGCTTATCGTCATCTCGCTTTTTTCCCGATACGCACGTCCACCACCACGGGGCGATGATCCGAGGCCAGGGGCTCGTCGCGCACCTCGCTCGAGAGGACGGTGAAAGGCTCGCCCTCGCCCGCGTATCCCGCGATGTAATCGATGCACCGGTCCGGAGCGGAGGCCGGATAGGTGCCCCGCGTTGTATCGTTCAGCAGGCGGAAATCCTCGCCCAGCGCCCGGATGAAAGGCGAGCCGGGCGTATCGTTCCAATCCCCGGCGATGAACACGGGCTTGCCGGCCCGGGCCGCCTCCTCGCGCAAGAGGGGCAGGGAGCGCGCGCGGTCCTCCTCGGTCAGGGAGAGGTGCGTGCAACAAAAGATATATCCCTCGAACTCCACCCAGAGCGACACGCGCGCCTCCTCCCGTCCGGGCAAGGGCTTGGCGTAAGCGCGTAAAGGCTTCTCCCGGCTCAGCACGGCCACGCCATACTTACCGCCCTCGAACTCGATGGCCGGGGCGTAGGTGTGATAAAGCGAGACGCGCTCGCCCAGCCAGCGCGACACGTCCACGCGCCCGCTCCGCTCGGTGGCGCTATCCACCTCCTGCACGGCCACCACGTCGGGCCGGGCCTCGCGGATGGCCTCCGCCACGCGCCGCAGGTCGGTCGCGTCGTCCATGCCCCGCCCGTTGCGGATGTTATAACTCATGAGGCGGAGCGTATCCCCCGCCGCGTCGCCCTTCTCCTGCCCCCAGACGGGCCAGCAGATAAGGAAGAGCAAAACTATGATGTAATTCTTCATTTATGATTTTCCATTTATGATTTATGATTTTCCATTTATGATTTGTGATTTATTATTTTCCATTTATGATTTGTGATTTACGAGTTATGAGTTACAAGCTCATGAAATAAATCATAAATCATAAATAATTCGTAATTACTCAAAAAATTTCCTCCAGCGTTCGCTCCATCGAGGCGATATCCTCGTCCGTCGTGTCCCAGGAGGTCACCAAGCGGGCCTCGTTCGCGTCCTCGTCCCACATATAGAAGAAATAACGCTCCTGCAATTTCCGTAACGCCTCCGTGGGGAGCGTGAAGAAGAGCTGGTTCGTCTCCACCTTTTGCGTGAAACGGATGGCCGGATAGCGGCGTAGCGCCTCCGCCAGCCTCAGCGCGGCGGCGTTGGCCTTCCGGGCGTTCTCCAGCCAGAGGTCGTCCGTCAGGTAGGGGATGAACTGGGCGGATAGGTAACGCAGCTTCGAGGCCAATTGGGCGGATTGCTTGCGGTAGAAGGGCAGGTTCGCCGTGATCTCCGGGCGGAACGACACCACCGCCTCGCCCATCATCATGCCGTTCTTCGTGCCGCCGAAGCTCAGGATGTCCACGCCCGCGTCCACGGTCGCGGCGCGCATAGAGCAACCCAAGTAAGCGCAAGCGTTCGCCAGGCGCGCCCCGTCCATGTGCAGGTACATATCGTGGGCGTGTAGCAGGTCGGCGATGGCCCTCACCTCGTCGATGGTGTAGACCGTGCCCAGCTCGGACACTTGCGAGATATACACCGCCTTGGGCTGGGAATGGTGGCACACGCCGAAGTTCTTCAGCCGCGGACGGATCAGCTCCGGCGTCAACTTCCCGTCGGGTGTCGGGATCGTCACCAGGGCGCACCCCGTCAGGCGTCCGGGCGCCCCGCACTCGTCCACGTTGATATGCGCGGTCTCGGCGCAGAGGATGCTATTGAAGGGGCGGGTCACCGCTTGCAGGGCCACGGAGTTCGCCCCCGTGCCGTTGAAAAGGAAGAAGGGCGCGGCGCCCTCGCCAAACACCTCCCGTATCTTGGCGGTAGCCGCCTCGGTCCACGGGTCGTCGCCATACCCTACCGCGTGATTGTCATTCGCCTTGATAATCGCATCCATTATCCGGGGATGCACGCCGGAATTGTTGTCACTCGCGAAACTTCTCATAACCATCAAATTTTTAACGCACGCGAAATTACGGATTTCAAGCGAGAACGGGCGCGCGACACGAAAAAAATGTACCCCCGGCGAATCACTTCGGCGGAGATACACGCATTGAACATTTAGCATCCAGTTTAAAAACGGGGCGTTCGTCCCCCTCCTTTAACAACAAATTTATGTCTCCTTCCCAGGTGATAATGTAACGAGGCCGCTTCCCTAATCCCCACGAGTAAAAGCGGCTTTTCCTAACGAATGGCAGGTCTTCTGACTGACTCCCACCTCGATGCCTTCCCGGTCACTCAAAAAAACCAGTGGCGAAAGAGTTGTCTCAAGGTGTTCCTCGGAGCTTCACAGCAGCGGGACTGTCCGGGATTCCCACCCGGTTCCCTTTTAATCCGCGGCGCCGAACGACGCGCGCGGAACCGATTCAACCGCGAAGATAATAGATTTATCCAAATTTCAGATTTTAAATTTCAGATTTTAAATTTCAGATTTAAGATTTCAAATTGAAATCCTTA